>JAFRSV010000012.1 GCA_017427405.1 Alphaproteobacteria bacterium
ACATTTTGTTTTGCACTTTGTAAACATAGGTTTTAATCCTTTGGTTTTCAAGGTGCCGAAGCAAAAAAATGTTAGTAAAATAAAGCATTTTTATCAAATGTGCAAAAACAGAACCAATGAACAAAAAAACCGACGTATATGCCGGTTTTCTAATGTTTTTATCTTGGTTGGGGCGCACGGATTCGAACCATGATAAAGAGAACCAAAATCTCTTGTCCTACCATTAGACGACACCCCAAAAGCGGTCTTGATTATAGTAGGTTTTCTGATTTTTGCAATAATAAAATAATTTTTGTTATTTTAGGACTTGATTTTTAATTATTAAAAATTATAATAATTGTCGCTTTTAATAAAAATAGGGGGTAAAAATGGCACATAAAGAGTTGGTTTCTTTGATGTGGAAAAATATATTGTCGTTCGCAAAATTGTCCGAACGCATAAACCGCAGTCAGATGTCGTTTAGCGATTATTCGCGGACACAAATGCAATTGCTGATTCGCCTGTACCTTGGGGGGCGGGTGCGGTTAAAGGATTTGGCGGCGCGCGAATTTGTGCCGGCGCCGAATTTGTGTACGGCGTTTCGTAAAATGGAACACGATGGTTTGGTTTTGCGTGCGGTGGACGAAGATGATAGGCGCAATACATGGTATTCGGTTAGTGAACGCGGGGGCCGGGTTGCGGCGGAAATAATTGAAATGTTGCACAATGCGATTGGGTCCATGTTCAAAGATATTGATAAAAAGGACGAAGAAGAATTGGTTCGTTCTTTTAAATCTATGAATGAAATTTTGGCAAAGTTGGAGGCGAAAAATGCGTAAAATTTTTGGTTGTCTTTTTGCGCTATACGCCGGATTTTGCTGTATAGACGGTTTTGCGATGGATTTATCACTGGATGATGCAGTGCAAAAAATTGTCGCCGAATCACACGATTTGAAAAAGGCCGATGCCAATGTAAAAAAGGCCCAGGCATCATTAGATGTCGCGAATTCAAACCGTTGGTTTAATATCGAAGGAACCGCCACGTATATGAATTTAATCAATGTGGAAAAACCGTTTGATTCGGTTAGTGTGCAATTGCCGCCGGAAATCGGTGGATTGGTGCCGCAACTTGCCGGAATCGAAAGTATAGATGTGCCGGATAATATCTTTATGGCGGGCGTCACAATAACCCAACCGATATATACTTTTGGAAAAATCGGTAATGCAGTGGACAGTGTGCGTAACGCGATAAAGATGAGTGAATATAGTCGTGAAATGGTTTCGCGCGAAGTGCGCTATGCCGCGGTGGATTTGTATTGGACCGCAAAAATGACCGATGAAATTGTTGAAATTGCGCGCAAAAATTTGAAAAATGCGGTTGGCGCAAAAAAGAAACTAACGGGTGCGGGACGCGCAAGTCGTGGAAATTTGGTGAAAATCGAATCGGATATCGCAACCAAGGAAATAAATTTGTCTGATGCGGAATTTAATCGCGATACGGCGCATCGGATGCTAAAAATTTTGGCGGGGATTGATATAGATGAACCGTTAAATTTGATTGATGAATTCCCAGAAAGTTTTCCGGAAATGGAAAATAAAAAACTTGCCAACACCCCGGAATGGCAAATTTTAGACCAGCAAGTAAAAATGTATGAATCCAAGGCATCCGCGCAACGGGCAAACGGGTATCCGACACTTGCCGCGGTTGGTTCATATAATTATGTGACAATGGATAAAGAATTAAAAACAATGTTTAACAGTAATGCTTCGCAATCGGCGTATTTGGGGTTGGCGTTAAAAGTTCCGATTTTTAGTGGCGGGGTCAATCGTGCAAATGCCACGGTTGATGTTATGAATGCAGAGGCCGCCAGGCAGGATTTAGACAAGTCCAAAAAAATCACATCTGAAAAATATGAAAACGCGATAAAGCAATATAATCATTTGCGTGACAACCTGGGGGGGCTTGCCAATGCGCGGAATTTGGCGGCCAAGGCATATGGTTTTTCACTTGATAGATTTGCGGCCGGTCAGACATCGGCGGTGGAATTGGCGGATGTATCGAACGGTTTGTATCAATTGGATATCGCGCTTCTTAATGCGAAATATAAAATTTTAATGTCGGCGGAATCAATCAAAAAACTTGGTGAATAATAATGAAAATACTTGGTAAAAATTTTGATGATAAAAAAACAAAAAAAATTCTCTATACGGCGGTTTTGGGTGTATTGGCGATTTGGTTTATATATCGTTTTGTTATGGTTGCGATTGAATCGCGCATGGTTGTTTTTAACCCAGTGCGTGATGCGGGACAAAATGGAATTGTGGTTGATACAATTGTTGCAGAACAAAAAAGTGGAATTATAAAAACACCACTTTCAATTGAAAATAATCGCGCGTATGTTTCGGGTGCGCATCGTCGTGGATTAAAAGTTGGGCAAAAGGTTGCGAACGGTGAAATCGTTTTTGTTGCGAATAGTTTAGACCTTGATACCGGAATGTATGTGGTTAAAACAAAAAATGTCGATAATGGTGTTTCGTTCGCAGAATCAGAATGTAACGGATTTTTTATTCCAACCTATGCGGTGCGCGAATCGCAAGTTATGCGTGCGGAATCAGGGGTGGCGGTTGCGGTGCCGGTGACCGTGAATGCAAGTGATTCAGATTTTTCATGCGTTTCCGGCGAAATCAAGGACGGCGATATTATTGTGCTGTCCAAGGTTGAACCAAACCAAAAAATAAATGTTCAAAAATAAAAGGGTGCGTATATGTTAAAATTCTTTGTTCGGCGACCGGTCACAACGGTTATGTTTGTTTTGCTTTGGGTGGTGTTGGGTTTGGTTTCTTTTCCAAAGATGAATATAGAACGCACACCGGCACTTGATTTTCCATTGGTGACCGCGACATTTGTTTATCCGGGTGCCGCCCCAGCCGAGATTGAATCCCAGGTTATTAAAAAGGCAGAAGACGCAATTTCCCAAGTGCCAGAACTTAAAAAAATCACATCCCAGGCGTTTGAAAACGGTGGGTATGTGATGGCGGAATTTAATTTGGGTGTAAATGTCAATGACAAGGCAAGCGAGGTTAAATCAAAAATTGACGCGTTGGCTTCGGAATTTCCAACTGATTTGAAACAGCCCGTGATTGAAAAGTTAAATCCGTTGCAGACATCGGTTGTTGATATTGCAATTTATGGTGCAAATTTGCGCGATTTGCAAGAATATGCCGATAATACACTTGCCAACAAAATTACATCGATAAATGGCGTGGCAAGCGTGTCGGTATTTGGTGGCGAAAAACGTGCGATACGTGTTGCGCTGAATCCAGAAACCATGGCGGCGTATGGTATAACGGTAATGGATGTTGTGAACGCGATGGGCGCAAATAATATAAATGTCCCGGGCGGAAAAATAGAGGTTGGGGCGGATTCTTCGAATGTGCGTTTTATTGGTGAATTTGAATCGGTTGATGCAATAAAAAATTTGCATATAACAACCGCCGAGGGTATGCGTTTCAAACTTTCCGATGTGGCAACGGTGACCGATTCGGCACTTGATATCGACACCGGTGCGCGGTTTAATGGTTCGGATGTTGTTATCGCATCGGTCGTAAAGGCATCAGATGGTAATGCGATAAAGGTGGCGCGTGCGCTGAATAAAAAACTGCCAGATTTTAATGCGGATTTGTCGACACGTTTTCCCGGTGCCCAGATGGAGATAATTTCTGATTCGTCCATTGCGGTTTCAGATGAAACATCCGGGACGATAAATGGGATTATTATTGGTGTTATATTTACTGTTTTGGTATTGTTGGCGTTTACCCGTAATTGGCGTTCGACGATTGTTGCGGGGGTTGTGATTCCGGCATCTTTGATTGCGGGATTGTTTTTGGTAAATGCGAATGGTTTTACGATAAATGCGATGACGTTGCTTGCGTATTCATCGGCATTGGGAACATTGGTGTCGAATGCAATTATTCTTATTGAATCGGCGTTGCAAGAAATGCGAAATGGGAAAACGGCGGAAAACGCCGCAATTGACGGGACGAAAAAGGTTGCAGTTTCGGTTCTTGCGGGGGTGGGAACAAATGTTGTTGTGTTTTTGCCACTTGCGTTTATGGGCGGAATTGCCGGTAAGTTTATGACACAGTTTGGTATGACGGTTGTTTATCTTACGCTGTTGTCGTTGGTATTTTCATTTACTTTGAGTCCGATGATGATTGCGAAGATTTTGCGCATTACGCATGAAAAGCATGTGTCGATAAATACGAATAAAAAATCATTGATGCAAAAATGGTTCGCGTATCAGTATAAACATTCGGGCCGTGTGATTTTGTTTGCGTTTCTTGCGTTGGTTGCAAGTTCTATGTTGATGCGGTTCACCGGAAACGAATTTAGTCCAGCGACCGATGCAAACGAAATAAATATCACCGCGCGTGCGCCGATGGGGGCGACGTATGAAAAGTCACAATCTGTTGCAAAAGATATTGAAAAAGTTTTGTCTGAATTCCCTGAAGTAAAATCGACATCGGTAAAAATTGGTGAACGCGGATTGCAAAATATCGCGGTGAAAATAAAATTGGTTGATAAAGGAAAACGCCGTCACAGTGATAAAGAAATCGCACGTCGAATGTTGCCAAAACTTGCCGTGATTCCGGATGCGGAAATTCAAATTCGTGCGGGCGAAGGTGTGTCGTCATCTATATCATCTGATATTGTTTTAAACATACATGGTGATGACGATGTGATTCGTACGGAATATGCGACACGTGCGTTGAATGCAATAAATAATATACCCGAAGTCCAAACCGCCGTGTTCGCGCAACAAACGCCAGGTAATGAAATAAAATTTATTCCGGACGCAGAGCAAATGGATTTTTGGGGAATAAAAAATTCTTATGCTGGGGCGACGCTAAGGACGGCGCTTTATGGGAACGACACATATAAATACAAAGAAAATGGCGAAGAATATCCGATTCTTTTGGAATTTGCGCGGCCGTTCAAAAATCCAAAAATGTTTGAAAATGTTTTGGTGAATTCGCAAAAAGGTATGGTTGCACTGTCGCAAATCGGAACTATAAAGACAGAAAAAGCGACACCGAACATTTACCGGTTGGATAAAAGTCGTATCACAGAAATTGATATAAATCTTGGCAAATCAACCAGTGGTCCCGTGCAATCGAAAATTGTATCGGCATTAGACGGGTTTGATTGGAAACCGGGGTATAGTTATTCGTTTGGTGGTATGGCGGAAATTCAGGGTGAAACAACCGGTGAAATTGGAACGGCGTTCTTGCTTGCCACGGTTTTAACATTTATGTTGTTGGCGGCGATTTTGAATTCTTTGATTCATCCGCTTACCATTGCGACATCAATTATCACAAGTTTTGCGGGCGTGTTTATATTGCTGTTTTTATCGGGGGCATCAACGAATGTTGGTGCGATGCTTGCGTTCGTTATGTTGGTCGGGTTGGTGGTGAATAATAACATTTTGGTTTTGGAACCGACGGTAAACCGAATCGCAAATGGTGAAAATGCCAAGATTGCATTGTGGACAGAATTGAATAATAAAAAAAATATGGTGTTGATGACATCTATTGCGGTTATGGCGGGTATGTTGCCACAACTGTGGAGTGCCGATGGTATGAAGCGCGCGATGGCGGCGGTTATGATTGGTGGAATGTTGGCGTCGCTGATATGGACATTTACACTAACGCCGGCGTTGTTCTTTGCGATGGAACGCCTGCGCCAAAGACTGAAAAGGAAAAAATAAAATGCCACAAGAAATTCGATTTTGTAAGCCCGAAGGCAAATATGGATTTTTAAGTCCGTTGGCGGCGTTTCCGATAAAAATGTCTGTGGACGGTGAATATTTTATTTTTCCAACGGTGGAACATTATTACCAAGCGATGAAGTTTTATTCCAAAGATTCGCGGTTTGGTGTGATTTTGAAATTGGCGGATCCTGATGCGGCGCGGTTGCTTACAAAAACGCCGGAATATAAAATAAATCGTCGCAAAAATTTTGATAAAGAAAAGTTTGATATTATGGAACGCGCGTTGCGTGCAAAGTTTGAACAAAACCCAAATGCGGCGGAATTGTTGAAATCCACTGGTGATGCGATTTTAATCAAATCTTGTCCGGTTTGTTATAAATGTGGTTTCGGTGAAGGCAGTGGTGAAAATCGTATCGGAAAAGTATTGATGCAAATTCGGTCAGGGTTGCAAAAGTAAATTTGTTTTTTATTTGCTATATCCGTTTTCATTATTATAATTCGGTGAATTTTTAGATAAAGGTGTTTATGCATGTTAAAACCTGTGGATGTTGTTTTGTTTGATTTTGATGGAACGCTGTCGTGGCCGGATTCGAATATGGCGTTTGGGCGTTACTGTTTCCGGCGCAGTTTGCGGCCGTGGTTGTTTTTGCCACTGATTGGTGTGTGCTTTGTGGCGCGAACTTTTAATCGCGGCGGGGTGTGGTGGCGACAAAATATACGCCGGTTTATTACGCCGAATATGGTTAAAAAATTCGTACCGGGTTTTGTGCGCGAACATATGCGGAATCGCTTTGGTTGGGCGGCAGAGCAAATTGCAAATGAACGCGCGCGTGGGAACAAGGTTTTACTGATTACCGCATCGCCGGATTACCTGGTAAATGGGTTGGTGCGTGGTTTGCCGTTCGATGCGGTGATTTGTTCGAAAATGGATAAAAAAAGACCATGGAAATATGAATTTTTGTGTTGGGGCAAAAATAAAGTTGTTGCGATGGACGAATGGGCGCTGGCACATAAATATATTCCGCATGTGGTGCGGGCGTATTCGGACAGTAAATATGATTTACCAATGATGTCCATCGCCGATGAACAGGTGTGGATAAATCCGAAAACAGGAATGAGAAGATAACACTTTCCGCTATTTATCAAAATCTAGTTCTTTAATCTTTTCTGCGCGGGGATAAGTTCCCCTCCTGCGGAGGGGTGCCTCGCTGTAGCGATAGCGAAAGCGGGCGGGGTGGGGGTGAAAATAAAATATGTTTCTTTTTTTTATTACCCCCACCTCGTCGCCGTTCGGCGCCACTCCTCCGGGGGAGGAGAACTTCGCTATCTGGAATAATTTTGTAATTATAAAAATATAAAAAAATACTAACCCATGCCTCGCTGTAGCCTTGGCGTAGGCGGATGGCACCGAACGGCGACGGGGTAGTGGCCCATACCCCACCGCGTTCCGCGGTCCCCCCCTTTCCCAAAGGAAAGGGGAATTTATTTATCAAAATCTAGTTCTTTAATCTTTTCTGCGCGGGGGGTGATTTTGCCGATGGAGGTTTGTAATTGTTCTATGTCCGTTTGGGCAAGGTTAAAGTGTTGTGAAACTTTGCCCGCGCGGTCCGCAAGTCGCGAAAGGTCGGTTAGCAACATGTCAAGTTCGCGTTTAATTTGACCCGCAACACGTTTGATTTTTATGTCTGACAGCACCGCGCGGATTGTGTTTAGTGTTGCCCACAATGTCGCCGGTGAAACAATAAATACTTTCTTGCGTGCGGCATATTCTATTGCACCCGGGAATTCGCGGTGTAATGTTTCGAATATGGATTCGCTTGCTATAAACATCATTGCAACCTCGGCCGTTTTGCCGGGTATAATGTATTTTTCCGCGATTGCATCAATGTGCTTGCGGACGTCCAGTTCGAATTGCTTGCGATACAGTTCCGGGTTTTCGCCGTTCATCATATGATTGTATGATTCCAATGGAAATTTACTGTCGATAATCATGTCGCCCGGCGGATAGGGCAGGCGGATTATGCAATCGGGCCGCACGCCTGTATCCAACACACTTTGAAACGCGTATGTTTCGGGTGGCATGATGTCGGCGATTAAATCCGCAAGTTGCCGTTCGCCAAATGTGCCGCGCGCCTGTTTATTGCCCATAAGGATATTTTTGAAATTCGCGATATCCGAACTGATGTTTTTAAGTTCAATCGCATTTTGCGACAGTGCGCCAAGCCGTTCCGATAACCGTTCGCGCAGGCGTGCGTTGTCTTCGCGCAGTGCCGACATATCCGTTGTTGCCGGCCGCATAAGCAGCGCGCCCAGCATGATGATTATAACCCCGCACATCGCAATTAAAATATAAGTTGTCATTTGGTTTTCCTTTGCTATCATTTTATTATAAAAGGATTTAGATATGTTGCAAATGAAACTTTGTGGCGATTTGGTGTTGCGGGAAAAATGTGCGCCCGTGGGTGCCATAACGCCGGAAATTTTGCAGAATATGGACGAAATGGTTAAAATGATGTCCGAACAAAATGGGGTTGGCCTTGCCGCGCCCCAGGTTGGTGTGTTGCAACGGTTCTTGGTTATGATGAATCCGGACACAAATGAAGTTTTCAAAATGATAAACCCGGTAATCGTGTCGCGGTCGGCGGAAACGGCCGTGATGGAGGAAGGGTGTCTTTCGGTATTGGGACCCGACGGGTTGCCGGTCTATGCAAATGTGACGCGGCCGGCGGTTGTGACGGTCGAATGGACGGATACGGCGGGGCAAAGGTGCGCGACGGAAATGTCCGGGTTGCCCGCGCGGATTGTTCAACATGAAACCGACCATTTAGACGGGATTTTGTTTATTGACTATCTTTCGCCGGTAAAGCGGGAAATGGTTATGCGCAAGGTAAGGCGGCGGAAATGAATGTAGTTCTGATGGGAACACCCGATTTTGTTGTGCCGATTTTTGATGCGATTGCCGCACGGCATAATGTTTTGGGTGTCTTTACGCGCGCGCCAAAGCCGGTTGGGCGAAAGCATGTTATTACAAAATCGCCGGTGCACGTGTGGGCGGAATCGCGGGGGTTGCCGGTCTATCATAAACCCGCCGAATATAATTTTACGCCCGATATGGTCTTTGTTGCGGCATATGGTGCGATATTGCGTGATAATGTTTTGAATTCGGCGCCGTGTGTAAATTTGCACCCAAGTTTGTTGCCGCTGTATCGTGGACCGTCGCCGATTATAACCGCAATTAAAAACGGTGATGCGGAAAGTGGCGTGTGCCTAATGAAAATGACGGCGGAATTGGATGCGGGCGATGTTTTAATGTGTCGCAGGTTTGATATTGATATTGATGATACAACCGAATCGGTGGAACAAAAGGTTTCAAAAATTGGCGCGGATATGATTTTGGAATATATGGAAAATCCGCAAAAATATCCCCCAATTCCGCAAAGTGGAAAAATCGTCTATACGGCGAAAACCGGCGTATACGATGAAATAATAGATTGGAAAAAGATGCCGATTGAAATACATAATTTGGTCCGCAGCATGGGTGCGGGGCGGACAAAAATAAACGGAATTGATGTTAAGATTTTAAAGACAAAAATGAACGGCGATAATTTGGAAGTTTTAACAATTCAACCCGCGGGTAAAAAACCGATGGATTGGAAAAGTTTTGTAAATGGACTGCGTGGTGCAGAAATAAAGTTTGGGGAATAATGACGCGATATAAAGTAATCTTGGAATACGATGGAACGAATCTGATTGGGTGGCAAGAAAACCGCCAAGGGCCGTCGGTGCAATCGTTGCTAAAAGATGCGATAGAAAAATTCTGCGGTGCGCGGCCCGATGTTGTTGGGGCTGGGCGGACGGATGCGGGGGTGCATGCGGTCGCAATGGTTGCGCATTTTGATTTGGATTCCGATGCGGATGCAAATACTGTTATGCGGGCGATGAATTTCTATCTGAATGATGCGCCGGTGTCGGTTTTGAACTGTGAAATTGTATCTGGGGATTTTAATGCGCGTTTTTCGTGTGTGATGCGGCACTATAAATACATAGTTCTAAATCGTTCTGCGCCGCCGGTATTGGATAAGAATCGCGCATGGTGGGTGCCACGGAAATTAAACATCAGGAAAATGCGTGATGCGGCGCGGCTTTTGGTTGGGGAACACGATTGGACATCTTTTAGGGCGTCACAATGCCAGGCCAAAAGTCCAATAAAAACCCTTGATTCTTGCCGTATAGAAAGAAAAGATGATTTGGTTGTTTTTGATTTTTCGGCGCGTTCGTTTTTGCATCACCAGGTTAGAAATATGGTTGGAACATTGGTTGAAATTGGTATTGGTGCTGATTACGATATAAATGAAATCTTTGTAGCGCGCGACCGTTCGGCGGCGGGCGCAACCGCGCCGGCATGTGGGCTTTATTTTATTCAGGCCGATTATGCCACCACCGATTAGACGGAATTTGAATCATCTTGCCAGATTGATATATTACACCACCGTTTTGTATAATTTTATTTGCACACTTTTCGGAATTTATATCAAAGTTTGATGCAATATATTTTATGCGTGGGTTTTCACAAAGAGTCAAAAAGTTTTTAGAAAGTGATACAAAATTTTTGAAACAAACGATGTCAAAATTTTTTGCTGAAATTGTGTATACGCCTGATTCCGCCGTAAAGCGCAAATTTTCTGTGCCGGGTCGTTCACCATTAAATTTCTTCCAATTATCAAATGCAAAGTAATTTCCACTGTCGTGTGATTTGTTAAATTGTAGTTTTCCATCAATTTGTGTGGCGATAAGTTTGCGGTCAGAACTGATATAGAAAATGGGTTTTGGGTTTGCAGCACAAATTGTTATGCCTGTGGCAATAAGTAAAATTGCGCCAAATGGCCCGATATGCCTGGCGAAAAATTTTCTGAAACTTGTGTCATCTTTGATAAGGATTAAACACGCCAAACCAGTGGTTATTAGTATAACTGCGGTGTTCGGTATGTTGCCGATTGTGATTTCTGAATACGGTATTTGTGATAATCTTTCGGCGATTGTGTATGCGTGGTTATATATTATGTGCGCAATTTCCAAAGGCGCATGTATGCCGACCAATGCGCATATTGTTCCGATAATTACAAGTGGCATTATGATAAAAGAGAATATTGGCAAGAATATAATATTGCCGATAATGCCATAAATTGGAATTGTTCCAAAGTGTAAAATTATAAACGGTGCGGTGAACACTGTTGCCACTAATGCGGTTAAAACCGCCGTATAGAGATATTTTAATGCTTTGAAATTTGGTGTTCGGGGCTTTATGTTTTGCCACAACCAAATGATTCCGAATATTGCGGCAAAAGATAATTGAAACCCCGCGGTCATTACATAATATGGATTGAAAATCATAATTGCAAAAAGTGCAATTGATATCATGCGTAATGATAATGCGTTGCGTCCAAACATAAATGCCACCATAACAAGCGTAGACATAATAAACGCACGAAGTGTCGCAACGCCGGCGCCGGATATAAAAATATACCCAAGTAAACCAATCCATGTACAGGCAAGGGCAGGGATACGCGCAGGAACATGGCGAACAAGGGGTGGAATTAGTCTGAATATAAGATAAAATAATATGAATAACCAACCGCCGATAAGTGTCATGTGATAACCACTGATTGACCAAATGTGTGCCATGCCATTTGTTGCCCATGTGTCGCGATGACAATCGGGCAGGGCGTTTTTATAACCCAAAACAAGACCATCTGTTAAAAAAGATTTTGATAATTCGTGTATATGTTCGCGAACGCTGTATACGGCGGAATCCGGCGTATAGATAATTTTTATGTCGCGCAAATATCCGGTTGCAGAAAGGTTTTTGAAATACATATGCCTTGCGAAATCAAATCCATGTGGTATATCGGCGGGTTTTGGTTTGAACAGGCCGCCGTTGCCGGATATGGTGTCGCCAACTTTTATATCGATTGTGTCCGTTGTTGATACGCGCACTTTCCCAAAGTTTTCGGTGCACATATATATTTTTGTCTTTTCGCCACCGGTATCAATTTCTGTTACGCGTCCCCTGATTTCCGTGCCATGTATGTCGTGGCGCAGCATTGGAACATTTTTCATATGTGTGTATATGCCGGCGTATCCAAAACCCAATATAAAACACGCGACGATTGCAAAAAATGGTCGCCGCCGCAGTGCGATTATTGCGGAAACACCGATTATAGACATAATTGCAAGTGTGGTAATCTGTGGTTCGTTAAATAATGAAAAATAAAGTGCGATACCGAACGCCGTCACAATCGGTGACCATAAAAATAAATTTTCGCGTTGATTATACAGAAATTTTTTCATGGGGCATATTATAGGATTTTATTATTGATTGGCAACCACGATTTTTTGTAGAATTTTTACACATAAGGAGAAAAAACTTATGTCGAAATATATATTTGTGACCGGTGGGGTCGTTTCAAGTTTAGGCAAGGGCGTTTCGGCGGCATCGTTGGGCGCCCTTTTACAATCCCGTGGATACAGCGTTCATGTGCGCAAATTTGACCCGTATTTGAATGTGGACCCGGGGACAATGTCGCCGTTACAACATGGCGAAGTATATGTCACCAATGACGGGTTCGAAACAGATTTGGACCTTGGGTATTACGAACGATTTTTGGGTATAAAACTGTCCAAAAACGATTCGGTGTCGGGCGGGCGCATTTATTGGGAGGTTTTAAATGCCGAACGGCGTGGCGATTATTTGGGTGCGACGGTGCAAATGATTCCGCATGTCACGAACAAGATAAAAGAACATATCGGGGTGCCAACGGATACTGATTTTGTGATTTGTGAAATCGGTGGCACGGTCGGTGATATCGAAGGCAAAGTTTTTCTTGAATCGATTCGACAATTTGCAAACGAGGTGGGTCGCCGAAATGTTATGTTCGCGCATTTAACACTTGCGCCATATTTGGAACAAAGCGGTGAATTGAAAACCAAACCAACCCAGATGTCGGTGCGGCGGTTGCTTGAAAACGGGATTCAGGCGGATGTTTTGTTCGTGCGGTCGCCGCGTATGCTGACCGCGGATGAACGCGCAAAGATTGGTATGTTCTGTAATTTGCCGGCGAAAAACGTTATTACCAGTATGGATGTTGATAATATCTATAAGATTCCGTTGGTTTATGACGGACAAGATGTTTTCAATATAATGGCGCAACACTTTGGTTTGCCAGAGGCCGCCGGTGATATGTCGAAAATTAAAAAAATAGAACAGTATTTGAATGCGGATTTACCGGTATGCACCGTTGGTGTGGTTGGAAAATACTTTGATGTGGCGGATGCGTATAAATCGTTGAACGAGGCGTTGTTTCATGCGGGAATTCAAAACAATGTGCGCGTAAAAATAAAAAAGATAGATGCGGAAAATTTTTCAGACACAGATTGCGCGGATGTTGATGCGATTCTTGTGCCCGGTGGTTTTGGGGTGCGTGGGGTCGAAGGCAAAATTGCCGCGGCGCGGTATGCGCGTGAAAATAATGTTCCGTATATGGGGATTTGTTTGGGAATGCAGGTCGCCGTCATAGAATTTATGCGAAATATTGTTGGGGACGAACGTGCAAATTCTACGGAATTTACAAAAAATTGCACGCCGGTCATAGATATTATGCGCGATTGTGATGCGGAAAATATGGGCGGAACTTTGCGTTTGGGTGCGTACCCGTGTGAGATTAAATCCGGGACAATGGCGGAAAAAATCTATGGTTCAAATCATATTTCCGAACGGCATCGGCACAGGTACGAAGTGAACATTGAATATAAAGATACGTTGGAAAAAAACGGTATGATAATTTCAGGTATGTCGCCTGACGGTAAATTGCCAGAAATGATAGAGATACCGTCGCATAGATTTTTTGTGGCGGGACAATTTCATCCGGAATTTCAGAGTAATCCGTTTACCGGACATCCGTTGTTCAATGCCTTTGTTGCCGCGGCAAAAGACAAGTAATTACTTACCGAATATAAAATCCGAATTCGATGATATTTTAACGATTTCGTCAATGTCATCGTTTTCGGATGTGTGTTGTCGAATCGTTTTTCCGCATTTTTGACATTTGTGTGTAATAATGTATCCATCCCTATTGGGTTCGGCGGAAATTGGTTCCATCATACCGCCACATATTGCGGCGCGGTCGCCGGGGTTATTATCAACATGGCGCGACCATAAACATTTTGGGCAATGGTTTGTGTATCCATTGCCCACGACCGTTGCCCCACAATGGGCGCAAACAAAATCTTCAACGGTTTTTGTGAATTTTTTCATTTGCAAAAATTACAGCCCAAGTGCATTACGATACATCTTGGTCAATTCGTCGGTTTCGTCCAATTCATCCGGGTCCATTTTGCGCAGACGAATCATTTGCCGAATATATTTCGGGTCATATCCGGCGGATTTTGCCTCTGTAAAAATTTCTTTGATATCCGCAGCGATGGCCGCGCTATCTTCGTTTAATTTTTCGATTCGTTCAATGATACCAAGCAATTGTTGGTTATCAAAACTTCCGTGGTTTGCATTTTTCATTGATGTTTTCCCCTTGTTAAAGTGACCTTTTTATGATATACAATAAAACATAAAAATCAACCAGAGAGATTGCAAAATTATGACAAGATTTACAAAAATAACTGCTTCGATTGGTCCAAGTTGCGAAAGTCCGGCCGTTTTGCGAAAAATGATTTTGGCGGGCGTAAATGTGTGCCGTATGAATTTTAGTCACGATACTGGCGACGCCCAGGGTAAAAAAATTGACGCGATTCGTAAAATATCGGCGGAATTAAATATGCCCGTGGGGGTGTTGGTTGATTTGCAGGGGCCAAAGCACCGAATCGGTAATTTCAAAACCGAAGAAAAATATCCAATTTCGGTGGGACAAACATTTGTTTTTGATTCTGACTCTGCGCCGGGTGATTCGCGGCGTGTGCAATTGCCGGATGCGGATGTTATGCGTTCGTTGCATGTCGGTGAAAGAATTTTGTTAAATGACGGAAAAATCGAAATGCAGGTGACCGAAGTTTTACCCGATTCGGTTAAAACCAAGGTAATTCGCGGAACGGAAATTTGGTCGCGTCGCGGATTTAACTTGCCGGATACAATTGTTGATACATCGGTTTTAACCGAAAAGGATAGGGCGGATTTAGAATATGCTTTACCTAAAAATCCGGATTGGGTGGCGGTTTCTTTTGTGCAACGGCCCGAAGATATTGCCGAAGTTCGTGATTTTATTACCGCGCATACCGCACGCCCAGTAAAAATAATGGCAAAAATAGAACGCAAAAGCGCGGTTGAACAAATTGATGAAATTGCGCGCGCGGCGGACGGAATTATGATTGCGCGTGGGGATATGGCGGTTGAATTGCCTTTTGAACAAGTGCCGGCGATTTCACGACATATTATACGCGAATGTCGGCGATTAAATCGACCGGTCGTTATGGCAACACAAATGCTGGGGTCGATGGTGGAAAGTGAATTTCCAACGCGTGCGGAAATAAGTGATGTCGCAAATGCCGCGTATTTGCGCGTGGATTCGACAATGACATCCGAAGAAACAACTATTGGTGCGAATCCGTTAAATGTTATTGAAACAATGGCAAAGATTTTAGGTTATTCGGACGACGATGCGATGGCAAATCCAAATGATTGGGTTCGTGCGGAAAATCCGTCGGATAATAATGATTGGTCGCGGTCGGTGTCTTCGATGGCGTACCTTAATAAAGCAAGTGCGATAATTGTTTTTGCACGTGACACCGAATCGGTAATAAAGATTTCTTGTCGGCGGCCGGATACAAAAGTTATTGCCGTGTGTGATGATGAAATTGTTGCAAATCAACTTTGTTTGGTGCGTGGTGTGTTTCCGGTCTATACGCCGGATTTATTCGCACAGCGTGATTTTGTTGCCGTTGCGCATAATGTCGATATTATGCACGGAAATATCGTTGTTGTTGATGGTGAAAATGTAAGTTTGCAAAATCTTGATTAAATTTTATTGTTCAATCGGCGGAAAGCAATCGCCACCGGAATCAGGACAGCAATTCCAACCTAAATCGCCCATATCTGTATATGTTTCGCCCGGACAACAACCGTTTTTATCGGGGGTACACACAGGTTGTTCATGCTTTGATAAAATGCCGGTGATATTGTGTTTCATTACATATACCGTTGCAAACGCGGTTACAACACAGGTTATTATGCACGCAATAATAATTTTATATTTTGTTTTCATTTCTTATTCCGTGATTTCAACCGAATCGATATATGTCCGACTTATGTTATCCAATGGGACGGGTTGATAATCTTCGGATGTTATAGATTCAGAATCGTTTATTGGCAATATGGTTGATGTGTGGAATATCGGTTCGCTATTTTTTTGTGACGAATGATTTACGCCGTATGTTTTCGCGCTATATTTTCCACGAAAGCGTTCGGGTATCTTTATATAGTCCAATGGGTTCACACCGTCTGAATTCAAAGGCGCGCTTTCCGCCGCAGACATATGTGTTCCGCCCGTTCGGTATATCGGGACGGTGAACGCCGCTGGTTCGATGCGGGCGGTGGATGTTGTCCCATCACCATTAAGGCGCATAATGCGCAGTGCCCGTTCGTTTGTACCGTCGGTATGTAACCGGAACAGGCCGTTTATGCCGGTATAACCACTGGGGCTTGTTAAATGCGCGCGCGTGTCTTGGGGTGAATAAAGAGTTCCAATGGCAAGCATTGTTGCATCGTATCCGATAGTTGACATACGCGTTGGATATGTCCCAGTGGCGATTGAATACATGTTTCTAAAATCATCTGGAATGTCGGGTAATGTGGCGTATACGGCGCCGGTCATGGTTAAATCAGATGCGATATCACTATCTTCCCAAAGTGGGGTGCCATAGAATTTTACATCGCGCGTGCCGACACCATAATAGCGCAAAAATGACGCAACAGATTTTGTATCGTTTCCGTCACCAAGGAATAAAATCGAATCGTATGGCAAATTGCCCAATGTGTCGACACGGTTCAAATTTTCAAGTTGGCGCGATAACGAACGTTTTTCCGAACTACTTAAAATTTCATGATTTATTATCCCGGATAAAATTTCTTTGGCGCGTGTGTTTGCCGCATTGCGTGCGTTATACATTGATGCCGACATTGCGGTTTCTTTTATCGAATCGGTATTTCGTTCGTCATAGTAAAATATGCCAACATTATTTATGTCGTAAAAGCCGGCAATTGCATCCGCGGCGCCCGCCATAACCGGACCAGATGTGTTGTTTGGTGCGATAACTATAAAGTTTTTTGCACCGTTTGCAGACATTTCAGCAATTGCAGATTCAACAATGTTTGTTGGCATAACCGCCATACTGATTACACCATCGCCAACCGCAGATACATCAGATGTAAAAGACAGCGCCGGTATCGCAGATGGCTTTTTATCACGCAGCAACCGCGCGTTGTCGGCGAACACCGGTCCGATAATCATTTCGGGGTTTGATGCCAATGCCCGTTCGATTGTTTCGCCTGTGTCGCCGGTGCCGGTGTCAAAAAAGTTTATTTGTAACCCATCGGGGGCAAATTGCATGGCCGCCGATTCAATACCCAAACGAATCGTTTTCCCGATTTTCGCATTTGCGCCACTTGTCGGAATAAGCACTGCGATACTATGCGATGCGTCGGGTGCGGAACCATACATCCCAAGGGAATATGTTCCGTATTGCAACTGGGTCGGTGCGGTGATTGGCACATCGGTGTATTCCGAACGCCACGCAGAACCCTTGTTGCCATGACACGATGAAAGTAGCACCGCAATACAAGTTAAACCAAAAATCTGTTTTATAATATGCATTGAAAAATCCATTTTATTCTGTATCATTTTACTACAAAGGATTCATAAATGCAAACGGGGCTTTATATTGTTGGAACACCTATTGGAAATCTGGGCGATATGTCGCCGCGGGCGGTGGATGTTTTGAAAAATGTTGATTTAATCGCCGCCGAAGATACACGGGTTTTTGCCAAAATTGCGTCACATTTTGATATAAAGACGCGGCGCGTGTCATGTCATGAACATAATGAACGGGATGTTGTTGGTGGATTGATAGAAAAAATTATGGGTGGCGAATCGGTTGCGGTTGTGACCGATGCGGGTATGCCGGGCGTCAGTGACCCGGGATACAGAATCGTGCGCGCGGCGCGTGACGCGGGTGTGCCGGTCTATGTTGTGCCGGGGCCGACGGCGGTTATATCGGCGTTGGTGCTGTCGGGGTTTCCGACAGACCGGTTTACATTTTGTGGCTTCTTTGATGAAAAGAAATTACGCGATGATAATAAAATTCGGCATACGATTGTTTACTATGAAAGCCCGAATCGGATTATGAATACAATCGATACGATTGCGCGGGTTATGCCGGAACGGCAAATTGCGATTGTGCGCGAAATTACAAAAATTCATGAACAGGCGATAATTGGGTATCCGGCGGAACTAAAAAATATCGAACCGCCACGTGGGGAAATTGTTATTGTGGTTGCGCCGGCACCGGAACACAAAATGTCTGATGCGGAAATATCGGAAATTGTGAACGATGTCGTTGCAAATTCAACCAAGGCCGCGGCAAGCGATTTGGCGGCGCGTGCGGGGATTTCAAAAAAAGAAGCCTATCGCCGTTTGGTTAAAAAGGATTAAAGCATATGATAAAATTTGTTGGTGGTTTTGAAAATGTACGCGATTTGCCACAAACGCAATTTCCGGAATATGCGTTTGCGGGACGCAGTAATGTTGGAAAATCATCACTGATAAATGCGGTGCTGGGGCAAAATGTTGCGCGAACATCAAATACGCCGGGGCGGACACAGACACTGAATATGTTTAATGTGGATGATAAAATTATAATTCTTGATTTGCCGGGGTATGGTTATGCGCGTGTGTCGCGTGCGGATGCGGCGCGGTGGATGATGCGATTCCAAGAATATATTATGACGCGGCGACAATTAAAGCGGTTGTTTATTTTGATTGATTCGCGTGTTGGGGCGCGTCCGTCGGATACGGAACTTATGGAATTTTGTGATGCAAACGGGATATCCTATCAAATCGTTTATACGAAAAAGGATAAACGGGTGCGCGAAAAAGACCAGGTTATGATTTGTGCAACCGAACATTCGGCGATGGTTGATGATATTGTTGAAACATCCGCCGAAAAAAAATATGGTATTGATAACCTAAGGGCGATAATTGGTATCAAATAAAAATATCTTTTGTGTTTCGAATCCGGCAAAGATTTTGGACGGTCTTTGGCGGATTATAAATGATTCCGGTATTGATTTGACGGATATGCTGATTTTCTTGCCGAATCGGCGGGCGGTGCGCAGTGTTGAAAAAATGATTGTTGATAAAGTTGGACATGCGACACTTTTGCCGCGATTGGTGCCACTGGGCGAAGGCGTTGAAGATGTTGATTCGGATGATGAAAAATTTGGAACCGTTTCAACATTGGAACGCGTTGTCGCAACCGCGTATTTATTGGCGTCAATTCCGACAATTAAAAATATATCAAATGCGTTGCCGGTTGCCCGAACACTGATTACTATGCAAGATTATTTGGAAAACAGTTCTGTTGATATTGCCGATATTGATTGGACAACATTGGTTGATGATAAATATGCAAAACATTTTCAAGACAAAGCGCAAATTTTATCGGTGCTGTCGCGTGTGCAAAATGAAATTTTTGGGGGGCGTGATACGGAAACAAAACGCCGGAATTCCGATGTATACGCGTGGTGTGATTATGTAAAAAATATGGATGCGAATAAATCGTTGGTTGTTGTTTGTGGGTCAACCGCAAGTGTTCCCGTCACGCGTGATTTAATGTCGGTGATTGCATCATTGCCAAACGGGCGAATAATTTTGCCGGGGCGGATTTCCGGGCAAAAGGAAGATTTCAAATTGGATACAAACCCGTATAATTCAGAATATAAATTTTTGTCGGCAATCGGTGTTGATGTATCAGATGTCCAAGAAATTGATGTCGGCGCGTCACATATTGATTTTATGAATACGGCGTTTTCCAATGTATACAGCGATTTAAATGATTGTGATTTATCGAATTGTCATTTAATAGAGGCCGCGCGTGAATCCGAAGAAGCGGCCGTCGTCGCCGAAATTACGGCGCGTGCAATTCGCGACAAAAAAACGGTTTTAATTATAACGCCCGATGCGGCGGGAAACCAACGATTAAAAACTGAATTTGAACGCCGAAACATTGATGCGGATTTTTCGGGTGGCCTGTCCGGCACAATGACCGCGGCGGGGCGTGCGATTTTGAATTTGTTTGATGATTGGATTGAAAATGGCACTAATTATTTTGAAGAAATTTATTCGCGTAATAATTTTAATCTGTTTGATACGGTTGCGGAAATTGTTGATAAATATGATGAAAGTTTTGCACCGCAGTTTGATGTTGAAAATCCTGAATCTGTTGTGGTCTGGACGGCGATAAAAAAACTTTCCGATTGTTTGATGGGTAAGAGTATACAGGTTAGTTTGACCGATGCGCGCGCATTTATTGCGGATGCAATTGGTGGTGTTCGTGTGCGACCGCCGATGAATGACGCGACAAATGTTTGTGTTTTGGGAACAATAGAATCGCGTATGCAAACGGCGGACGTGGTTATACTTACCGGATTGAACGAAGGTATGTTTCCGGCAACCGGATATGAAAACCCATGGTTGCCACGGCAAATATCAAATCAAATTGGGTTGCCGTCACCGAATCACAAGGTGTCACTGATGGCACTTGATTTTATGAATTTGTCGTGTGGACCAGAGGTTTATTGGACACGAAGTCGTGTGTCTGGTGGTGTTCAAACCCAGGAATCAAGATTTCTTTCGCGTGTGGTTGTTGCGCGTGGTCGCTTTGATACAGACGTGGCAAGTGATATATTGACCGCCGTGCGTTCGCGTGATGTGGTCGAATTTAATCCGTTATGCTATGCTAACCCGCAACCGCCAGCCGATTGGAAAGATGTATATGTCACAAGGTTGGAATTGTTGATACACAATCCGTATGCGTTCTATGTGCAGAATATATTGCGGTTGCGTCGAATGAATGATTATTGGGTTGGTGCCGATGTGCGTGATTTTGGAACACTGGTGCATAGCGTTTTGGAAGTTGCACCAACGAATGCGACCGAACAGTGGCTGGTTGCGGAAATGGACAGGCGCGCCATAGATGCCTTGGGACGGCAAAATTTGATATTTTATTTCTGGCATCGGCGGTTCATGGAAATTGCGCCGGTTGCACTTCAAATGTTGCGCGAAACGGATGGCGCGCTTGTTGAAATTGAAGGTGTGGTGAATATCGCCGGACGCAATGTTCGTGCGCGTGCCGACCGAATTTGGGATGGTGGCGTTTTGGATATTAAAACGGGTGCCGCACCAAGTAAAAAGCAATTGGCCGACGGAACAATGCCACAATTACCGTTAGAGGCGTATATGTTGCAAAAACATGGTTTTCGTTTTCGGACAACGGTCAAAAGTGAAACGCCAATTATGCAGTTTTTGCAACTTAAATCCGGGGACGCAAGGATTATAAATTTTGATGTCGAAGAGACCGCAACCGCAATAAATGCAGCGTATAGCAAGGTCAAAGAATTATTTAATATGTATTCGGCGGGTGGGGCGGAATATGAATATCGCCGAACCGGTGAACAAAAATATCAAGAATACGATGACTTTGCGCGGGCAGATGAACGCGATTAATCGATTTTAATCATTAGTCCGCAATGGTCGGTTGGTTTTTCACCACTGCGTGGGGCGGTGTCGATTTCACACTTTGTAATCATTTTTTCTGCGGTTTTGTTCGCCATAAAATAGTCAAGGCGCAGACCGTGTTTGTTTTCAAAACTGCGTTGGCGATAACCATACCAAGTGTATCCGATTTCATCGGGGTGCATTTTTCGCCACATGTCGGTCCAACCATCATCAAACCACCCTTGTAAAATTTCGCGTGCCGCGGGGGCGGAAATACTGGACCCCACATAGTTTTCCGGTTTCCAAATATCACGGTCGGCAATTGCCACATTAAAATCGCCGCCGATTATTACCGCTTCGGGTGAATCAATGTATTGTTTTATGTATTCGCCAAATGCGCGCATCCAATCAATTTTATATTCGAACTTTGGTGATGTTTCAGATTCGCCGTTCGGCATATATACGTTTATAACACGGATGCGACCGTCAATTACCGTTTCCAAAAATCGCGCGTTTATATCGGTATAGTTCGGTATTCCGCGGACGGTGTCTTCGATAGAAAATTTTGAAAAGGTCGCGACGCCGTTCCAACTTTTTTGTCCAAAAACCTTTATGTTGTATCCGTATTCTTCGAATATATTATGCGGAAAACCGGCGGTTTCAACCTTTAATTCTTGGACCAAGATTGTGTCATATTCGCCCGATTCAAGGATTTTTATAAAACTTTCCGCGTGGGCGCGAATCGAATTGATATTGATGGTTAGTATTTTCATATTTGCAATCTTTCCTTTTATGGGTATAATAACCTTAATAAATTGTAAAAACAACAAGGATTTTGAATCATGAACAGTATGTTTCAATTTTTGGAAAGGGCGGTTGAAAAATGGCCGAACGGCATTTATTTGGTGCGTGAAAATGTGACATTTTCGGACTTTATGAAAATGGTTCGTGCGCGTGCGGCGACACTTTCCGCACTTGGGGTGGGGGCCGGCGATGTCGTTGGAATTTTGTCGCATAATATACCGGCGTTTCCAATAACGCTGTTTGCAATTTGGTTTTTGGGTGGAACGGTGCTGTTGCTGGATACGAATTTGACGCCGTTCGAATACGATAACATGGCCCAAATTACAAAGTGTAAATTCGTTTGTGCGGAAAAATCGTTCTTTTATAAAACCGATGTGTTTCAGTTTTTTGATATCACGACCGCGGATGCGGGTGAAAATCCCGATTTGAAACCGGCGGAATTAAAGCCGGCGGATATCGCGACATTGTCGTTTACGTCGGGTTCGACCGGCACGCCAAAGGTTGTGCCACTTTCGCACTATAATTTGTTGGAATGTGCAAATTCATTGTTGGATATGCGCGAATGGTTTGAGGTTGGCGATGTCATGTATGGATTTTTGCCGATGTATCATATTTTCGGGTTTGCGGTGGAAATACTTGCAACATTGCAATATGGCGCGGGGGTGTTGTTGCAACCGACCGTCAATCCAAAGGAAATCTTGGCGGATTTCAAACGCTATCGTCCACATGTGATTCCGGCGGTCCCAAGATTGTTTGAGGTTTTTCGTAACAAAATCATCGATGGAATAAAGGCACAGCATAAATGGTGGCTGTTTTCGTTCGTGTTGAAAAATGCAGATTTGTTAAAGAAAATCGGCCTGCGTAAATTGGTGGATGCGGCGTTTCGTCCGGTGTTGGATGTGTTTGGGGGGCGCGTAAAATTGCTGATTGCGGGTGGTGCGGCGACAAAGCCCGAAATTGAAAATTTCTTTGTCGCGCTGGGCCTTGGGTTTATTCAGGGTTATGGTATGACCGAAACGGTTGGGCCGATTTGTATTTCCAAACCGTGCAAGGGTCGAATCCCATTTGCATTTGGCGCACCAACCACGAATAACGAGGTTGAAATCCGTGATAAAAATGAAGACGGTGTTGGTATTTTATGGCTGCGCGGGAATCAGATTTTTAATGGGTATCTAAATAATGACGATGCGAATAAACAGGCGTTCGATGACCGCGGATTCTTTAACACCGGCGATATGGTGTCGATGGATAAAAACGGCGAATTGCACTTTGCTGGTCGCAAGAAACAGGTGATTGTTTTGGACAGTGGTAAAAATGTTTATCCGGATGAGTTGGAAGGTTTGTTCATAAATATCCCGGGGGTAAAAAATGTTGCGGTGTTTGAACACAAGGTAAAAGATAAAACTGTTTCGTATGGTGTGTTCAGTGTTGATAAAGATATGACGATGGAAAAACTGTCTGCGGCAATTGCGGCGGCGAATAAAAAGGTCGCGTCCTATAAATGGGTGACGCACTTTGCGATGACAACCGAAGATTTGCCGATGACCAGCACGCAAAAGGTCAAACACCACATTGTCCGTCAGAATTTGATTGATGGGAAATATCCGGATAGGAAAGAGTGATTAGTGTAAGTGGCTAGTGGTTAGTTATAAAAAACGGGTGCATTCGCACCCGCACTAACCGCTTACACTAACACTAACCACTAATAATTACTTTCCCAAACATAATTGTGAAAATGTCATGTCCAGTATTTCGGCGGTGCCGATGGTGCCCAGTATTTTGCCAATTGCGTCTGCCGCGTATCGCACGTGTTCAGATAAAATATCATAGTCGCCATTGAAATCGTTCAATGCCGCAAATAATTCATCGCGCGCGGTCATCAACAGGTCGTATGTGCGTGCGTTTATCATGACCGTGCTTTCGCCGTTGTTTGTGATTTCTGCGATTCGGTTTCGAATTTCGTGCATAAGTTCCGATATGCCCGCACCGGTTTTGGCGGAAACATATATTGCGCCGCGTATGTCGCGTGAATCGATTGTATCAGATTTATTTACAATTAGGATTTCCACTACCCCGTCGGGTGCTACCCGCCATCCGCCTTCGCGAAACGCTACGGCGCGACTTCGCCCCTTCGCCAGCGAAGGGGAACTAGTGGCATCGATGACATGTAAAACTATATCGGCGTTGGCGATTTCGGTGTTGGTGCGTTCAATTCCGATTTTTTCCACGAAATCCACTGTATCGCGCAGGCCGGCCGTATCAGATAAATTTACCATGTATCCGTCAATGTCCATTTGTGCGGACACGACATCGCGCGTTGTGCCGGGGATATCGGATACTATGGCGCGCGCAGAACCGACAATGCGATTGAACAGTGAAGATTTTCCGACATTTGTTTCGCCAACGATTGCGATATTTATTCCGCACATTATTGCACGTGAAACTTTGTAATTGCCCAATACGCCGGAAACCGCCGTATAGAGCGTTTTTATATGTTCCAAAATTATATCAGAAATGTTTGGTGGTAAATCGTCGGCGTCATAGTCCGTCATTGCGGCAGCGTATGCGGATATTTCCAGCATTTGGTCACGCCAATTTTCATAAATCGCACCGTCGCCACCCATCATTGAACGCAGTGCCGCCGCGCGCTGCTTATCCGTTTGTGCGTCAAGCAACGCAACCAATCCGTCAACATCCGTCAAATCCATTTTGCCATTATAAAACGCGCGCCGCGAAAATTCACCAGGGGTGGCGACACGCATATTATGCCCGCGCAAAAATTCAAAGATTTTATTTATAACCGCCGGCGCGCCGTGGCATTGAATTTCGATTATATCGGTGCCGGTAAAACTGTGCGGTGCGGCAAAATAGATAACGACGCATTGGTCGATTATTTCGCCATTATCATCGCGCAGGTTTGTAAAATATGCGTGTCGGGGTACGATGCCACTACCCCCCGGCGTTCCACGCCGTACCCCTTCGCCAGCGAAGGGGAGAACGAGGCGTTGCGCGAATTTTTCTAAATCATTTCCGGATATACGAATCACCGCAACGCCGGATTTCCCATGCCCAGATGATAATGCAAAGATTGTGTCGTTGTTATTCATCTTACTTGTTTCCGCTTATTTCTTTTAATGCCATCGGGACCAGTTTTGATACCCCCGCGTCCGGATTTTGTGCAACCAATTTTTGTGCCATTTCGATTATGTCCATACGGCGGTACCCCAATGTTTCCAATGCCGCCAACAAATCGGGCAGGGCGCCCGTGTCGCCGGATGTATCAAATGCAAACGATGCGCCACCAACCTTGGACTTTAATTCAACAATGATTTTTTCCGCGACCTTTTTGCCGACACCCGGCGCGGTTGCGATTGTTTTTGCGTCGCCGGTTGCAATTGCGGTCAGGAGCGTATCGGTCTTTATCGTGCCCATTATCGCCATGGCAACTTTGGGCCCGACACCCGACACACCGTTTAGCATATTGAATAGATTTTGTGCGGCGGGCGTTCCAAACCCGAACAAACGAATCGAATCTTCGCGTACAACCGTTTCAATCCACAGCGATATGTTCGTCCCCAATGTCAATGTTTCCGGCGTATATACCTTGTACCCGACGGGGCCCGCCATCAAAATAATGAACCCGTCACCAATATAATCAACAATGCCTTGCAATTTTCCAATCATTTGCTATCCTTTGCCGGTAATTTTAATCTAATTAAATCAAAAGGTCAAATCATGAGCGGACATAGCAAATGGCACAACATTCAACATAAAAAGGGTCTTGCCGACGCGGCACGCAGTGGATTGTTCACGAAACTTGCGCGCGAAATCACGATGGCGGCGAAATTGGGCGATAAAAATCCGGATAATAACCCGCGGTTGCGTCTTGCGATTTTACAGGCGCGCAAGAATTCTATGCCGAATGACAATATCAAACGCGCAATTGACAAGGCGTCGGGTGCGAGTACCGAAAATTATGTGGCGGTGCGGTACGAAGGTTATGGCCCGGGCGCGGTGCCGATTATAGTAGAGGCGTTGACCGACAACCCGCGGCGCACCGTGCCAGAGGTACGGAATATCTTTTCCAAGCATGGTGGCAACATGGGCGAAGAGGGCAGTGTCGCATTTATGTTCACGCGCGTTGGGCAAATTTTCTATCCGGCGTCGATTGGTAAAACCGAAGATGAAATGATGGAAATTATTATGGACGCGGATGCGGACAATTTGGAAACAACCGACGAAGGTTTTATCATTACAACAAAACCTGATGATTTTATGAATGTGCAGAAAAAGATTGCCGATGTTTTGGGTGAACCGGAAAATGCGGAATTGACATGGATTCCGAATATGCCGGTGGACGTGGACGAAGAAGCATGGGACAAGGTTGAACGCCTGGTTGATGCGTTGGACGATAATGACGATGTGCAAAAGGTGTTTACCGGCGCGGCGTAAAATGAGGGTTGAAATTGATGAATTAGAAAACGCAAAACGGTGTGCAGAGCAAAATTTGGCACCGTTTGCGCATAAAATTGCAAATAGATTGGCTGTGGACGACGTGTGTATTGTTGGGGGTGCAGTGCGCGATTCGGTGTTGGCGGCAATAACTGGTAGAAATTTTTATGTCAAAGATTGGGATGTTGTATGTGCAAAGGCACCTGTGATTCACGATAATAAAAATATCTTGGGGGTTAAAGAAAATTCTTTCGGCGGAACCAAGGTCGAATTGCGTAATGTTGGTGTGGTGGATATTTTTCAATATTATACGAATAATCCACAAGTGATTATTGCGAATACTTTCGATTTTAATTGCAACAGTTTGTTTTATCTTGATGGAAAAATTTATGAATCTATGTTCTTTTTGCATTTTATTGAAACGGCGGAATTGTTTGTGTGCAATCCGCATAAATATAAGCCGGCGCATATTGTCGCGCGGGCGTTAAAATTTCAGATCGTTTTTAAAGAACAATTTGGAATTGACGTAAAATTAAACTATAGAATTTTACATGAAATATATTCTTTGACGGATACGGATAAAGATCAAATGTTGGAATATATGCGTCGGCATAATTGGTCTATTTACAATAGTGTTTGGCAAAAATTTTTGGATATCCGTGCACATTGATAAATTTTGCAAAAAATATTTACCGGCGCGGCGTAAAAGTGTAAGTGTTAGTGGCTAGTGTTAGTCCGTCACGACCGCGGTGCGGTCATGCCGCGACGGGTGTGCGGGGCAACGCCCCGCGTTTTTTGCAAAATTCCAGAGACGCGTCACCCCGCCGAAGGGCGGGGCCCAGGCCGAGCGTAGCGAGGACTTGCTCCGCAGGAGATTTTTCATTGTGAAACAATGAAAAACATAAATGTCTGCGACGCAGGTGCTCACATACGTTCGCACTGGATCCCGGCCTTCGCCGGGATGACGGCACTCTGGAATTTTTGCACAAGAAACCAGTGTAATGCACTGATTCCACTATCCGCTTACACCAACACTAAAAAATCGCCGTTTGGCGATTTTTTTATCCTTGCCCCGATTCGCAAATTTTGATAGTATCTAGGTGAACCAAGATGGGAATCTGGTTCAGGGACGTAGAACATCCCGTGTTTGTGCGGCACAAAAGTGTCGTAATCTGTTTATGGTGCTTTTGTGCCATTTCCCTGGCTGTTATTGGTCGGGGTGCCACGTAAGTGGGGGTATTCACAAACATGCCTGTTCTAACGCCCTGACCGTCCTGTTTTTGGTGACGGTTTTTTAAAATAAAACAGGGAGTAAACAGATGAGGAAAATAAATTTATTCAACCGTAATATAAATTCAGCGTCATACCGCGGCAACGGGTCTCGCAAAAATGTGCCGTCATTCCGCGGAAACGTGGAATCTCCGCGGTATTGTAGAGAATCGGTCTGCGGTAAAACTGACGGGATCCCGGCTTTCGCCGGGATGACGAGAGGAAAGCGCGCTATGATGGCGAAAATATGCGGGATGACGATGATTGCGATTACGGCGTTATTTGCCACGCCGTCATTCGCAACGCCAACGGAATTGGACAAGAAAACCGTTGCATCCAAGGCCTATGTCGACACGAAACAGGACAAAATCGAAACCGGGTTGGTGGAGTTTAATGGCAACCCAGAACTTATGTTGCCGGCGATTACGACATATGATTCTACAAGTGGTTTGGTTGGTAATAGAATCGGTATTTTGGACCAGGAAACTGTTGCAAGTGATGAGGGTACTTTACGCATTTATAGCTATGCATATGACTATGGTTCCGAAATGGACAATTTTGTTCCAACCGTTCGTGCCGTGGCGGATGCGCTTCAAGACGTTCAATGGTTTCCCTTTTCCTGGAACAATAACGTATTCCCCGCTGCAATCGACGCATATAGTGTGACTTTTGACCCGACATCAACACATGTAAACGGAAATTGGCCATATAATCAACAAAACTATTTGGTTCGTGCCGACACATTTGCAAATTCCCTTGCCCTGAAACAAAATAAACTGCCAGAACTAGATACTAACTTAGTGCTTGGGCAAGCTGGTAAAAGTGTACTTGCGCCAACCACGGCTGGCAATGTGACACAGGTTGCACTTTGGGATGCCGATGGGGCAGAACCAGACGCATGGGATGTGGGTACATATTTCTCGGATGCTACCGCAGATGAACGTAACGCGATTAATTACTCTATTCCAACCGTCGGTGCAGTAGCGGTCGGTCTTAACCAAAAACAAAACAAAATGGTATGCGCCGGTTGGGACAGTGATACGCACACCGATGAACATTGTTGGTTGTGGAGTATAGAGTAGCGTTAATATGCGGGCGCGGACGCGCCCGTTTTTTCGTCATTCCGGCGAAAGCCGGAATCCCACTAAGGTTGCAGAGAAAACACGCCCCGGCGGGTGCTACCTGCCACCCCTCTCTTCGTCGCGCCAAAGGCGCGACAGAGGGGAACTTTGCTCTGCAATAAAACTGACGAGATACCGCCTTTTGGCGGTATGACGTTTACAATTCCCCATACATTGCGTTGAATAATTTTATCAATAATTCTGTGTTTTCGATGTCGGGAAACGACAGCATTGGTTTGGCGCCGGGGTATGGAATTTCCGGTGTTGCATTCGGGATAATTTTTTGTGCCGCCGTGGTCGGTTTAATTAGCAACCGGTTGTCATAAATTCCGCCGATGATTTTCCCGCGATAGTAAATAATGTATTCGCCCATCATCGCGCGATATGTTATGTCGGGCAACGCGGATAATTGCGTAAGCACGAAATCTAAAAATTCTTTGCTTGATGGCATGCAACCAATATAACAATAATCGAATATAAAAGCAATTTTATAAAACTGTTTTGCCACTACCCCCCGGCGGTTCCGCCGGACCCCTTCGCCAGCGAAGGGGATAATAGTTCGAATCGGGTTGTGTTGGCGTGGGCCAGGGCGATTGCGATGGCATCGCTTTCGTCCGCGGTTTTGGGGTTTGCGGCGGGCAATAAAATTCGCACCATTTTATCGACCGCGGTTTTATCCGCATGACCCGCACCGGTTAGAATTTTTTTTACTTTGTTTGGTTCGTATTCGAACACCGGAATTTCACGCACAGACACCGCAACCATTGCCGCCGCGCGCGCATGGCCCAATATCAATGTCGTTGTCGGATTTTTATTCACAAATGTTATTTCCATACTGCATTCATCGGGTGAAAATGTTTCGCAAAGTTTTGTGACACCGTTGAATATAATTGCAAGCCGTTCGGGCAGTGCACCGGTTTTCTTGGGCAAGATAACACCACTGGCCACATATTTTCTTTCGTTGCCGTTTGTGTCGATGATTGCCCATCCAGTATGTAAAAGCCCCGGGTCGATTCCGAGTATTCGTTTCGTCATTTTGCTATTTCCTGAAACTTATTTTGCCGACGCAAGACGTGCCAAAGTATTTGTTTATTTTCTTTGTGATTTCCGGAACCATATAAGACAGATTTAATGTATACGCCGGATTCCGTGGTCTTAGTGTTATATTATACGTTCCGTCGCGTTGTTTTTTTATCGCACAAATGTCGGCAAGGTTTGAAATTTCCGGACCAATTATTTCCGGCCAACGTGCAACAAGGTCGGAATCCGATGCGCGAACACCAAAAATTTTCATCAGCCCCCCAAGCGCGCCCGCAATTGTTTGTGGGCGTTTTATGCGTTTGGTGAAATCATTTTTATTTTGGTTTGACATAGACATATTCTTTTGGCATAAGGATGTACATTTCGCCTTGGGAATGTTGGCCGTGCGCGTATTTATATGCTTCGTCGCCCTTGCCAAAGAATATATCGGCGCGAACGAAACCACGTATCGCACTGCCGGTGTCTTGGGCAATCATAAGGCGTCTAAATTTTTGTCCGTCCGAAAGGGTTGTATCAACGTATACGGGCAAACCCAACGTATAGAGCGAATCGTCCATCGCGATACTGCGTATTTTTGAAAGCGGTGTCCCAAGTTTTCCAATCACATCCGGTGGTACCGATTCATAGAAATATACATACCGCGGATTGTTATAAATTACTTCGCGTGCAAGTTTTGGATTTTTCTTTAAATGTTTCCAAACCGCGTCTGCGGAATAACCGCCTTCGGGTTTTATGCCACGGTTGCGCAATTGTTCGCCAATCGATTTGAACGGCATGTCGTTTACGGCGGCAAAGTTTAGTTTTACCATTTTGCCGTCAGGGAGTTTTAACATACCGCTGCCTTGGATTTGTATGTTTTGCACATCGACGATGTTCGCCCAATAAAGAACACGGCCAATTTTATCCAGAACGATTTTTTCCTTTGGCACGCCACGAAAGTTTTGACCGTTGGTTGGAACACCCATAAGTGGTTCGTTGCATTCGGCGGTTTTTGTGCGGCACGCCGGAATTATTGGTGAATAATATCCGGTAAATGTCCCCCGCGTCGTTCCGTTGTCATTATATATTTTATAAGGTTGAAAGTGCGATTCAAACCATGCGCGCACCGTTTCGGTGTCGGCACTGGCACTGGGCAGCATATTGCATTTTTCTTGGAATAACGCACGGTCGGGTATTACGCGGCCGGTGTATTGAATTTTTGCCTTGCACGAATTACGAAACGCCTGGAGTGCATATCGCACATCGTCATCCCGCCATCCGGGCAGGTCCGAATAAGACACTTTTTTCAAATTTTCGGACGGAATCGTCGAATCGTCGCCCGTGTGCGTTGGTGTCGAAACATCGCAAGACGCCAGCACCGCGCCCGCGATAACCAGTAAAATTCCCCTTTTTACCAGTTTAATTATGTTTGTTGTCATTTTTTTAATTCCCCCACTTGTAAAATTCCCCTTGTATGCTATATTATCATAAAACGAGTCATAAAAAAAGGAGCAATCGCATGGCTAAGTTCAATATTATATCTCAGTTCTTGAAAGACATTTCTTTTGAAAGTCCAAATGTCCCGGATTTATTCTTTAAACAGGATAACGGCCAGGCGGAATTGGAAATCAATATCGATATGCAGGTCAAAGGTTCGGAAAAAAATCTGTTTATGGTTGATTTGATTACAAAAATTCATTCGAAATTAAAGGCCGATTCGAAATCTATATTCTTGATAGAGGCGACATATTCCGGCCTGGTGCAGATGGAAGAAGAAAAAGACGAAGAAAAGAAAAAACGTACACTATTGATTGATGTGCCGACATTGCTGTTCCCGGCGGTGCGCGCATTGGTGACACGCCTTACGGCCGAATCCGGATTCCCACCGTTTGCAATGCAGATGGTTGATTTTGCAGATTTGTATGAAAAGCGGAATCAAAAGCAAGCCGAAGCAAAATAAGAAAAACGCACCGAACGGTGCGTTTTTTTGTTGGGTTAGTGATTGTTCCAGAGTACAAAGTTCCCCTCCTGTGGGGGGGTGGCGGGTAGCACCCGCCGGGGTGGTCTTTTATAAATTATTCAGAATACCACACCCCGCCCAGTTCCACTGGGCACCCCTCTCTAGAGGGGAACTACCACCTCCCGGCGTTCCACGCCGTACCCCTCCACAGGAGGAGAACCAGCACTCTGCGGCCCCGCCGCAAGGGCGGGGCTTAAATAACCACTTTTTGCGATTCGGTTGTTTTTGTGATATATTTATTGGGATAGGGGGAATTGGGTTATGGCCAAAGATAAATATATCTCTATGCGTGATTCACTTAGTGGGTTTTCGTTCGCAAATCTTGGTATTTTTACTGGATTTGCCGATGGTATTTATAATGCCGTTTATTCATTGGTTATTTTGGAAATTTTTATGAATTCCGCGGTTGTTGGTGTTTATGTTGCGATTTATTCGGTGTTCTGTATGATTGTTGCGTTATTCGCACATGAGATTTTTCGCCAATTTTCCAAGACCAAGGTTTTCTATTTCGCACTGCTGATGTTGGTTGTGTGCTATGCGATGATGGGTTTTTCCGTGTTGCCACGAACGTTTATTGTTTTGGATTACACCAGTGGCTTTGCAATCACGCTTACCGCGATGTTGGTGCCACTGTTTATGTCAGATTTTTCGCGTGATGTTGGTATGGCGCGGCTAAATTCGCGGTATCATTTGTGGATGAATATTGGTGCGCTGTTTGCGCCGATGTTGGCGGTGATTGTTGCAACCCGATTCGGTAATCGGTCGGCGTTCTTTTTGTCATCGGCAATTTATTTGGGGGCGTGGGTGTTTTTTAGGTATTTTCATTTAACCCAAGAAGACAAAGTTATAAAACCCGTTAGCCCGCGGCGGACGGTGCGTGCGCTTTGGCGTAATACAGTTGAATTTTTCAAGACGCCCGGAATGACACGTGCCTATATTGTGAATTTTGGTTATTATTCGTTGCGGGCGATGCGGTTTTTGTATGTTCCGATTGTGGTGATTGAATCAGGCTTTACCAAGGATACATTGGGTTTGGTTTTAAGTATCGGGATTGTGCCGTATTTGATTTTATCCGAAATTATGGGGCGTTTGGTGCGAAAATTTGGAAAAAGTATATGGTTGGTTTTGGGTTTCGGTTCGTTTGCGGCGTTTTCGGTATGGGCGACATTTGCGACCGGTTTTCCACTGCTTGCCATATTTGTGTTGTGGCAGATTTCCGGCGCCCTGATGGAACCGGTGCATGATTTGTTATTCTTTGATGGAACAAAGCAGGCGCAACAGACAAAGTTTTATGGTGTGTTTCGCACAAGTTGCAATTTGCCAAGTGTGATTGCACCCGGTATTGGCGCAGCATGCATCGCGGCGTTCGGAACAACCGCGGCGGTGTGGTGGGTGACGGCCATAATAGGCGTGATTTCGATTGCGGTATTGATGGTAAGAAAAAGAGTGTAATTGTTAGTGGCTGGTGGTTATCCGTCACCGCTGGTGCGGTGCCGAGACTGCGCCGGGGCTTTGCCCCGGCTTGGTGTTTGTGCGTCTGGTCGCGACGGAGCGGTAGCGAAGACGGATGCGCCCGTTTTTTGTTGCCGATACTTTTTTCGCTTGTTTTTTATACCCATGTTTTGATAAAATATTTATATCGGTGGGTGTTCCATCGATGGGGTGTCAAGACCCGTGGTTCCGGATGTCCGTGGGGACAAAAAACACCTCCAACCCAGGGTGGTTGGAGGGCGGTGAATATAAAGAATAAACCCACTATTTTCTCGGAACATAGTCTTGAACCTCCAACCACTTGAAGTGAATTCGGTGGTTTTTTGTTACATAAAAAAGGAGGAAAATATATGAAAAAATTTATCGCGTTATCTGTATTTGCAACATTGTTTACAATGCCGTCATTTGCGGAATCAACGGAATTGGACAAGAAAACCGTGGCATCTAAGGCATATGTCGATACAAAACAAGATAAAATCGAAACCGGGTTGGTGGAACTTAATGGGATTATGTTGCCGGCGATTACGACATATGATTCTACAAGTGGACTTGTTGGTAATAAGATAGGTATTTTGGATCAGGAAACAATTGTAAATGATGAATTCAGCTTACGTAATTACGGTTCTGATGGTGGCTATAGTTCCGAAATGGATAATTATGTTCCAACCGTTCGTGCCGTGGTAGAAGGATTGGGGGGCAAACAAGACATCCTTCCGGGGGCATGGACAGATACAATAAGTGTTTACGCGATGGCCTCTACCGGTGGGCAAACGATTGATTTGACCGCGACCGCGGGGGAAGTTGACCCACGTTATATCACTGCGGGTGGGTCGCAACCACTTACCAAAAAATCCGGGGCGGATAATGTTATATTGTATATCAATGGAACAAAAACATTGGCGCAGTATCAAACATCAAACTTTGGTGGAACCGGTGAGGACGCAACCGTAGGTCAAAAATATATCAAGGGTGCGTTGGTGTCGTTGGAACTGCTGAAAGATGTGTACAGTGCGTTGCATAATGAAATTCAAAATGCAACCCCAACCGGCACGCCGAACACACTTGCAAATTATGGTGCAAATGGCGCGCTGGGCAATGGGGTTGCGACCGCAAATGCGCCAACGCATAATGCGACAACCGGCGAATTGGAAAACGGCGCAAATATCGCAACCATTGCCGCCGTCGACACCCGCCAGAAAAAACGCACCTGTGCCGGGTATGAAACCGGGCATGAAAATGATCCGGATTATTGTTGGCTTTGGGATTTTCCAGATGATTGATGAAAATTAGTGTTAGTGGTTATCCGTCACCGCACGGCGGTGCCGAGACTGCGCCGGGGCTTTGCCCCGGCTTGGTGTTGGTGCGGAACAAATATACCCCCCCCGGCGGTTCCGTTGGCACCCCCTTTACACAGTGAAGGAAACTACCCCACCACGTCACCGCACGGCGGTGCCGCGGTCCCCCCCTTCACAAAGTGAAGGGGAATAAAAAAAATAAATTGCATAGTGTTTTTTTTGCGGTATCATACGGGGCGTATAGCAAAGGAAGTTATTATGGCAAAGAAAGAAACGGCGGCGGCCACGACGGGCGCGAAAAATCCGGCACTTGAATCGGCACTTGCACAAATTCAAAAGCAATTCGGCAAAGAAGCAATTATGAAAATGGGCGATGGTTCCCAACAGAATATAGAGGCGATTTCTTCGGGGTCATTGGGCCTTGATATCGCGCTTGGGATTGGTGGTTATCCGCGTGGACGAATCGTTGAAATCTATGGCCCTGAAAGCAGTGGTAAAACAACGCTTGCCCTGCATGCGGTGGCCGAGGCGCAAAAGAAAGGCGGCACGTGCGCATATATCGATGCGGAAAATGCGCTGGACCCAAGTTATGCGAAAAAATTGGGCGTTGATGTTGCGAACCTTATTATATCGCAACCTGATTCAGGGGAACAAGCGTTGGAAATTGCGGATACGCTTATTAAATCTGGCGCGGTTGATGTTGTCGTTATCGATTCGGTTGCGGCGTTGGTGCCCAAGGCGGAATTAGAGGGCAATATCGGCGACAGTTTTGTTGGAACGACCGCGCGTTTGATGAGTCAATCGCTGAAAAAACTTGCGGGGTCTGTGTCGCGCAGTAATACTTTGCTTATCTTTATCAATCAGATTCGTATGAAGATTGGTGTTATGTTCGGAAATCCAGAGACAACCAGTGGTGGTAATGCGCTGAAATTCTATGCTTCGGTGCGACTTGATATTCGGCGCACGGGCGCAATCAAAGACAAGGAAAATGTCATCGGAAACGAAACGCGGGTCAAGGTTGTGAAAAATAAAGTCGCGCCACCTTTCCGGACGGTTGATTTCAAAATTATGTATGGCGAGGGGATTTCGCGCATAAGTGAAATCTTGGATATGGGTGTGAAGTATGACTTTATCGACAAGGCGGGCAGTTTCTATTCGTACAACAATGAACGCATAGGTCAGGGTGAGGCGAACGCGCGTCAGTGGTTAAAGGACCACCCAGAGGCGCAACAAGAATTACTTGATAAAATTATGGCGCGTGCGGGTGGTATTGCCGAAGAAATGACGACCGGTCCGTCGGACGATGCGGACGAAAGTGTGATGGAAGAATAACTTGTTCGGGCGGCGTTTGTCGCCCGATGCTTTAATCAAAAGGGGGTGGGTATGAATATAGCAAAGATGTGGGCTTTGGCACAAATTGTTGTACGTGCGCATATCTTGAATTGGATATGGCGGCCGCGCGCGGTACGCAGTGCGGTTAGGTGTGATGTTTTTTCTGATGTTGCAGTGCGTTATTTTAAACGCTATTTGCCGGCCGTGAATTCTGTAGAGGAAATGCCGATTATAAAAAATGACGATAATGAAAAAATTTTTACAATGTGGCAACAGGGTGAAAAATCTGCGCCCCCGTTGATTCAGGCATGCTTTCGCAGTATTCGTCGTCACTGTAAACAGGAATTGATTGTGTTGGATGATAATAATTTTGAACGATATGTAAATTTGCCACGGGAAATAGTTGAAAAATATCGGGCCGGTAAAATAAGACGTGCACATTTTGCGGATATTGTTCGTGTTGAATTGCTGTATGAACATGGTGGAATATGGTTGGATTCAACCGCGTTTGTGACCGCGCCAATACCACAATGGATTATCGATTTGGATTTCTTTGTTTATATGGTTGGTAATGTTGGGCAAAAGTATTCTTATATGCAAAACTGTTTCATTCGTGCGCGCAAAGGTGCGTATTTGTTGGCGGCATGGAGGGCGATGATAATTGATTATTGGATGCATGAAAATCATTGCTTTGATTATTTTATGCATCAGTTGTTATTTAAAACTTTGGTTGAAAATGATGAAAGGGCGAAGAAATACTTTGCAAATATGCCACATGTTGACCAAGATCCAACACATGCGTTATGGCATGCATATAAACATAAACCATATGATGAAAAGTTGTTTGAACAATTGACGGCGGGTGCGTTTTTTCAAAAATGCGCCTATGCCGATGCGCCATTGCCGGGGACATTTGCAGAGGCAATATGTAAAATGTAAAAAGGTAAGGATATGCAACCCAAAATATCAATAATTATTCCAATGTATAATGTTGAAAAATACCTGCGGCGGTGTTTGGACAGTGTGCAAAATCAAACTTTTGCCGAATGGCAGGCGATTTGTGTCGATGATGGTTCGCCGGATAATTCGGGGCAAATTGCCGAAGAATACGCGGCACGTGATAATCGGTTTGTTGTGGTGCACAAAGAAAATGGCGGTTTGTCTGATGCGCGTAATGCCGGTATGCCGTATGCAACTGGTGAATACATTATGTATTTGGACAGTGATGATTTTATTCATCCACAAACAATGGAAATTGCGTATGCCGTGGCCTGGCGTGATAAGGCGGATATTGTTGCATATACATATGACCGGTTTTATCGTCCGCAATTGATGGTGTATCATAAGTTGGGTTTGAATACTGATAATGTTCGGCCATTGGGGATTAGAAAAAAATACAATGTTGAAAAAGTAAAATCGCGTGTGACGGATGATGTTTTTGAATACGCAACCGAACGTGCGCACAATATGTTGAATAAAAAACGCAAGTGGCTAATTAAACATTGTCAGGTTTGGAAAAATATGTATCGGCGGGAACTTGTTGCGGATACGCCTTTTATCAAGGGGATTTTATTTGAAGATTTTCCGTGGTGGAGTATCGTTATGTTAAAAAATCCACGCGTATCGATTATAAATTTACCTTTGTATTACTATATACCAAACTTTGGCGGAATTGTGTTGTCGGCAAAACAATTGCGGATTATGCAATCACTATGTACGGGAATTTCCCACGCATACAGCGTTTATAAAAAATCAGCAACCGATTACCAGATGAAAAAATGGCAAGAACAATTTATGTGGTATTTTGTAAATTGGGCCTTTCGAAAAATAAAATATCTAAAGTCAGATGAAGAAATAAAAGTTGCCCGCGAAACATTTGGTGGGTTGAAAAGTATTGGGTTGTTTGATAATGTTCCAAATGAATGGTATGAACTAAGAAATAAAATATATAAATTCATTGGTAATTGATATGAAAAAAATAAATATAGCATTTTGTTTGCGTGATATGCAGATAGGTGGTGTAGAATCCGTTCTAATTCGTACGTTAAACGCGTTGTTGAACCAGCAAGATGTTGTTATTCATGTGATTACATATGTTGATATACACGAAGATGTATATAAAAGATATTTTGCCGAACATCCTGAAATAAAATTGTGTTCTTTGTATCCTTGTCAATGGCTTGGGACAAAATTGCCACATTTTTTTCTTTGGCGTTTGTTTATGCATTTTGTACGTGATATTTATCGTTCATGTAAACGTTTTTTTGTGATGAAAAAATTGAAAGATATTGATGTTTTTATCGATTATCATGATATGGATTTTGTGGGTGAGTTAAAAAAAATTAAATCCGCCAAGAAAATAGCCTGGTTTCATTCTTCGTTGGGGGTTTTTATTAAACAAAAATTTGTAAACCGATTAAAATTTTATGATAAACTTGTCGTATTGACCGATGGATGTGCAAACGATTTGATGACACTGTGTCCGCAGTATAGTAGTAAAATTATAAGAATTTATAATCCGATAGATGTTGATAATATCAAAAGTGTCGCAGATAAAAAGCCTGTGTTGAAAGGACGTTATTTTTGTTCGGTTTCAAGGTTATCAGGTGATAAAGATATAAAAACATTATTAAATGCATTTGATTTGTTTTGGCAAAAAAATAAAGGGCCCGATGTCAAATTGGTGTTAGTGGGTGATGGAAACAAAGCAGATGAGTATAAAAAATATGCACATTCTTTGAAATCATATGAACACATTATGTTTGTTGGAATGCAAAATAATCCGTTTGTCTATATGCGACATGCGCTTGCAAACATATTGTCAAGTTATGGTGAAGGTTTTGCGTTGGTGCTGGTTGAGGCGGCGGCTGTTGGAACATTGAACATCGCGTCAAATTGTAAATATGGACCAAAAGAGATTTTATTAAATGGGCGTTCAGGTATGCTTTTTGAACCCGGGAATTATTTGCAATTGGCAAAATGTATGGATGATGTTTATAATAAAAAGGTTGATGTGCCGGCCATGATTAAGGAAATGGATGCATCATTAAATCGATTTGAAACAAAAACAATTATCAAAGAAATTAAATCGTTGTTTTTGTAAATCTTTTTGGAATTTTTATGACCCATTGTATACCAATCATTCCGGGCTTTCCAATCGCATATATTGGGCGGAATATGCGTTGCATAATGCGCGCGATTTTTATGTGTGTTTCGCCGTGTGCGGTTTTGGTTGTGACCGCGTTTATTGTTCCGTTTCCGCGGCGGCGCAGATGATTTACCCAATCGGCACCACGTTTTTCCGCTTTCTTAATCAACATATTCATATCAACCGCGCCAAAGTGAAGCAGATATAAATTTTTATCAATGTGGAAATTTTTGCCTTTGACATGATGAAAACCACTGCCCCAACGGGCGGGACGGAATAAGACAACCGGTTTTGTGTACCGCGTGGAAAGCAGTGCATATTCGCGCTGTGATAACATTGGTTTTGATGTGTCGATTGTTTTTTCTGTTTTCATATTTTGCCCAATGTCGAATCCAAGTCCGGAAACGGTTGTTTTATATTTTGATTCGGACAGATATTCGCAAAGTGATTTTTTTGCGTTCGGGTCAACGATTAAAAATTCGTCCGAATCGCAACCGATTACAATATCATAAGTTTTGAATAATTTATTTGCTAAATCCGAAATTTTTCCGATTCTGTATTTGTCGCCCGCGGTGCGTGACATATCCGTGTGTGGCAGTTTTATTATGTTTGCACCATTAGCGTTTTTTGGCGCATCTTGGTCGGTGCCGTCAAGAATTATATAGAGATTTTCGTTGCCCAATTCATGGCCGTAATATTCAACCCACCGCGATAGAAAAAATTCATCATTTCGCGCCATTGTGATGGCGGCAATTTTTTTTAGTTTTTGCACAGTGCCCTCGATATAACATATTTTGTTTTACGCAATAAGATTTTAACAGGATTTTTTGTTAAAAGCCAATTTATATATTTTGTTCCGAATGTTTCGCGCGCCGAAAATAAAATATCATCTTGCAATTTTTTCGGAATATGATTCATCACATATAAAATTTGTCGCCCGTATGCGCCGAAATGCCGCGTAAATGAAAGTTTCTTGATAAACGGCATACGGATTTTATAAAGTTGTTTGATGCGATTATAAATTCCGCGATTGTATATATTATAAATACATTTCCATGCGATTTTATGTTCGTTTAATTTGCGTGTGAATCCGTTTTCATAAAGCGCGGTCACCATTGTTTTGTTTTCGACACGTTTTACCGACATGATAAAATCGCTGAACCATTTTGACATAAATACGTTGGGCCGCATACCGATAAACCAAGATTGAATGTGTTGGAATTTGCCACCTGTTTTTTTAACCATACCGAATGCATCGGTGCCGAAAGATTCCATCTTGTTTAGGTATTCACCAATATCAAACAATGGGCCATATACGCTGTCGTTCACCATATACATAAAATCATAGTTTGATAAATTCGTATTTTCGGTTGCCCAAATATATGCGCGTTTGTATGAACCAAAATCATATTCACCGTGGCGCGCACCGGCGACATATATGCAGTATGGTTTTATTTTTTTTAGTTCAGATTCGTCGCAATCAGAATCCATAACCAAAACACAATCACCGTATTTTGCAAATTCGCGAATCATATGCATCAGTCCGGAATTTATTTTTCCGTTTTTATCGTAACCAGCAATTAAAAAGATGCGTTTAATTTTTTTCATGTTTTAGTTTTTCTATAAATTTATCCATTATATCATCATAGATTTCATTGCGATCGTATTCTTTGAATTTTTCTGTCCCACGATAGCTTTGTGTGGATTGTGTTGTTGCTGAACCGCGATTCAATCTTGCAATATATTCATCATAAGATTTTGTGTAGTAGTGATTTATTCTCAATTTATTATATGCAGGCGGATTATTTGTTTGATTTATATAGCCCAATTTTTTTCCGTTGTTATCGATTGTCCAACCCGCAATGAAATTGGCATGTAGACTTTTGTATTCGACTAATAGACGTGGATTGACGATAGATTTTACACCCCATGTTTTTTTTGCGTGGTGTTTATAATTTTCTATGACCAGTCCGTTTGGTTTGTGAATATGTCCGGATGAACCGTATATTACCCATGTAACGACCAGTTGTGCAAAATTCTGTGGTAATGTGTGCAAAAATTCAGTAACGGTTTTATGATGAACCGGAATCAGAAATTCATCCAAATCAATCAATGCCAACCATCGTGTATCTTCTGTGTGATTGTTTATTATATCCAAGTATGCTGGTAATTGCATGTGTTTACCGGGAAACCAATGATATTCAACAATGCCACGTTCGATGTATGGGGCGAGTATTTCTCTGGTGTTATCATTTGAACCATTGTCATATAGAAAAAATTTTTTTATGCCGACGAGTACGTGAAAATCTAGCCATTCTTTTAGGTATGGTCCTTCGTTTTTCATAATCGCACCAATGGCGATTTCGTTTGTAAATTTCTTTGTTTCATCAGTGTGTAGAACATTAAAATATTTACGAATGCCAAGTTGCAATATACCACGAAACGCGCGACGATAACTTTTCACAGGAATCCAAAATGTTAAAAGTTTTGAAAAAATTTTTTTTCGTTTTGATATTTTTGGTAATGCCATACATAAGCCTTTTTTTAGACCTTAAAGCAAAAGTTATTTTTTTTCAATAAAAAAACCGGCGATTGCCGGTCTCGGTGTTATAATATTTCATCTTTGCCGCGGGCAAGTTTTTTGCGTTTGCCGCTGTCCAATTCTTTTTTGCGCAAACGGATTGTTGCGGGCGTGACTTCCACCAATTCATCGTCTTGGATATATGATAACGCTTCTTCCAACGACATTTTGCGCGGTGGCGCAAGGAATAATTTTTCATCGGCCGTCACACTGCGCACATTGGTCAGTTCTTTGCCCTTTATTGGATTGACCTCTAAATCATTTTCTTTGCTGTGTTCGCCAATAATCATACCGGAATAAACCTCGGTCTGGGGGCCAACAAACAAAACACCACGTGGTTCAAGGTTGTGCAACGCGTATGTCGCCGTAACACCGTTTTCCATTGAAACCAAAACACCCGGGCGATATTGCACAATTGGACCACGATATGGGCCATATTTATCAAACACGCGATTCATAATACCGGTGCCACGCGTGTCGGTGCGGAATTCCGAAAGGTATCCGATAAGTCCGCGTGATGGCGCAGAAAACACAATACGCGTTTTGCCGCCACCAGATGCCTTCATTTCGGTAATTGTCGCCTTGCGCTTGGTCATTTTTTCAATAACAACGCCACTGAATTCATCATCGACATCAACAACGACTTCTTCGATTGGTTCCAACATTTCGCCGTTTTCGCCCGTGTGCATAACAACGCGTGGACGCGACACCGAAAGTTCGAAACCTTCGCGGCGCATTGTTTCAATCAAAATCCCAAGTTGCAATTCGCCACGACCGGAAACTTCGAAAGATTCTTTGTTTTCACTTTGTGTGACTTTTAGTGCGATATTGGTTTCGGCCTCTTTGAAAAGACGTTCACCAATCATACGTGATGTAAGTTTTTTACCACTTTTCCCCGCAAGTGGTGATGTGTTTACGAAAAATGTCATGGTAAGGGTTGGTGGGTCAATCGGCATTGCGGGAATCGGTTCGGTGACTTCTGGCGCGCAAAGCGTGTCCGTCACGGTTGCCTTGCTGAATCCGGCAACGACGACGATGTCACCCGCCGACGCACTGTCGCGGGAAATTTTTTCAATTCCGCGGTGTTCAATAATTTTGGTGATTTTGGCGTTTTCGATAAATTCACCGTTCATATTTATTGCCTTAACACTTTGTCCGACACGCACAGTACCCGATTCGATTTTTCCGGTAAGTATTCGGCCGACATACGGGTCCGATTCAAGGGTTGTTGCAAGCATGGTGAACGGGGCATCAATCATGCAACGCGTACCATTGCAATCCGGTGCCGGCACGTGGTCAACAATAAGTTGGAACAATGGGGTCAAATCCCGGTGTTCGTCGTTCAAATCGCGCACCGCCCAACCGTCGCGTCCAACCGCATAAAGGTATGGAAAATCAAGTTGTGCATCGTCCGCACCCAATTTATCGAACAGGTCAAAAGTTTCGGATAAAACTTCGTCCGGGCGGGCATCGCCACGGTCAACTTTGTTGATACAAACAATAGGGCGCAGCCCCAGTTTTAATGCCTTGGATAATACGAATTTCGTTTGGGGCAGGGGGCCTTCGGCACTGTCGACCAATAGGACAACACCATCAACCATTGACAAAATACGTTCTACTTCACCACCAAAGTCCGCGTGGCCCGGCGTATCAACGATGTTTATTTTATAATCACGCCAAATGACCGATGTCGGCTTTGCGGAAATGGTAATGCCGCGTTCGCGTTCGATGTCGCCACTGTCCATCACGCGGTCATCCACGCGTTCATCTTCGCGGAAAGTTCCCGCCTGTTTCAACATATTATCGACCAAGGTTGTTTTTCCATGGTCAACGTGTGCAATAATCGCGATGTTTCTAATTTTCATATATTTGCCCTTTTTTAGCACAGAATTTTATCATGTATTTTTGCATTTTCAAATAAAATTTGATTTTGCTTATGGGGTGCTATATAATGCAAACGTAATGCCGAAAGGATTAAACATGGAAAGAAAATTTAAAAGAGATGTTTCAGAAAGTTTAAAATGTTTGCATTCGATTTTGTTGAAAAAGGCTAAATTGCAAAATTTATCGAAAGACCAGTTTCAAAAATGTATGGAATATTTGAATTTTTTGCAATTTGTTGCTTCTAATACCGCGGCATGTTGTAATCCGGAATATTTTGTTAAAAATGTTCAAAAAATGGGATTTGACGTGCAAACGAATTTTAATTTGTTTGACGTTGACGAGGTGGCTGCACAGTGTGTTTATGACATTATGCTATGTCGGCGTGACTATATATATTGGGGTGATGAAAAACTGCGCAAGACCGGGAAATTTTTTGAGTATAAATACAAATCACGACAAGAAGCAATCGATGCGATGCGTCTGTTCAAACGCGATGTAATTCAGATGGTCGGTGGTATGATTCCGTATTTTATGCGAAATTTGCTTGGTAAAAACAGATAGAACACCGTCTGTTTCTATTAGTGTTTTTCCTGATTTTAGTGTGGTCGTCCATCCGCCTTCGCCGATAAGTGTTAAGTTTGTTTTACTATTACAAACAAATGCTACGGCGCGATTGGGCGGAACGGGCTATTAGTGTTTTCCACCAATCTTCGTGCGGCCGCCCATTAATGGTTGCAGTTTTTTCGGAATGTTCACGGACCCGTCAGCGTTTTGGTGGTTTTCAATTACCGGCACCAATGCGCGGGGCAGGGCGATTCCAGTGTTGTTTAATGTTGCGACAAATTTCACTTCGCCGGTTGCGTTTTCGCGATAGCGCGTGTTTGTGCGGCGGGCCTGAAATTGGCCAATTGATGAACAAGACCCCAATTCCCGATATGCGTTTTCGGATGGGAACCATGCCTCGACATCATTCATTTTCACTTTGTTGAATCCCATGTCACCGGTGGAATTTGCAATTACGCGATATGGTAATTCCAAATCCGCCATAACTTCGCACAGGTTATTTAATAAGTGTTCGTGCATTTCGTCGCTTTGTTCGGGGGTGCAAAATACATATTGTTCAACTTTGTTAAATTGGTGCACACGAACAATTCCGCGCGTGTCGCGACCGGCGGCGCCGGCCTCTTTGCGAAAGCATGGCGAAAAGCCCGCGTATTTTATTGGTAATTCGTTTTCAGATAAAATTTCATCCGCGTGCATAGAATTCAAAACAATTTCCGCCGTCCCGGTTAGACAACGGTCGGTTCCTTCCAACATAAACACATCATTATTCATAACCGATAAATCCGAACCCATAAAATGTCCCGCGTTGAATATGGTTTGTGGTTTGGAAATTGATGGACATTCAATATATTTGAAACCTTTGCTAATCAATTTTTGAATTACATATGTTTGTATGGCCAGTGATAATTCCGCCGCTTCGCCGGCAAGTGCATAAACGCGTGTGCCACAAACACCTGCGATTTTTTCCGGCATCCACCAACCATTCATATCAAGTAATTCCCACTGGGGCCGCGGGGTGAAATCAAATTCGCGTGGGGTGCCGACACGGCGAACCTCTACATTTGTGGAATCGTCCGCGCCAACGGGTGCATCGGCCGCCGGAATTTGTGGAACGCGGTGCAAAAGGTCGTTTAACTTTGCTTCCTTTTCCGCAAGTTCCGCCAAATCGTTTGCAATCTCTTCGCCAATTTGTTTGGATTTTGCGATAAGTGGCGCCTTGTCCGTGGCGGTTGGAATTTCGCGCGAAAGTTTATTTTTTTCGGCGGTTTTCGTTTGGGTAATTGTCTTTAATTCGCGAACGCGCACATCCAATGATAAAATGTCATCGACAACATCCGGAAAGTTTTTTACCCGGCATGCGTTTTTTACAATATCTGGGTTTTCACGAATAAATTTCATATCCAACATTTGTCATCCTTTTTTACTTATGCGTTTGCGTTAAGGTATGCGATGGCATCCATTGCCGCGGTGCAACCCGTGCCGACCGCCGTTGCAATTTGCATTTTTAGTCCCGAATGAACGTCGCCGGCGACAAACATTCCGCGTGGTAACGCGTCCGGTGCCAATCGCCCAAGTTCGTCGCGTTTGATGTTTTCGGTTAAATAATCGGTGTTTGCTTCGTGTCCAATCGCAACAAAAATTCCGTCACAGATAATTTGTTCATCGTTTGTTGTTGTTGCAATCAGTTCACCGTTTTCGGAATTCGGGCGCGCCGATATAGATTTTAATTCTGTGTTGAATACACATTCGATATTAGATTTTGCCGCGACGCGGTCACGGATGATTGCTTCGGCGCGGGTGAATGCAGATTTGCGATAGATGATTTTTACCGTTTTTGCAATGTCCGCTAAATACAGCGCATCGTTTAGTGCGGAATTGCCACCACCGATAACAAGAACCGTTTTGCCACCATAGAAAAATCCATCACATGTTGCACAATATGAAACACCGCGGCCAAAGAATTCACGTGCGCCCGCAATTTCAAGTTTTCGCGGACTGGCCCCCGTTGCCAAAATAATACTGCGCGTGTCATATTTTTTTCCGTGTGTGTCGGTCAGTGTAAATGTATTGTTTTCACCGTTTTCAATATGCGCGATTGTATTCATTTCGATTTTTGCACCGAAAGATTCCGCTTGCCCTTTCATAAATTGGATAAGGTCAAAACCCGACCCACGAAATCCGGGGTAATTTTCAAGTGTTGCGATTCCGGCGGTTTGTCCGCCAAGTGTGTCGCCACCCATAACAAGTGTGTTTTTGTTTGCACGTCCGCAATACAGTGCCGCGGTCAATCCCGCCGGCCCAGAACCCAAAATAATAACATCGTACATGTAAAAATCCTTTTTGTGGGTCATAACATAGCACAAATTCATCAAATGTGCCATAAAAAATTCTTATTTGCCGAAATGCTTTTTTAGTGTTTGATACGCGGCGGAAATTTTTGCAAATTCGGCACCCGATGAATCGGATGTTTTTGCCGTATCCGGGTGATATTTTTTCGCAAGTGCGCGGTATTTTACACCAATTTCACGCCACGATGCGGTGATTGGTAATTCAAGTGTTTTGAATGCCGAAACAATTGCCGACGGCAGTGATTTTTTTGGTGGCATTTTATCAAAACTTGCGCGGCCGGTAATAAAATCGTTCAAAAATTTTATGTAATCGGCGGTGTCTTGGGGACTGCGTTTGCCGACCGGTTCGCCGAATGTTTGGCGTTCCCAATCTTCTTCGATTTCATCGGCGGACATATTCGCATAGTAATTCCAATTTTTATTGTATTCGGCGGCGTGTTCCTTGCAAAAAGACCAGTATTCTTTTAGGTCGCGTGTCTTTGGTGCGCGACAAGTGCCCGCCCGTGTGCAACCGGGAAAATCACATTTTTTAATCATTGTTTGTGTGTCCTTTTTTATCTGAAAGTGGGTGATGTTCGGCGACAACCTGTTGCAATTTTTCAGGCAGAACATGCGTGTAAATTTGTGTTGTTGATATGTCTTCGTGTCCAAGCATGGTTTGAATTGCCCGCAAATTTGCACCGTGCGACAGCAAGTGCGATGCAAACGAATGTCGCAAAACATGCGGGCCAACGCGCGTAGGCGCAATTCCGGCAAGTGTCGCACATTTTTTTAGCAATTTGAAAAAACCGTCGCGTGTTATGTGCCCCGATGCACCGCGCGATGGAAAAACAAATTTCGATTCGTCCGCATCGCGCATACGCAACCATCGGGCAAGGGCGGTTTGTGCTTCGGCATGCATGGGGACAATGCGTTCCTTGGAACCCTTGCCGTGAATCAAAAGGCGGTCGCCAAGTATCGCCGTCATTGGTAATTCGCAAAGTTCGGACACACGCAGGCCCGATGCGTAAATCAATTCTATCATTGCACGCAGACGGGTTGCATTGCGGACATCGCCCGCCGAAGATATAAGTAATTCGATTTCTTCGGTGGTAAGTAATTTTGGTAACGGTTTTGGTCGTTTGGGCAATTCGATGTTTGTTGCGGGATTTTTTGTAATTATATGTTCCAACATTAAAAACTTATAAAATCCGCGCAGTGCGCTCGCCTTGCGGGCGATGGATGTTGGGCACGCAGACAGTTCGCCAAGGTATTTTTGAATATCCGTGGCGGTGGCGTTTACCAATCCGCCATTTATCGCCGCGTCCGCCATACGTAAATCGTTGGCATACGATGCAAGGGTGTTTTTGCTGCGCCCTTTTTCGGCGGAAAGTGCCTCTAAGAAAACATCGATATAGTTCATTATTCGTATAATATAACCTCGGTCACGTTGTTGGTTGGCGGAAAATATACCATCATCAAAACAACAAGTATGATGATTAGTATGCATACAACGAATTTCCACAGACCAGAACTTTTTTTACGCAGTGGCATTTGTGTCCCCCTTTTTTTATATTGTATCAAACCCAGCGATAAATATGCCCGCCGCAGCAATGATAATTAGTGGCGGTGCAATAATCGCAAGCAATGGTGGCAATGTGCCGTTCGCGCCCAGTGCACTAAATATATTTAGTAAGAAATACAATATGAAACATGTAAGTATTCCAATGGCAAATTTTGTTCCAAAACTGTGGTTGCGGCGTTGGTGTGTTTGTGAAAATGCAACCCCAAGTGTCGCCATTGCAATCATACTAAGCGGTAAAAACAGCAGTGTCCAAAACTGAATAATATGCCCGTGCACCGGAACACCAACCGCAGACATTTTCTTGATAAATTGTGGCAGGTTCCAAAATGAAATTTGGTCGGGTTGCAGGTATCGGTCAAGTATTGTTTTGGGTGTTATTTGTGTTTCGCGTGTCCATGTATCGCGGTGCGCGTGTCCGGTTGCGTCGAATATATTTGCGTTTGCGGTGGTAAGTGTGTTCCCCGAAAGTGTTGCGCGCGCGGTGTCAACGTGGGCGTTTAACCTAAAATTCGAATCTTGAACCATGATTGTTGTGTCATGAAAGATTAAATCTGTGTTATCTTGGGTTACATTTTTTGCGATAATGGTTGTGTATTCATCGCCCGAAAAATCACGCACCCATATTTTCCCGTCAACTAATTTAAGGTATTCGGAACTTATATTTTTTGAACGCAGATTTACCGCATATGGATTTATAACCGTTGTTGCAAATACGCCGATTAAAAATGCGCCAACCAAAAAAGGTCGCGCCATTTGATATGGTGAAAGCCCCGCGCCGGAAATGATGACACCTTCACTGGACCGGGTAAGGTTATAGTATGCGACCAAAGTTCCCATAAAAACCGCAAGTGGTAAAAACATCGGCACATATTCGACAAGACGTATCCATGCGTCGTTTAGTGCAAGCAGTGCCGTTGGGTACCCAGGCAACCTTTCGACAAAGGTGACCGCGAATATGATTCCGCACACAATCAGCAATACCAACCCAACGCCCATAAAAAAGCGTTTGAATAAAAATCTTGAAAGAATACGACTGTGTGCCATTTTGGTTATTGCCTGTTTGGAAAGTATAGCCTGTTTATTTCCCGATTGCAAAATTAAAATGAATATTTATAATATGTCGGATAAATAAAAAGGAAGTATAAAATGGATAAAAAACCAATATCAAAACAGGGATTTGAAAACATTATTCGGGAATTAAAAGATTTGAAAGAGGTGCAACGCCCCGATATACTTAAAACCGTGCAATGGGCGCGGTCACTGGGCGATTTGTCGGAAAATGCGGATTACAGTGCCGCCCGTGAAAAACAGCGTCAGATTGATAAACGAATTCAATACTTGGAAGATTTGGTGAACAATGCCGCGGTTATTGATATCGATTCTTTGTCGGGCGACCGCGTTATTTTTGGCGCACGCGTTGTGTGCGAAGACGAAGATGGAAATCGTATGCAGTGCCGAATTTTGTCGGATATCGAATCGGATGGAAAACAGGTTATATCATGCACTTCGCCGGTGGGGCGTGCGCTTATTGGGCGGTGCGTTGGGGATACTTGCGTTGTGCGGTTGCCGTCGGGTGAACGCGAATATGAAATCTTAGAGGTTAAATTCAAGGAATAGGGGGGCATTTTGTCCATAAGGCTTTTGCCTGATTATTTGGTCAATCAAATCGCCGCCGGCGAAGTTGTTGAAAACGGCGCAAGTGTCGTCAAAGAATTGGTTGAAAATGCGCTGGATGCCGGCGCGGACCAGATTATTGTTGATGCCCACGATGGGGGACGAACACTTATAAACGTTGTTGATAATGGTTGCGGTATGGCGCGCGATGATTTGAAAAATTGCACTATGCGGCACGCCACATCAAAGTTACCCGACGATGATTTAATGAATATAAATTTTATGGGATTTCGTGGCGAAGCCTTGCCGTCAATTGCGTCCGTGTCTGATATGACGATTGATACATGTAATGGTGTGGATAAAAATGGTTGGCACCTTGATTGCGGCACGGGTGAAATAAAACCGTCAGATTGGCAAAGCGGAACACGAATTCGTGTGCAAAATTTGTTTGCAAAAACGCCGGCGCGGTTAAAATTCTTGCGCAGTGACAGGGTTGAAACCACGGCGGTGTTGGATGTGATAAAACGCCTTAGTATGGCGCGAACGGATGTTGGTTTTGTGCTAAATAACAAATGGCGTTTTCCAAAGGGACAACCACTGATTGACCGAATCGTTGCCGTTATGGGTGATGATGTGCGTGGGCGTATGCGTGAAGTTTTGGCGGAATCTTCATCAGGTGCGATGAAAATTTCGGGGTATATTTCCGAACCGACCTTGCGCCGTGCATCATCGGTGGACCAATTTTTGTTTGTAAATGGCCGGCCCGTAAAAGACAAGGTTTTGGTTGGGGCGTTGCGTGCGGCATATATGGATGTTATGCATGCACGGGAATTTCCGCTGTGCGCGTTATATTTGACATTGCCGCCGGCAAATGTTGATGTCAATGTTTCGCCGACAAAAAATGATGTGCATTTTTTGGAACCGTCGCACGTGCGTGCGTTTATTATAAAGTCCCTGCGCGATGTGTTGGCGCAAAATATGGTGGATGTGCCGCGTGCGTCCGTACAAAATTTTTCGGAAAAAATTTCATTTGGTAATGCACCCGTTTTAACGCCACACTTGCGCCCCGCGTCATCGGCACCAATGGTGCATTCGCCGAATAAAATACAAAATCCATTTGCACAAAGTTTAATGTCTGATTTTGGCGCGATACAAAAAATGGAAACCGCACCGGTGCAAGAAAATGTTGATGATGTTTTTGACGATATGCCACTTGGGCGCGTGATAGGGCAAATTGCGAATAAATATGTTCTTGCCGCGACGGCGGACAGTTTGGTTGTCGTTGACCAACACGCGGCGCATGAACGCATTACATATGAAAAATTGCGCACGCATGCGATAAAATCGCAACCGTTGCTGACCCCGATTGTGGTGCGATTGCGCGCCGAAGATGTTGTCGCGGTTCTGACCATTACCGATGATTTGCGCGAAAGCGGGTTGGCAATTGATGCGTTCGGCGATGATGCGGTTGCGATTTTTGAAAAGCCCGCAGATTGGGATATGGATTGGGTGGCGGCATTGCACGCAATTGCGGACGAAGTTCGCGCATACGGACATTCAAGTCAGATAAAAGAAAAATTGCATCTTAAACTTGCGAACTATGCGTGTCATCATTCGGTGCGCGCGGGGCAAAAGTTGAATATGGAACAAATGAACGCGTTGTTGCGCGATATTGAAAAAACCACGCGCGGCGGCGAATGCAACCACGGCCGCCCGGTTTATAAATTTATTCCGATTACACAAATTGATGGATGGTTTGAAAGGGTGTAAGTGTTGGCGCGTTCGTTTTTTTTCCTCGTCATACCGCGGAAACGCGGTATCCTGTCGTCATAGTTGAAGCCACCAGATACCGCTTTGCAGCGGTATGACGACACTAACACTACTACTACCACTTACCACTAACACTTTCTTCTTGCTTTTCGTTTTCATAATTTACTAAAGTGAAATTGTCGGCGGGTGTTCCGTCGATGGGGGGTAACGACCCGTTCATACGTTGCCAAAGTGGCGTAAAAAAACTCCAACCCGTGGGTTGGAGGGTCGTGAATAATATCGGGGATTCCCGATAAAATAAGCGCACAATACGTATGAATTGTCGTTAACCTCCAACCACTTGAAGTAATTCGGTGGTTTTTGTTTTGATACCAAGGGAGGATTCATTGAGAAAAATCATTGTTGCAATTTGCGGAATGTTCATAACCATCATTTCTTTTGCAGCACCTGGACATTATGCAACACCAGATGGAACAAGCAACTTTGGTGATGCTTGGCATTTCAATGAAAACGCTACATATAATGTCGATATTGGAACAAGTTTTTACAGTGAACTGTCAGAACAGATATGTAAAAAAGAAGATTGTTCTGTAGAGTCGGGTCAAGGAACATATAATGATGAAAGAGCGATAGTATTGGATGTTGCGCGCGAGATATATAAAAATGGTGCAAAGTTTTGTACGACGCAAATTCAGGGCGCCAATGCAAATGGCTGGTCTTATACCTGGATTGATTATTATAGCAATTCTAATTACGATAATAAATGCAGAGTTTATTGCAAACCCGGCTATGATCCAGAAAGTAATTGTGATAAAAAACTTTCAGGAGAAATCTGTGATGACCCAGATTATGGTATGTTTAATGAACATAAAATTATAAATGCTGGCAAAGGTGAAACAGGGCGATTTACAAAAGATATGGCTGTTTTTAGTGTTGATAATGAAACAGGAAGTAGTGATTCAAATCCGAAAACCGCAAAACATGTGGTGTTGGGTATAATAAAAAAAGATGAAAGTGGAAATGGGGTATTGGTTGCACCTATTCAAATTATCGCCAAAAGAGCGCATAATCCAATTGAAAGTTGGATATATAGTGCAAGTTATCAAGAAAGTTTGGCTGCCGTAACTGTTTTATGCCCGCAAGGTTTTCAGGTTGATAATAGTGAAAAATGTGTTTTAACACCAAAATGTAAACAAGAACAACAAGATGCCGAAAACGATGCGTTGCCAATGTGTAGTGGCTATGGGCATTATGATGCAATGCAACACACAATAAAAATACAAAGTACGGGTGGCAACAAATGTAAGTATTATCGATGCAAAGAATCGAATTATGGATTTGAAAAAGGCAGTCAACATAAGTGTGTACCGTGTGGCGAGACAAAGAAATCTGGCGTTTTGCACGGTGAGTGTAAAGTGTGCGCCACGGGGGAATTGTTTGATAAAAATGAGAGCAATGGTTGCAAAACGGCGCGAAAAATCACCAAAGAGAAAATGCGGGCGTGTTTTATGAAAACTGACCCCGATGAGTTTAAGACTTGTGTGAATAATTGATAAAAGACCACCCCGTCGCCGTTCGGCGCCACCCCTCCACAGGAGGGGAACTTTACACCCACCACTATTTCCTTTACTTTCGCTGTTTTTTTTTCTATTCTTGGTCCAGAAATAATGAAAAAGGAGAAAAATCTATGGAAGAAACAGCGGTTGTTGAAACGGTACAAACGGTTGCGGATAGCGCGGCACAGCCCGCACAGCAGGGCAGTTGGAGTGGTTTGTTGCTTTACTGTTTGATTGTGTTCGCGGTGATTTACTTGTTTATGGTGCGGCCTAATAAAAAGCGTATGGCTGAATATCAAAAGATGGTGGACAGTATTCAGGTTGGCAATCGTATTCTTGCCGCCGGAATTTATGGAACGGTTAAAAAAATCGGCGAACGGACGATTGAAATGGAAATCGCCCCCGGCGTTGTGATAGAGGTTAGCAAGAACGCCGTCGCAAGTGTAGAGGCAAAATAAAAGGGTTGTGCAGATGTTAAAAAAATTGCTGATTGTTTTTGTGGCGATATTTGGTGTGTTGCTTTCGGTGCCGACAATGTTTCCGAACACGGCGAAGTATTTCCCGTCGTTTATGCACCCGATATCGTTGGGGTTGGATTTGAAAGGTGGTGCGCAGTTGTTGCTTGAGGTTGATACCAAAACGATGTTCGATGAAAAGTCGGTGCAACTGTATGACGAAGTGCGCAGTGCGATGATTGACCGGTCAAAGGGTATGATTCGTTTTTCGGGCCTTAAAAATGTCGATGGTGTGGTGTCGTTGGTTGTGCGCGAAGATGACGAAGTGTCCAAGGCCAAGGGACGGTTGAAAAGCGTGCTGGGTGATACGGTGGATATTTCTTCGTCGGGAAATACAATCACACTTTCGTATTCGGAAAAGCAAAAGGAAGAAATGATTCAGGATGCCTTGGCGCGCAGTATCGAAATTGTGCGGCGGCGTATTGATGCACTGGGGACCAAAGAACCGTCGATTCAAAGTCAGGGCGGAAAATATATCATGGTGCAATTGCCGGGTGTTGATAATCCGGAACATATCAAGGAATTGATTGGAAAGACCGCAAAGATGACCTTTCATTTGGTAAATGAAAATGTCACGCCGGAACAACTGGCGTCGGGTGTTGCGCCGGCGGGAACAGAGTTTTTGCCGTATATGGAAAGCCCGTGGTCGCGTGTGCCGGTCTATTCACGTATAGAGGTTTCGGGTGAAAGTTTGAAAGATTCCCAGGCGGATTTTGACCAAAATAATATGCCGGTTGTGACGACAGTGTTCGATGCGACGGGTGCGCGGCGATTCGCAAAACTGACCACTGAACACGTGAATGAACGATTCGCAATTGTTTTGGATGGCCAAGTTTTGTCTGCACCGACGATTCGCGAACCAATTCCGGGTGGACGTGGTCAGATTTCCGGCGGATTCACATTACAAGGTGCGAAGGATTTGGCGGTGTTGCTGCGCAGTGGTGCGTTGCCGGCCCCGTTACAGGTTATCGAAGAACGCACGGTTGGTGCGGGGTTGGGCGCCGACACGATTGCCCAGGGCAAGGTTGGGTCGTTGGTTGGTGTGGCGTTGATTATGTTATTTATGATAATTGTGTATCGCGTGTTTGGCTTTATTGCGGACATTGTTTTACTGGTAAATTTGGCGATGATTATTGGCGTGTCCGCGTTGATGGGCGCGACATTGACGTTGCCCGGGATTGCCGGTATCGTGTTGACGCTTGGTATGGCGGTTGACGCAAACATTTTGCCGTTCGAAAGAATTCGTGATGAAATTCGGTCGGGTTCAACACCGTTGCGTGCGGTTGATTCCGGATTTAATCGTTCGATGAAAACGGTGTTGGACGGTGAACTTACGAATTTAATTTGTGCGCTTATTTTATTCCAATTTGGTGCGGGACCGATTCGCGGGTTTGCGGTGACGCTGTCCATCGGTGTTATCACAACATTGTTCACATGTATATGGTTGTCGCGCGTCCTTATCGATTGGTATATGCGTGGAAAAAATAAAAAAATTGGTTATGTAAAAAAGTAAGGGGTTTGGTTATGAAACTGCATTTTATGAAGTATCGGAAATTGTCGTATTGGATTTCGGGTGTGTTGATTTTGGGTTCTATTTTTTCACTCTGGTTCCGGGGACTGAATTACGGAATCGATTTTGCCGGTGGTATTTCGATGGAGGTGACATCCGTCGAATCTGATTATACTGTTGATAAAATGCGTCATGATTTGGCGGCGTTTAATCCGGAATTGCAATCGGTGGACGATAATGCAATTCTGATTCGTGTTGGTTTGCCCAAGGGGGCGACCGATGCACAACAAAATGAACGCGTGCGTGAAATCAAGGATATTTTGGGGAATCGTGTTGAATATACCCAGGTGCAAATTGTCGGGCCAAAAATTGGTGGCGAATTGGTGCGTGGTGGTATTTGGGCTGTGTTGGTTTCATTTATTTTGATGGCGGTGTATGTATGGATTCGCTATCGCGGTGGTTATGCGGTCGGTTCGTTTGTGTCGTTGGTGTTTGACTTTGTGTTGATGTTTGGGTTCTTTTCGGCGACGGGACTTGAATTTAATCAAACGGCGATTGCAATTATTTTGATGGGTGTTGGGTATTCAATTAATGACAAGGTTGTGAACTATGACCGAATCGATGAAAATATAAAAAAGTATCATAAGATGCCGATGGATGAATTGATTGATTTGTCGGTCAATGAAATGTTGTCGCGAACATTGCTGACCAGTATTACAACAATGCTTGCGTTGGTTGGACTTTATGTGTTTGGTGGATTGGCATTGCAAGAATTCGCGTTGGCGATGGCGTTTTCAATTGTGATGGGGACACTTACCAGTATGTATATTTCAAATGTTATTTTGTATCACTTTAATTTGCGTGAAACAAAATACTAAAACACCTTGCCAAGGAGAGGGGCATATGAAAAATTTATTAAAAATCTTTTTTGGTGGATTCCTTTGGCTGTCGGTGATGGCGGGTGCGCGCGCCGACAGTTTGTTTTTCGAAGATGAACCAATTCAAAACGGAATAAATGTTTTTGATATGTCGCGTAATTTTGCCGAAATATATGAAACATTGGCGGGGGTTAGTTGGGGTGGAAAAAATATAAAAGTTGCAATCGAAGGTTTGGAAAATCTGAATCCGAATGCACACATCGCGGCAACCGATGAACGTGTGGTTTTGGTGTGGGGCGATACAATTGTTGGAAACTATCCGGCGCCGGAACCGCGTGATTGGAATGCGTATGGTGAAATTACAACGGCGTTGGTGCTGAAAATGCGTGAACGTGATATGTCAATGGCGATGGCAAATGAAACGGATATTTATCGGGCGGTTGTTGATTCGCTAATGCGGGGAATTGATGAAAATGGTCGTTATGTTTTGGCGGATGAAACATCGCCACTAAATGACGGTCGAATACTTACCAGTGTTGGTATCGAAGGCGCGCGTGATGAGCGCGGTAATTTTCGGGTGCTGGGGGTGTATCGTGGTTCGCCGGCGGATAATGCGGGGATAAGTGATGGCGATTTAATTGGCGAAATAAACGGAACGTTGGTTTCGGAAATATCTGATTCGGCGTTGGCGTCGATGATGTCGGGCTTTAATTCGGGAACGGTAAAGATGACATTACTTACACCATCGGGTCAGCGGCGCGTTGTCGTTCGGCGTGCGACAATTGTTATTGCCGATGCGGATGTTGTTTTTATGGATGATGTGAATGGTGGAATTCTTAACATAATCGTAAATAAAATATCGAACGGTGCGGTTGCAATAATTAGCGAGGCATTGAAAAAACATCCTGATGTTTCGGGGGTAATTTTGGATTTGCGTGCGGCGGATGGTGATGATGAAAGGGCGGCGGCAAAATTGGCGGGGCTTTTTATCGGGCCGCGACCGATTATGCGTATTATTGAAAATACGCGTGATGAATTAGAAGTTGTTCCGGCGGATAATGCCGTGACCGATGCACGTGTTGTTGTGGTGGTTTCAAATATGACGCGTGGCACCGCAGAGGCGATTGCCGCCGCGTTCTATGAAAATGGTCGCGGGGTGTTGATTGGAACGCCAACATCGGGGACGGCGCGAATTGCGTCGACATTGACACTTCGTGATGGTGGGGCGTTGCGGTTGTTAAACAAATCAATTAAAACCGGGATGGGACGAAAAATTGATGGACGTGGCGTGTTCCCGATGGTGTGTTTATCGAATATTCGGACCGGTGCGCAACAAAGTGCGTTCTTTATCAATGTGGTCAATGGTGATTTCCGTTGGCACGATTATAATGCGGATAAAAGTGTTAGTGCCGATTCGGTGCGAAATGGTTGTCCGACAATTACAAATGGCGAAGATGAAGATTTGCTTGCCTTGGCGGTTGCAGTGCAGATTTTAACCGATTCCAAAGTTTATAGTCGATTGTTAAACTATGAAGAATAAAAAAGGTGTTGCATATGTTTATCACACGTGAAAATAAATTGAATTGGTCGCGGATTTTAATTGGTGCAACCCTGACGGTTGCGTTGGTGTTCGGCGGAATTTTTGGATTCGATATTCCGGTGTTTAATTTTTTGCATCGGTTCGATTGCGTGACATGTGAATATATCAGTGAAATTTTTGGGGCCAAGGTTTGGTTGGTTGTTTCGTTAATTGCGCTTTGTGTTTTTTATGTGCGAAAATTTTCGCATTCGAAAAATTTTTTCAGCGATGTTTACGGGCGTGTAAAAAATAGTTATGCATTTATGGTTTTTGCGTCCGTATTTCTTGCGTCGTTTGTTGGTGTTATTTTAAAGGTTTTAATTGGTCGGGCGCGCCCGGTCTTTTACGAGGCATTGGGTATGACCGGTTTTTTCCCGTTCGCGCGTGATTGGGCGTTTCATTCTATGCCGTCGGGGCATGCGATGGCATCGTTTGCTGGACTCATTATGATTGGAATGCTGGTGCCACGCGCCAAGTGGTTCACGTGGACATTGGCGATTGTGATTGGTGTATCGCGTGTTTGTGTCGGTGTGCATTGGCCGTCTGATGTTATATTAGGCGCGTTTATCGGTATGGTTGCGGCGGATATTGTTTGGGCAATTGTTGCACGTGATAAATAATATTTTGTTTCGGGATGCTTTTTGTGTTTTTTTATGATATAATGTCCGCGGTATGAGTGGTCAATCAAGATTTTTGCCGGAAAGTGTTTCGGGGGCTTTGCGTGGGCTGTGCGCAAAGTTGTGTGGTGTTGCAATTTTGATTTTGGCGGCCTGGTTGGTTGTCACGCTGATTTTTCATAACCCATATTTGACGGGTGTTGCTGCATCTGGAAATTTTGGAACGCAAAGTTTGATTGGAAATTTTGTTGGTTTGTTTAGGTATGTGATTGGTTATGTGCCGACGTTATTTTTGTTTCTGTGTATTGCACGGGCGGGACTTATTTTATTGTCTGGGGCGGCGCGCGACGGAACACCAGAGTATAATATATTGCGTGGATTTGTTGCAATATGCCTTGGGGCGGCGGGGTTTGGTTTGATTGCGCCACGGACAACATATGGTGGTATGATGGGTGCGGTTGCGGCGGCGGATGTTTTGAATTTGATGGGCGGTGTTGGCGCGATAGTTATTGGTGTTTTGTGTTTGTGTGGCTTCTTTATGATTGCGGGAATTTTGTTGCATATAAGTTTTGCCGATGTTATTCGAATTGTGCGTAATGTTATTGGTGTGGTGCGGTGGGTGCTGACCGCGTTTCATTTGATGAAACCAGTTGAACCAGAAACCGAAGAAGAATCAGAAGAAGATGTAGAAGAAGAGACAGATGACGAAGAGGAAGAAGGGGAAGAAGAAAAACCGAAACCACGTCGCAAGCCCGCACGCCGGCGCGCCGTATCAAAAAGTGCGGAAGTAATAGAATATGAATTGCCCGACCCAGAATTTTTGGAAAAATCTAATTTTGGCAAAAGTGTTGTGACACCAGAATTAAAACAAAATGCGCGCGCGATGGAAATTCATTTTGCCGAATATGGTGTGAACGGGCATGTCGTTGGAATTCGCCCGGGACCGATTGTGACACTTTATGAATTCAAACCCGACAGTGGTGTGCGTATGGTTGATATTAGCAAAACCGTCAAAGATATGACGCGTGCGATGGCAACGGAAAACATCCGTATCGCGCATATTCCACGCACGGAACTTATCGGTGTTGAAATGGTGAATTTGAATCGCCAAACGGTCCGGTTCCAAGGTTTGGTTGCGGACGATGCATTTGTGAATTCTAAATATAAAATACCGCTTGCACTGGGGGTTGATATCGGTGGCAATCCGATGTATTTCGATTTGGCCAAGATGCCGCACGTGTTGATTGCGGGGCGCACCGGGTCGGGTAAGTCCGTGTTTGTGCAATCGATAATTATGTCGGTGCTGTATCATTTTACGCCGGACAAGTGTAAACTTATGATTATTGACCCCAAGGGTGTTGACTTTGGGTTCTGGGACGATATCCCGCACCTTATTACGCCGATTATAAAACTTGACCCGAATGCGGCGGTGAATGCGCTTAAATGGTCGGTCCAAGAAATGGAATTGCGGTATAAACGTTTGCTGGATTTCGGTGTGCAAAATATAGAGGCATATAACGAAGCGGTTGCCGCTAAACGCGCCGCGGGCGAAGTTGTGACCAAACAGGTTGCCGTCGGTACGAACGAAGAAACCGGCGAATTAGAATATGAAACGCAAACAGTTGATTTGTCAGATATGGCATATTTGGTAATTGTTATTGATGAAGTCGCCGATTTGATGGGTGTTGCCCGTAAAGAGGTCGAGGCCTGTGTCCAACGTTTGGCGCAAAAGGCGCGCGCCGCCGGAATTCATCTTGTTATGGCGACCCAGCGACCCGATGCTACAACCATCACCGGTGTTATCAAGGCGAATTTCCCAACGCGTATTTCTTTCCAGGCGCGCAGTAATATCGACAGTATGACGACATTGGGCGAAAAGGGTGCGGAAAATTTACTTGCGTGTGGTGATATGTTGTTTAGCGAGGCCGGACGTGTCCCCGTGCGCATACACGGTGCGTTTATCGAACCCGCTGAAATGACGCGTGTGGCGGATTTCCTGCGTGCGCAGGGCGAACCGGAATATGTGTCTGGTGTTGTTGATGGCGAAGACGGTGGTGCGGTGGCCAGTGGTGCGGTGCCGGGCATGTCCGTCAGTACGGGTGATAAAGATGCCGACCTGTATGCCCAGGCCAAAGAGTATGTTATCAAAGATAAAAAGCCAACAATATCTTATATCCAACGGCGTTTAAGTGTTGGTTATAACAAGGCCGCCGGGTTTATGGAACGCATGGAACAGGAAGGTATCGTCAGTGCGCCCGACCCGAACGGCAAACGGCATATATTGTGATTTTTATGCTTTGTAAATGGGATTTTTTGTGATATAATTCGGTCATAAAACTAAGGAGAAAAATAAATGAAAGGATATTTGTCTATATTTGCTTTGGCGGCATTTGTTGGGGTTGCACCCGCGTTTGCGGCGACGAATTTTGGTATGGGCGGCGCATCGGCGGCGAACCTTAATACCACGACACCCGCGGTGCGTGATAACCCAAATGTGAATTATCAAAAGTATGAAACGCGTACCACCACGCGGACCTATGCGGTGCCGGTGCGCCAATCAAATGTTGGATATACGACAACAACCAATAACTACTATACTCCGGTCAATCGTGGCCAGGTGTATTATAATAATAACGCCGGTTCGTCCGCCGTGTCGACATATAATCGTTCGTCCATGGTACGCAGCCAGGTTAAACGCAAATATTACCTTGCGCATCCGTTCTTTCAACCGACCGAAGGTAAGTTCGGGGCTATAACGGATATTTCATATAATATGAATTCTTATGATTTAGATTTTCTGTTGTTGCCAGAATTGATAGAGGAAAATCCTAATTTTGATACCAAGGCAAAATGGAGTGCGCGTGGATTCGCCCTTAAAGAAGATTTAAGTTATGGTATCACAGACCGGTTTGCGGTTTTGCTGATGGGGCGGTTTGATTCCACAAAATATAAATTTGATTGGTCCAGTGCACCGGATGATGAAATGAAAGACAATGGTCTTAATATCTATGGGGCCGGGGTTCAATGGCGCTTTGTTGATAACGCGGAATGGATTGCGACCGCGTCTGCGTATTATGAACGTCAACAAGATGTTGCAAATGAATTTGTTTTGGATTTAAAGGGTGGGTATAAAATTTCCAAATCAACAATCTATGGTTTATTGCGTGGTTGGTTGGTAAGTTTTGATGATAAATATTATGGCAATGGTATCACAGGTTCAGACGAAGAGGGTAGAGAAGCATCAATTTTCGTCGCGTATAATGGTGACACGCAGACAACATTGTTCGTCGAAGGTGGCGTTGGCGTGTTCAGTGTGTTAGATGAAGATTGGACATTGAACCTAGAGGCGATATATGGTCACTATGATTGGCATGGTCAGGCATCAATCAGGGCCGAACTTGGGTGGCAACCGAATGATTGGTTTGCGTTGACGTTGTATGGAAAAACATCATTCTTTGATACCGCCGATGGGCAAAAGTTGGATGCATACATGACATATTATGATGATGCAAATCAGATGCAATGGGGCAACCTTGGCCAGGCCCGGGTTGATAAGTATAAAGAAATGTCAGTTGGGGGTCGGATTATATTCTACTTCTAATTCGTGCGTTTGAACCGGCGGCGCAAATGTCGCCGGTTGCTTTATAAAAAATATGGGAACAGATTAGATGCGAAAAATTTTAATCGGATTTTTGGGAATAATGGCGTGCGCCGGTGTGCGTGCCGAAGGTTTGGTTGATGATACATCCGACCCATTGTTTCTGACGGCGCGTGGTCGGTTATTGTCACGCACGATTTTTGATTACTTTGAAAACGGTTTGCGTGTGGGCCAGTATTTGAACTATGGCGTTGTTGATGGTTTGGTTGTTGGTGGAAATTTTTATTACCAACGTGATTTTGACGGGGATGAAAGTGGTTTTTCAAGCGCGGATTTGAATGCACTTTATCGTGTTGCGAATTCGGCGGATAATCATCTGATTTATGATATGTTGGGTGGTGTAAAGTTTGGTGGTTCGCATCGGTTGCGTTCACCTGATTTCGCGGATTCGGTGTATTACCTTGGGTTCCGGTTTGGTCAGCAATATGAACATGTGACACTTGCCGCGACCGTAAAGTCCAGTTGGATTTTTAATAACGAACATGGAATCGCGTTTATTGATTTTTCGCCGGATTTATATTTGCGTGTGACGGCGGATTGGCGGGTTGGTGTCGGTGCAACTTTGCGCAAGGCGACCGATAAATGTTATGACGAAGAAACCGTTGGCGGACGCATTGTTCGGCAATATGGCCGGACGCAATATGTTGGGCATTTCGATTATTCGTTTGAATCGGAAAAGTTTACGACCGGACTAAAAATAAATATCTTGTTCTAGTTTTCGGAATCTTTGTTTGCACGGGCGCGCAATGCGTTCCAGTATTCAAGACGCTTTTTAATTTCGCGTTCGAATCCGCGTTCGATTGGGTGATAGAAACTTTGGCGTTGCATACTTTCGGGAAAACAATTTTGACCGCTACATCCGGATTCCGTGTCCGGGTCATAAATATAACCTTTGCCGTATCCCATTTCCCGCATCATTTTTGTTGGCGCATTTAAAATGTTTTTTGGTGGCATAAGGTTTGATGTCTGTTTCGCCACCGCATAAGATGCCATTTTCGCGCGGTCAACCGAAACACTTTTCGGTGCCGTCCCAAGATAGATTACAAGTTCGGTCAGGGCAAGGTCGCCTTCGGGACTGCCCATGCGTTCGTAAACCTGCCATGCGGCAAGGGCAATTTGCATCGCGTTCGGGTCGGCAAGGCCAACATCTTCCATTGCGAATCTTGTCAGGCGACGGAAAATGTACATTGGGTCCTGGCCCGCGGTCATCATGCGCGCAACCCAATAAAGCGCCGCGTCTGTATCACTTGCGCGCAATGATTTATGCACGGCGGAAATCATATTGTAATGTTCATCGCCGGTTTTGTCCGAAAGCGGTGCGCGCTTTTGAATCACGTTATCAAGTTCGTCGGGGCCAAGGTTTTTTTTGAATTTTGCATTTACCAGGTATTCAACCGTGTTTAGCAAGAATCGCGCATCGCCGTCGGAAATTTCCGCAAGGTGTTTTTTTGCATCCGCGCTTAGGGGCAATTTTTTGCCGATAAATTTTTCCGCGCGTTCAATGAGTGTCGCCAAATCCGCCGTATTCAGTGGTTCCAAAACACCAATGTGGCAACGCGATAACAACGCGTTATTCAAATTAAAACTTGGGTTTTCGGTGGTTGCACCAATAAAGACAACTGTGCCGTCTTCCAAATATGGCAGCAATGTATCCTGTTGTGTTTTGTTGAATCGATGAATTTCGTCGATGAACAAAAGTGTGCCACGCCCAATGGCTGAATTGGTGCGTGCAACCTCCATCGTTTTCTTTATGTCCGCCGTGCCGGAAAAAACCGCAGACATGGGAACAAAATCCATATCAACCGAATTTGCCAATGCGCGCGCAATTGTGGTTTTTCCACATCCCGGTGGCCCCCACAGCAACAGGTTTGAAAGTTTATGCGCCACAACCATGCGGCGGACAATGCCGTTTTCGCCAAGCAGTGCCGTTTGACCCACGACATCGTCAATCGTGTTCGGACGCATTAAATCGGCAAGTGGACGTGAATTATTCTGCATTTTATTCTTCTTTATTTTATGGTATAATCATAGAAAATAAACATTTGGTTGGCAATATATAAAATATAGGGGAAATATTATGCGCGTTTTTGTAAATGTTGATGATAAACGGTGGAAAAAATATGATATCGATTTTGAAAAAATCGCCAATGCCGCGGTGACCGCTGTATACAAGAATTCAGAAGTGTCGATTACATTGGTAAATGATGCGGAAATAAAGAAAATAAATAAAAAATATCGCGGAATAAACAAACCGACAAATGTGCTATCTTTTGAATTGGACGATGATGTGTTGTTGGGCGATATTTTTATATCGTTGGATACCGTTCGACGTGAAGCAAAATCAGAAAATATATCGGTGGCGGAACATACGGCGCATATGATTGTGCATGGTGTTTTGCATCTTTTGGGATATGATCATTTGAACGACAAAGATGCGGAAAAAATGGAAAAAAAGGAAACAGCCATACTAAAAAAATTGGGATATAAAAATCCCTATACGGCGGAATCCGGCGTATGCAACGATGAATCGTGTTGCCCGGGTGGAAAATTTGTTGTTGGGTTAAAAAAGTTTTTTCGTGGTGCGTTTGGTCGAACATTAGTTTATTCATTGTGTGCGGTGGTGGCAAGTTTTGGGTTTGCGCCATTTAATTTTTGGTGGGCGACGCTGATTGGTATTGGTGGCGCGTATTTATTGTCGTTGAAAAATTTAGTTGGTGTTTCGGCGTGGCGAAAATTTTGGCGGATTTTCCCGTTTGGCGCGGTGTATGCAATTGCGATGTTTTGGTGGGTGTTGAACAGTATTTATGTTGTGCCAGAATTAGCAAGTCAATTTGCAATTTGGACGGTTCCAGGAATTATTGGAATCGGTATTGTTGGTGGAATTATTTTTACACCGCCATTTTTGGCAATTTCTTCTATACGGCTAAATCCGGCGTGTAGACCGTTTTTGTTCGCGTCGGTTTGGACACTGGTTTTATGGTTGCGTGAATGGTTGTTCACCGGGTTTCCATGGAATCCGATTGCGAATATATCGTTGCAAAATTTACATGTTGCAAATTCAATGTCGCTTTATGGCGCGTTGGGACTTACCTTTGTGATTATTGGTGTTATTGCGGCGGTTTGTGAAATTATAAAAAACAGGCGCGATGGATTAAATTGGTTCGTGTTGCTATGTTTTTTGATGTTTGGTGTGGTTGGAATTTTGTATGGCCGGCGGAATATAACCCTTGTTCAAAATAGTTGTGATGTCTTGCCGCGGCCGGTTATAAGGATTGTGCAACCGGCGCAGAGCGCAATTCAAAAGGCAACATATTCGCGTGCGGTGGCGTTGCAAAATGCGAATCATAATATAAATGTAATGACCGAAATTGCGTCGTCCGAAGGCGAATATGATTTGGTTGTTTTCCCGGAAACGGCGTATCCATTTGTTATGATGCCAGGGGATATTGTTTCAATGGCGCGGATTTTAGATAAACCGATGGTTATAGGTGCGAATTATTTTGATGATGGGAAATTATATAATTCAATGTTGATGGTGAATACGGATGCCACGGTTTCCGGCGTATACAGCAAATCGCACCTTGTGCCGTTTGGGGAATATCGTCCGTTTGGTGATTTAATTCCCACACCGGGACAATTGACGGCGGGCGATGGACCGGAATTGATAAAAATGAATCTTGGGGGCAAGAATTTTGTTTTTGCACCCGCGATTTGTTATGAAGTTATTTTTTCTGATTCACTTATTCCGCGTGGGAAAATACCAAATGCAATTATAAATATCACAAATGATAATTGGTTCGGAAAAACGCCGGGAACATATCAACACCTTGGTATGGTGCGGCGGTATGCAATTGAATCGGGTGTGCCGATTGTGCGCGCAAATTATTCGGGTATAAGTGCGTTTGTTGCCGCCGATGGTAATATCGAAGCGATGATTCCAATTGGTGTTGCGGGACATATTGATGGTACGGTTTGTGGCGCGCATAGAACGGCGTACAGGAGGTTTGGTCGTGATATGTGGATGATAATTATTTTGGTCGTGTCGTGTTTGGGAACAATATGGATTGCGGGCGTGACACGGAAAAAATAAAAACTTATTTACGATAGTATTTTAAAACATAAATGCGCACCGCGGACGACAGGTTCGTTCCAATGGTGCGCTTTTCATCGATTTCGTCAATGATTTTTGCAACCGGTTTGTTGATTTCGTGGGCAATTTCGTGCAAGGCATCGATAAATTCATGTTCCAATGAAAGGCTTGTTTGATGACCCGATAAAGATACAGATATTTTTTTCATACTATATTTTTCCCCCGGCAAGGCATTCATAAATTGCACGATAAATATCATTATATTTTCGTAAAAGTTGAAGCCCAATATTGTCCATCATTACGCATGTTCCCGATGTGTCGAATGCAAACCAAAATAAATCATTTCGGCCAAATACGGTTTTTCCACGAAGTGCCGGAATGTTTGTAAGGTCTTGGTTTATTGCCAATATGTCGGGGATTGGATGCGTGCGCCCAGTTTTATATTCGTTGGGACCAAAGATATATCCGTTCCCAAGTTTAATTCCACCACAAATTTGATAAAACTTTATAAATTCATTTGGCAACATCGCGGCACGAATCTTTTGCAGATTCATATTCAGAATCGTGATTTGGCCGGTCGGCGTGGCCGGTGCAAAAAATGCACCATGTTGTTTCAAAGATTCAAGTAGTTGGTTCATGATTGGTTGCGTCCCGTGTTCATTGTTGCGGCAAATTGACTAAGCCGGTCGGCCGTGGCGTTTCCGCCGTTACCACTTATTGTTGAATGTATCGGCAGGTAAATTTTCTTTTCAGGATTCGGCAACCATATTGTTTCATTTCCATATTGTTCGATGATAAATCGGTCAAGGTTTTGTGAATGTGGAAATGTGGCGCACATAAACATATTTTCAATGTCTAATTTGCCACCCCAAACAAGTGGCGTGCGAAAACGAAATGACAAGTTCGCCGGTAATGCACGGCCCATCAATAAATCCATAAATTCATCACGGCTAAGGTTCATTAGTGCCAGTTCTTGGACACAGTCTGATAATGAGCGCATAAATTCATGGCATAGTTTTTTGTATTGTGCAAACCAATCAGATGGCACCGCGGAAATTTTTGGCTGTATCGGGGTGACCGGCATATCCGGCATTTTCATGTCAGATAATCTTTTTTCCGCGATTGATTGGTTCCATTGCATTATGATTTTCCAATGTATCCGGTTACGGTGCCGATGTATGTAGAAAACGCTTCGAACAATTCAGCGTCGTAATCGTCAGGTTTCATGTTTTTGTGTTCACTTACATATTTCACAAAATCCGCAGTATTGTCAAATGTTATAATTAAATCGTCACCCCGTTGCACGGGTTCGGTCGGTTCGATTATAAATCCACGCAGTTTAATATCGTTTGCCGTTTCGCCCAGTGTGTCATCAAATATCGTGACCAGTGTTTGAATTGATTCGACCATTGTGTTCGGTGATGCCTTGGTTGCGATAATCCACATAGATTGGTCGTATGCGATGGCCACAGTCGGATTTTGCAACTTTCCAATTCGGTCACATTTTTTGATTATGTATTCAGCATTTTCAAGTGCGGTTCGAATTTCGGGTGAATTTGTGTTTTGGGTCGGTTGTGGTGTTGTCACAGGTCTGGGCATTTGTTGCAATGGCGGGGTTGGAATTGTTGCAGTTGGTCTTTGGACGGGCGGGCGCAGTCCCATTGGTGACATTGGTCGCGGTGTCAAAGATATTGCGGGCGCAGGGCGGGGGCTGAATGTTTCCTTGCTTTTATTTTCCGCCTTTGGTTTTTCCGGGGCAGGGGTTGGTTGAATCACGGGTTGTTGTGGTACGATTACAATGTTTGATTTTTGTGGCATCGTTGATGTTATATCTTTTACGCGTTTTGTCCGTGGGCGGACAATCAGATACAATCCGATTAGTGCAATAAAAAGTGCCGCAATTAGTGAGATATAAAAGTCCGGTTTAATTTCTGAACGATTCGCCTGAAGCGTGCCAAGGTATTCCCAATGTGCCGCCGACAGCATATCGAACCCATAATTTGTATTCATCCAAAGGGTTGTTATAAGCGTAATCGACAACAACCATAAAATGCCCAATAAAAATTTTTCAAAAAATCTTTTCATAGCGTTTAAATTATATCACAATTGTGATAAAGTAGAAAGTGTTATGATGAATTTGAATTATCTTTTTGATGATATCCATGAAATGCAGGCATGTTGGGTTGAAGATTGCGCAACCGATGCGGCGGATTTGGCGGCGGCGGCGGACATCGTGTTGGAAAGTGGTGTGTCGTTGATTTCGGTGCCTTGTGGGGCGGCGGGCGAGATTTGGCCGTGGATTGAAAAAAATAATATCAAAATTGTGAATCGTTTCGATTTTGCCATTGATAAAGATGTGATTGATGCGGTGTCGGAATTGTCGCGGTCTGTGACCGGGGCGTTCAGGTCTGGCGCGGTCGGTGCCCAGGTTTTTGTTCGTGTGGCGGATTTGTTGCAATTTTGCGATGCGATGAAACCGGTGCGGAATGATTTGTTTTTTGATAAAAATTTTTCCGTTGCGATTGATATTGATGAAATGCGTGGTCAAAATTGGTCGGCGGTGTTTGATGCACTGCGCGAAATTGTGCCCGATGCGATTTTGATAACGGCGAAAGGTGATTCGTTTGATGCAAATTCTGATTTTGTTGGAATTGTTTTTGATATGCTAAATAATTGGAATTTGAAATCAGATTTGCATTTGTGGTTTGGAAAAAATATGTTTCGCGTAAGTCAGGTTTTACGCCTTTGTGAAAAAATTCAACCGGACTTGGTTCAAAATATGCGTGTGTTTACCGGCGTGAAAGGATAATATATTTTGGTTCGGCGGTGCCGGCCATATTCTTTTTTTGATAACGCGTTTGGATAATGTCGTGTGCCAAATTCGTTTCGTAAAGGGTTGTGTTTTTTACCTGATTCAAAATCCAATCATAGTATTCCCAATGGTCGGTGCCGATTATAATTTTACCGTCCATCGCCAAATTTTTTGATAATAAATTTAGGAAATCCGCGTTTAGCAGTCGGCGTTTTTCGTGTCGCGCCTTGGGCCAGGGGTCGGGGTGCAAAATCCAGATTTCATCGAAACCGTAATTGCCGTTGTTCAAAACGATTCGCACGTCGTCCGGGAAAATTCGTATGTTTTTATATTCGTCCAAAACCGCGCCATTTTCATCGCAAATGCCAGAGAGCAGGGCGGCAACGCCGTTCATAAACGGTTCCGCGCCAATAATAACTTTGTTCGGGTTGCTTATTGCCAATTCGCGGACGTGTTCACCGGACCCAAACCCAATTTCCAAAATATCGTTTGTTTCCGATTCGTTTGGGACAATTTTCGGCAATATGTTTTGTATCAGAAAATTTTTGCGTTCCGATAATTTTTTGCCGTGGCGGCGACCAAATGTTCTTATTTCTTGTTTTTCCATATATTTAGTATAAAATGCAAATGTTAAAAACACAAGGATTTGATTATGAGAACGGGTTTGTCAGAAGATTTAATCGCACGCGTTTTGGGCGCGGCGCCCAAATATACCATTTCGGAATTAGAGGAAAAATTCCCACCACGCAATTTGCCCGATGGCGCAATGGTGACGCGTTTCGCCCCCAGTCCCACGGGGTATATGCACCTTGGTGGGCTTTATCAGGCGTTGATAGATTCGCATCTTGCGGCGCAATCTGGCGGGGTTTTTATGTTGCGTATAGAAGATACCGATACCAAGAGAGAGGTTGCAGATGCGGTAAAACTTATTGTTGATTCGCTTTATAAATTTGGAATTGGGTACAATAGTGACGAAAAGTATGGACCATATTACCAATCGCAACGACGTGATATTTATCATTCGGTGGCGGCGGAATTGTTGCGTGATGGTCGGGCATATCCGTGCTTTTTGACGGCGGATGATTTGGAACAAATCCGTAGTCAACAATCGGCGGCGGGCTTTGCCACCGGCGTATACGGCGAATTTGCGCGTGACCGGGATATAACCGCCGAAGACATTGTTCGGCATTTGGATAATGGCGAAGTACCGACGATTCGGCTGTATTCAACCGGTGACCCGGTACGGCGAATTTTCTGTAAAGACGCGGTGCGTGGTTCAATTGGGTTCCCGGAAAATAATGAAGATATTGTGCTAATTAAATCAAATGATGGTTTGCCGACATATCATTTTGCGCATTTGTGTGATGACCATTTTATGCGGACAACACATGTTATTCGTGGTGAAGAATGGTTGCCGTCGTTGCCGTTGCATACACAATTGTTTCGTATGATGGGGTGGCAACCGCCGATGTATATTCATACATCAACAATCGACAAAATTGATGAAGAAACGGGCAAGCAACGTAAACTTTCAAAACGTAAAGACCCCGAAAGTAATGTCGCGTTCTTTTTGCGTGATGGTTGGCCGACGGATGCGGTGTTGGATTATTTGGGCAATATCGCGGCGTCTGGTTATGAAGAGGCAAAGTTAAAAGGTATGGTTAAAAGTTTTGCAGAATACGAAATGAAACTGAAAAAAATTCCGATGTCGGGTGCGCTGTTCGATATGAAGAAATTGGAATGGTGGGCCAAAGAGTATATCAGCGCGATGACGGTTTCCGATTTGGTAAAATCTGTGGTGACATGGGCAAATGAATACGGTGATGAAAAACAAAAGATGCAGGTTGCCAACCAAGATTATTTGACGGCGGTTTTGGCCATTGAACGTGATAATCCACGGCGTATACGTAAAGATTTTATTACTTGGAAACAGACACTTGGCATCGAAGAATTTTTCTTTGACGAATTGTTTGTGCCGAATACAGAATATAAATATAATGCGGACGTGTTGCGCGCGTTTTTAGAAAACTTTGATATTGCCGATGACAAAGACACGTGGTGGAATAAAATTGTCGAAATTGCCCAGAAATTTGGCGTAAAGAACGGTGATGTTGCGATGGATTTGCGTGTTGCGTTATCAGGGCGGACAAACACACCGGACCTTTATTCCATTATGCAGGTAATGGGTGGTCCAAGAGTTATAGAAAGGATAAAGGCGTTATTATGACGGTGGTTAAAAATCGTAAAAATGTTCGAACGAAATTAAAAAGTGTGCGGCGCGATAAACATGCGTCGCGGTTGTTGCGGTGTCTGCGTGCGACAGGGCTTTTCCGTTGGGAACGGCGGTCGACGCATGGCGAAGAAGTGTTGAATATCCTAACGCATGGAATTGGTATTGGACTTGCGATTGCGGGTTTAACATTGTTGGTGGTGTTCGCGGCAATTTACGGGAACGCTTGGTCGGTTGTGTCTTGTGCGATTTTTGGGTTCACTATGTTCACGCTTTATTTTGGGTCAACAATGTGCCATGCACTTATTGGGCGGCGTGGCGAATGCTTTTTCGAAGTGTGGGACAGTGTTGCCATCTATGCGTTGATTGCCGGCACATACACGCCGTTTTTGTTGGTGAATTTGCGCGGCGGTTTGGGTTGGACGGTGTTCGGAATTTTATGGGCGATTGTAATTTTTGGCGCAATAGTCAAAATTCGTAATCCCCGGCAACAGCCCAAATGGGTTGTAGGTCTTTATTTGTTGATGGGGTGGACATTGATATTTATTTTGCCGATTATGTTGGCACGTGTGCCGGCGCGGGGATTGTGGTTTATCCTTGCCGGTGGGCTTTCATATTCGATTGGGGTGATATTTTACCTTTGGCGGAAATTAAAGTTTTCACATGCGATTTGGCATTTGTTTGTAATCGCCGGAACGGTGTGTTTTTTCTTTGCGGTTCTTTACGGCGCGATATTGGATGTGTAGGGAAAGACCACCTCCCGGCGTTCCACGCCGTACTCCTCCGCAGGAGGAGAACTTTGCGCTCTGGAATCACTCACTAACCACTGGCACTTTCCACTAACACTGATATTGACTTTTCGATTCGGTTGGAATATAATGTGTTCGTTATGAAACGTATTTGGTTTATCTTTACAACAACCACGACCACAACGACCCCCGCGGGGGTACGGTAATTTCTATTTGCGTTTTTGATGGCGCACGAATATAATCAAACAGTTCAAAAATCTAACATAAAATAAAAAAACATAGAGGATTTTATTATGTCATATCCAATTGAATTGATTCGGCACTCGCTGGCGCACGTGATGGCGGCGGCTGTGCAAAAACTGCACCCGGATGTAAAGTTCGCGGGTGGTCCGGCAATTGAAAACGGGTTCTATTACGACTTTGATACTGATTATCGCTTTTCCGAAGAAGATTTTGAAAAAATCGAACGGGAAATGCGTGAACTGATTAAATCAAATGGTCGTTTTGAACAGAAAATTGTCGATTTGGACGAAGCGAAAAAAATCTTTGCGAATCAACCATATAAAATGGAATGGTTGAATGAATATGATGCGGCGGGTGAAAAACTGTCGATTTATACTTTCCGCGATTTTACCGACCTGTGTCGTGGGCCGCATGTGGAAAGTTCCAAAGATTTACCGCGCGACGGGTTTAAGATTCGCAGTGTCGCCGGTGCGTACTGGAAGGGGGATGCGAAAAATAAAATGTTGCAACGTATCTATGTTGATGCGTTTGCAAGTAAAGAAGAATTGGATAACTTCCTTAAGATGCAAGAAGAAGCCGCAAAACGCGACCATAGGAAAATCGGAAAAGAAATGGACCTTTTCCACTTTGAACCGGAATATGCGCCGGGCGCGGTGTTTTGGCATGACAAAGGGTATAAGGTTTATCGTAAATTGATAGATTACATGCGTGCACGTCAAGAACGTGCTGGATATATTGAGGTTTGTACGCCGGCTGTAATGGATAGGGTGCTGTGGGAAACTTCTGGACATTGGGAAAAATATGGTGCGCATAACTATTCTGGTAAGACGGAAGATGGTCGCATGTTTTGTATAAAACCAATGAATTGTCCTGGGGGGGTGTTAATTTATCGTAGTATGTTGCGTTCTTATCGTGATTTGCCGTTGCGTATGGCAGAGTTTGGTAAGGTTAACCGTTATGAGGCCTCAGGTTCTTTGATGGGGCTGATGCGTGTGCGCGAATTTACCCAGGATGATGCTCATATTTTCTGTACGCCTGAACAAATGGAATCAGAATGTATAGATACATTAAAATTGATTTTAGATATATATAAACAATTTGGGTTTACCGAGGTTAAAATATATCTGTCGACTCGCCCAGAAAAACGAATCGGTTCCGATGAGATTTGGGATTTATGTGAAAAGTCTTTAGCGAATGCCTTGAATACCCATGGATACGAATTTACAATAAATCCAGGTGAAGGTGCGTTTTATGGACCAAAGTTAGAATTTATATTGCGTGATGCGATTGGTCGTGAATGGCAATGTGGAACAATTCAGGTTGATATGAATTTACCAGAACGGTTCGATATTTCATACATTGGCGAAGACGGAGAAAAACATCGTCCCGTAATGTTACACCGTGCTTTGTTTGGTTCTATTGAACGCTTTATGGGCATTCTGATAGAGAATCAAGCGGGCAATTTGCCGTTGTGGCTGTCGCCGGAACCGGTGGTTGTTGTGCCGATTTCTGAAAAATATCGCGAATATGCCGAAAGTGTCGTTGCGGATTTGCGTGCGGCGGGTGTGTATGCGCGGGGCGACTATCGCGATGAAAAAGTTAATTACAAGGTTCGCGAATTGTCTGTGGCGAAAACACCAATTGTTGCCGTCGTTGGTGAAAAAGAGGCGAACGATAAAACCGTGACACTGCGTCGTTTGGGGGTTGAAAAGCAAGATGTTGTTCCGCTTGCAGATTTTGTGGTCCAGATGCAAGATGCGGTTAAATTGCCTTTATAGTGGCTAGTGTAAGTGTTAGTGGTTAGTGCCCGGTGGTTAAAAAACCACCGGGTCCAAAAAAAGGAAAGGATATGAAAAAAATAATTTTAGTTTTTGTTATATTGATGCCGGTTGTGTTGGGCGCGTGCACGCGGTCTTGCGAAACCGAACCGATTGTCGAACAAAATCATAAACTGATTGTGCCACCAAACTTTGGTGCGCGTCCTACAAAATAATTTTTGTGATATCGTTTTTTTATGATATAATATCCCATATCAAAGGGAGAAAAATATCATGAGTGATACAGAAGAATTAGGACTTTTAGATTTAAATGACGCCGATGATACGGTTGATGAAGGTTTGCCGGATGCGGTGCCTTTTGTCACGCCGCGGCCGCATCGGCCTTGGTTGCTGTTGGCGATTGGTGTTGCGATAATTGTTTTGGCGGTCGTTATTATCGTTCGCGTGGTTAGCAATAATTCTTCGTCTTCGATAGAGGTTGACCTTGGTGCGCCCGTTATGGTTGAAGAACGCGAACCGGAAATGATTATGCCCGCACCGCGTCCAATGCCCGTGCCACAACCGGCACAGGTTCAACCGATGCCTGTGCAACAAATGCCGGTGGGTGATATGCGGCCCGCGCCAGTGCCACAGCCCGTCCAGGTTGCGCCGCAACCGGTTCAGGTTGTTCAGCCCGCACCGCAACCAGTAGAGGTTGCACCACAACCGAATCAAAATGTTCGTGTTATCGAAGATAGAAAAGATGTGACATTTAATCCGGAACGTGCAACGGCAAGTCCAAAACCAATTCCGGCACCGGCGCAGAAGGAAGTGAAAACACCGGCAAAACCGAAACCGGCGCCAAAGCCCGCCGCGCAAAAGGTTGCAAATGGTGGTTGGTATGTGCAATTTGGTTCGTATGGCACACGCGCCGCCGCCGAAGCCGCCGAGAAAAAAATTCGCAACGGTCACCAGAATTTGTTCGCGGGCAAACAGTTCGTGATATTGGCGGCGGTGTTGCCGAACGGAACAACGACATATCGTTTGCGGGTTGCATTTGCGAATTCAAATGATGCAAATGGATTCTGTCGTAACGCAAAGTCCGATGGGCTTGATTGCTATGTCGCGAAATAGTGGTTAGTGTAAGTGGTTAGTGAAGGAGTTTGATATGTTTGGAAGATTGGGTTGGATGGAAATACTGGTTATTGTTTTGCTGTTGGTCATATTGTTTGGCCATGCAAAGATTCCGGGAATGATGCGGAACCTTGCCAATGGGTTAAAGGTTTTCAAAAAAGAAATGAAAACTGATGATAAAAAGGCGATTGCGGCGGATTCTAAATCCGCACCGAAAAAGAGACCCGCGGCGCGCCGGGTGCAAAAAAAGAAATAAAAAACGGGCGACATAATCGCCCGTTTTGTTTTTCTTATTTTTACTTTCTTTTTTCGTGTTCTTCTTGTTCTTCGATTGTCATGGTGGCAAGTGGTCGTGCCAGCATTCGTGAAAGGCCGATTTCATCGCCGGATATAACACTGTATCCAAATGTGCCGTTTTCGATTCGGTCAAGTGCATTATTTATTTTAGCAAGCAAGTTATTGTCGCGTTCCGCCATACGCAGTGTCATGGATGTTTCCTGTTCCGCGGTCGCGTTATCAAATTCGTCGCCCGTAATCGAAGAATTCGCAACCGTCGTTGCGGTCACAGAATTCAGTGCCGCCGTATTTTGTCGTGTGATTTCTTCCTTTTGCGCCGTTAGTAAATGATAAAAATACGCCAAATGTTCCGGACACATATATGGTTCAGATTTTTTTGGTATGTATTTTGGTGAAAGTTCAATTGTTTTGTAATTTGCCTTTGCCATGTTTTTATCCTTTTAATTCCGCAATCCATGCCGCCAATGTTTCTTCGTCCATAAGGCCACTGCGTGCCTCTATTAATTCGCCGTTTTTGAATGCCAGCACACTTGGGATTCCACGAATACCGAATTTTGCCGGTGTGCGTCTGTTTTCATCGTTGACTTCGAATTTAACAAAGTTCACATCGTGTATCTTTTCAGATGTCGATTCAAAAATAGGACCAAACATACGGCACGGTCCGCACCATGGTGCCCAAAAGTCAACAAGTGTTAATGCGCCGTTTGTTAATTCTGTGAAATTTTCATCCGTGGCATGTTTTACCGACATATTTTTTCTCCTTTGTTGGTTGATATTTTGCACAAGTGTATTATAATTCAAACAAAATGCAAGGGAAAACGTAAAATGAATAAAATCATATACTTAGATGCCGCGGCAACCATGCAAAAACCGGATTGTGTCATTGGTGCCGAAGTGGATTTTTTGCGAAATTCGTATGCAAATGCGGGGCGTGGAATTTGTACACGGGCGGTCGCGGTTGACGATATGGTTGCGGCCACGCGGCGACGCGTTGCGGAATTTATAAATGCGGATGCGAATCAGGTTGTCTTTACATCGGGGGCGACGGATGGCCTGAATCGTGTTGTGAATATATTGACGCGGCAACCGTGGTACGCGGAAATGTCAACATTTGCGGTGTCGGACATTGACCATCATTCGGCGCGTTTGCCGTGGCAAGAATTGATGTATGATGGGCATATTCGCAAAATGTTCAAATGCGAATTGGATGAAAATTTTGATATAAATCCGAATTCTGTGCCAAAAACGGACTTTCTGGTCATAACCGCGATGTCAAATGTTTTGGGGCGTTCGCAAGATGTGCGTGCGATTATTGCCGCCGCGCGACGGAAAAATCCGGATGTTGTGACGATTGTTGATGCATCGCAATATGTTGTTCATGAAAAGATAGATGTAAAGGAATGGGACTGTGATTTCTTGGTGTTTTCGGGACATAAAATTGGTGCGGATACAGGCGTTGGAATTTTATATATTCGCGATTCAAAGAAATTATTCCCGGACAAGTTCGGCGGTGGAATGGTTTTGCGTGTCGGTGGTATAGAATCTGCAACAAAGGGTTCGGGGGGCGCATTGTTTTACGAAAATAATCCAGACCTTAATCTTATTTTGAACGAATCCCCTGAAATGTGGGAGGCGGGCACATTACCACTTAGCCAGATTGCGGGATTGACGCCAGCAATTGATTATTTGGAAAAACATCGGCCGAATCTTGATTTGATAAAATATGCGTATGATGAATTGGAAAAAATTCCAAAGGTAAAAATTCTAACCACGCGCGATGCCGCGATTCTAAGTTTTGTTGTGGACGGTATGCATCCGTTGGATGTTGGTGCGTTGATTGGCGCGAATGATATATGTGTGCGTGCGGGGAATATGTGCGCCGCGTGGATTCATACGCGTATGGGTATTCCGGGGTCGATTCGAATTTCGGTTGGGTCACAGAATACAATTGATGATATAAACAAAACAATTGATGTAATAAATAAAATAGTGAAATAAAAATGGCGTTTACAAAAGATGATATTATTGGCGCACTTAAAACCGTATATGACCCGGAAATTCCGGTGAACATTTGGGATATGGGTTTGGTGTATGATATTGATATCGCCAAAGATTTGGTCAATATAAAAATGACCTTTACAAGTCCGACATGCCCCATGATGGAAGATATTTTGAATCAGGTAAAAAACACGGTGTCGGCCGTTGCTGCACCGGTTCCGGTCAATGTTGAATTGGTGTGGGAACCGGCGTGGGATTTGTCGCGTATGTCCGATGCGGCGCGCATAGAATTAGATTTAACAAACAGTGGTTGGTAAAAATGAAATTTGAACAGGTAAAAAAAACTTTGGATTCCATTATTGACCCGGTTGAAAAATTGGAATTCGTTATGGATTTAGGTAAAGAATTATCGCCGGTGCCGGCGGGCGCGGTGTGCAGCGAAATTTTGGGTTGCACATCGTTTGTTCAGATTTGTCGGGAAAAAAATAATTTCTATGGCGTCGCGGATTCGGCAATTGTGCGCGGGATTTTATATATAATTTTGTCGATTGTTGATGGGAAAACGGCGGATGAAATACGGCAAATTGATTTGGAAAAGATGTTTTTAGAACTTAAAATAAATATCGGTGCGGCGCGATTGAATGGGGTTAATTCTATGATTCGTTTTTTGAAAAATTTGTGATACAATACACGCAAAGGAATTTATTCGGGTGAAAAGATGAACGAAGAAGAAAAAATGTTTCGTATTGGGTCCGCGATGTTGACATTGGTTGTTGCACTTACGGTTGCATTACAGGTGTGTTATCGGACACAAAACAAGGAACGCCGGGAAGTGCGCCAAAAAATCCGAGAAACACAACAAGATATTGCATCGGCACAAACGGAGTTTGCAATGTTGGTGCGGCCAGAAAATTTGCGTAATGCGATTGATATAAGTGGTCTTTCGGGGCTTGAACCAATAAGTTTTAATAAATCGGTTGAAATTCAAGAATTGCCAGATAGAATAGATAACAAATAATGTTCGAAGTAGGCAGGGATATTTTCAAACACGGAATAACAGGCGCCGTCGGTAATGCGATGGGCCACAGGCGTTTGCGTTTTGTGTATGGTGTTTTTTTGGCGGCGTTTGTTGTCTTTGCGGGGCGAACAATTCAACTTGCGGCCAAAGGTTCAAATAGGGTACGCCAAGGTGTTGGAAAATCTGAATGGGTTGTAAAGCGTGCCGATATAATTGATAGAAATGGCGAAATTTTGGCGAAAAATTTGATGACTTGCGATATCGCATTGACACCGCGGTTGGTAAAAAAACCAGACAGTGTTGCGGACACGTTGCATAAATTTTTTGAATACGAATATTCAAAACAAGATATCTTTAATAAGATAAATATAGGCAAACGCGTGATTGTAAAAAAGAACGTTGATGAAAAAATTTGTCGTGATGCGTTGGAAAGGGAAAATAGGTTTGATGGTATTGAAGTCGCACTGAAACAAGAACGTATACACCCAAAGGGCAGTTTGTTCGCAAATATCGTTGGTTTCGTTGGTGAATCGAGTGGCGATAACGAAATAAAGGGACGCGCCGGTATTGAAAAACAGTTTGAAGATTATTTGGTAAATAATACCGAACCGTTGCAATTGTCACTTGATTCTCGGATTCAGGCCGTGTTTTATGAACAACTGATTCGTGCGGTTGATATGTATCATGCCAAGGGTGCGATGGGGATGTTGATGAATTCGCGGACGGGTGAAATGTTGGCCATGGTGTCGTGGCCAAATGCCGATTTCAAACGTTCGATGTTTCCGCCACTGGACGGGACATATGAATTTGGTTCGGTTTTTAAGGTGTTTAATACCGCCATGGCAATTGAAAATGGAATTACAAGGGAATATCTGGTCACAAAACCGTATCCGATAAAGGATAAGTTTAATCGTACGGTTTACAGTATTTCAGATGTAAGGACTTTTAAGCCACCACGCCCGTATTTGAATGTCGATGAAATAATGTTGCATTCTTGTAATGTCGGCAGTGCCCAAATAGCGCACGATTTGCCGTATGGCACGCAACAGGAATTTTTACACAGGATTCATATTGACGAACCATTGACACTTGATTTTGGTCGAACGGCAAAACCGCAAATGCCGCGTCAATGGGGGCCGGCGGAACGCGCGACGGTTTCAATCGGCCAGGGTATAAATGTCACGGCGATGCATGTGTTGCTTGGGATAAATTCGATGATAAATGGCGGAATCTATATTTATCCGACAATACTTAAAAAAGAAATTGGGCCGATGGTTGGCGAACGCGTTTTGGCACCGGAAATATCGGAACGTTTGCGTGGCATTATGTATCGTATCGCCGAAGAAACAACGGGGCGGAACGCACGCGTTGTGGGAATGAATATCGGCGGAAAGACCGGAACCGCGGAAAAGCATATTGGTGGTCAAACGGACAAATCAAGAAATATGACGACTTTTGTTGGTGTGTTTCCGATAGAGGCACCACAATACATAATCATGGTCACAATCGATGAACCACAGCGAACCGAAGCGTCAAGTATGCAACGAACTGCGGCATGGAATGCGGCACCAACCGCGGGGCGGATATTGAATGCGATACTGCCGTTGCTATTTGAATAATTTTAGGTTATAATATCCCTGACAATAAAATAAGAGTGATAAAGTTGAAAACCATAGTTGAAAAATCCATGCTGGGGCGGGCATGGGTGGTGTCGGATTGTAATGGTACGTCAAATGACGATGATTTAATGCGCTGTGTGTTGCGTAATCGTGGCGTTGCAGATTCAGACACGGAAAAATTTCTTAACCCGTCAATTCATGAATATATGCCGGACCCGTTTGTGTTGCGCGATTGTGAACGGGCGGTTGATGTTATATCTGATGCAATTTTGAAAAATGAAAAAATTGCGGTATATGGTGATTATGATGTCGATGGTGTGACATCAACCGCGATATTTATAAAATATCTGCGCGGTGTGGGTGCGGATGTGATTTGGCATTTGCCCACGCGTGAAGGTGAAGGTTATGGATTGAATTCTGATGCGGTGCGTGATTTGTATGAAAAGGGTGCACGGTTACTTATAACCGTTGATTGTGGTATAAGTGGCGGCACAGAAGTTGATGTTGCAAAATCACTTGGGATGCGGGTTGTTGTTACCGACCACCATTCGCCTGATGCAGTGATTCCGGCGGCGGATGCGGTTGTGAACCCAAAGCGCGCGGATGATGATTCGGGGCTTACATACCTTGCGGGGGTTGGGGTTGCGTTTTTGGTTTTGGTCGCGTTGAATAGAAAATTAAAATCCGTTGGAACGCCGGGATTGTTAGAAAAAATAAATTCTGTGAATTTGATGGAATATATTGATTGTGTGGCACTTGGAACGATATGTGATACGATGGCGTTGGTTGGATTAAATCGCGCATTTGTTGCAACGGGGTTGCGTGTTTTGTCGCTTCGGCAAAATGTTGGGTTAAAGGCGCTGATGCAAATTGCCAAGGTAGATAGGGTTTCTGTATATACCGCCGGGTTTGTTTTGGGTCCGCGGTTGAACGCCGCGGGGCGGCTTGATTCGGCAAGTCCCGCACTTGATTTATTGCTTACGGATAATCCATTGATTGCGCATGATTTGGCGGTAAAACTTGATGAATTGAATCAGGAAAGAATTGGTATTCAAAATGCAATTATGGACCAGGCGACGGCACTTGCCGATAAATGTTGTGCGCGCGGGAAATGCAGTTTGTTTATATGTGGCGACAATTGGCATGGGGGCGTCATGGGAATTATTGCCGGACGCATAAAAGATAGGTATAGTTTGCCGACCTGTGTTGCGACGCGTGTTGATGGGGTTATAAATGGTTCAGGGCGTTCGGTTACGGCGATAAATTTAGGGGCGATTATTCATGACGCGTTGGCGCGTGGCATACTTACCGAAGGTGGTGGACATGCGGCGGCGGCGGGGTTTTCATTACCCGCGGCCAGGGAAGCGGAATTTTGTGAATTCTTGGAACAATCGGTTTTGGCACAATTAAATGGCGAAAAACCTAGTTGCGATGTGTTGGTGGATGCGGAAATGGATGCCGCGGGCGCGACAATGCAATTGGTTAGAAAATTACAAAAACTTGAACCATTTGGCCAGGGTAACCCGGAACCGATATTGGCACTGCGTGGGGCGGTTTTGAATTTTGCAACGGTGATGGGGCATGGTGCGACGCATTTACGTGGCGCGTTTCGAACATCGACGGGTGGACGTCTTGATTTTGTTGGATTTAATCTGGTTGGAACGCCGGTTGGTGATTTTTTACTGGACGATGCGAACATAAATACTAAAATAATGGTGTTGGGGCGTCTTTGTGAGAATTCTTACAATGGTCGCGTAAATGCACAATTTGTATTGGAAGATATTGCGCTATGATAACACAAAAACAGTTGGATATTTTTGATGAAAAAATTCGCGCGGCGAATTCGATATTTTTGTTCGCACATAAAAATCCTGATGGCGATGCGATATGTTCGGTGCTGGCGATGGCGCGGCTTATTGAATTAAACTATGACAAAGAAGTGACATGTGTGTATGACGGCAATATACCTGATAACTTGGACGATGTGCCGTTGCGGAAAAGATTTCGTTTCTTTGAAAAAATCGAAGAAGACGCGCGCGTTGATGTTGCCATTGTTATGGATATGGATTGTCGGGTGACACATAATATCGGTGGTGCGGCGCGATTTATGGAACGCGCAAGGGACGTGATTGAAATCGACCATCATCAAAATGAAGACAAGGATTGTTGTGCGCTGTGCATTGATGATGATACGGCGGCGGCAACGGCGGAAATTGTTTATGAATTGATGAAACGCGCCGGGTGGCAGGCGGACTTTGTTGTGTGGCGATTGTTAATGACCGCAATTATTACGGACACGGGTTGCTTTAAGTATGTGAAAAATGGCAACGTGTTGCGAATTGCGGCGGATTTGGTGGATGCGGGTGTTGATATTCAACGCACAATTAGTGGCCTTAATAACAAACCGCGAAAAACAATTGTGACCGAAGCGGCGTCTGTGGGCAAAACGGAATTTTATTTTAAGAATCGCCTTGCACTTGCGATAATTGATAATCATCAATACAAAAATATCGATGGTCGCGGTGAAACGGTTTTGAACTTGCTTGGGCAAATGCACGGGGTGGAATACATCGTGCTGTTAAAGGAACAAAAACCGGACCAAATTGGTGTTTCGTTGCGTGGACGCGGCCGGCCGGTAAATACTGTTGCGGTTGCACTTGGCGGTGGCGGACATGAATTTGCCGCGGGTGCGGTCATGCACGACAGTTTGGAAAATGTGAAAAAGAAAGTTTTGGATTTGTTGGCCAAGGAGGTAAGAAAAAAATGTTAAAAAAATTTTTGTTTATGTTTTTAGCTTTGTTGCCGTTGAATGTTTTCGCGGCGGTTGATTCGACTGTGGTTGCGCGCGCGGAAAAATATCTGAATGCGATTACGGGTATAACCGGCGATTTTGTTCAGACGAATAATGGAAAACAAGAACCCGGAACATTTTCGCTGTTGCGGCCGGGGCGTGTTAGATTGGATTATAAAAATTTGCCGGTTCAATTGATGGCGGACGGTTCGGATTTATATTTTTACGATGAATCGTTGGATCAAATTACGACCGTGCCACTTACCAGTACGCCGGCCGGAATTTTGGTGCGGAAAAAAATAGATTTGCAAAACGCCGACATCAATGTGGTGGACACGACCGAAGGTGCGCGCACTTTTGCGTTAAAGATGAACCTGCGTGGCCAGGAAGGTTTGGGAAATATGACAATTGTGTTTGATAAAAAACCGGTTGCAATCAATTCTTGGACGATTGTTGATGCGGTTGGGAACAAAACGGATGTCGTATTCAATAATTTGAAAACTAAAACCGATTTTGGTAAAAACTATTTTCAAATTCAACGTCACAAAACGGTTAGCACCAGTGGCGGCGATGATTTCTATGATTAAAAATGTTTGGAATAAGTTGGGCGGAATTTATCGTTATTTTGTTGGTTGCCGTTTTGGTGATACCGGCGCGGTATTGGCCTGATGTTGCGCGGTCACTCGCGCGGGCGGTAAAATTTATTCGCGCTATAATATGGAAAATAACGGACGCGTCTGAAAAAATCAAAGAACAAATTGAACTTGAACAACCGATAACCGATATTGTGAATACAACAACGCGCGATATGTTGGATACTATTTCGGTGCGGCGCAAAAAACGAAAGACGAAAAAATGAAAAAGATGACAATCATGCAACATTTCGCCGAACTGCGTCGCCGCATTTTGTGGGTGGTTGCGTTTTTCGTGGCGGCGTTTGTTGGTGGTTGGTTTGTTGCGCCGTTTGTGCAAGGTTTTTTGACCGCGCCGTTGTTGGGTGTGTGGCGCGATGCGCAATTGCTCTATACGGGAATAACCGACGGGTTGATGATTCAGTTGTCTATCGCTTTTTTGGTTGCGATTATGATAACTACGCCGTTCGCACTGTATCAGGTATGGCGGTATGTTGCGCCGGGACTACATAAAAATGAAAAAAAATTCGTGGTTTCGATTTTTGTTTTTTCGCCACTGTTGTTTGTTGCGGGCGTTGCGTTTGCGTTTTATTTGCTGTTCCCGTTTGTGTTTAGGTTTTTTATAGAACTAAACGAATCGGCGCCGGTGCCGGCGGTGATAATGCCTGCGGTGCGCGACTATATCGGTTTTGCGATTGGTTTGTTAAAGGTTTTTGGAATTGCGTTTCAATTGCCGTTGGTTTTGGTGTTGCTGAATCGTGCGGGCGCGTTGCCACGCGAACGCGTTATCGCGATGCGGCGATATGCAATAATTTTTATCGTAATTGCGGCGGCGGTTTTAACGCCACCCGACATAGTGTCGCAAATCTTGCTAGCCGTGCCAATGCTCGCATTATTCGAATTGAGTATTTTGTTTATGAAGAAGTGATTCCAGAGAACAATAAACCCCGCCCTTGCGGCGGGGGCGCAGAGTGCGAAGCACGATGCGGGGGCGGGTAAAAACATGCAAACATATAAACCCGCCCCCGACTCGACCATCACTATCGTTCGGTCTTGTCGACCCCGCCGCAAGGGCGGGGTTTATTGTTCTCTGGAAATTTTTTATTTTGAATAAAGTCAAATATGTGATATAGTAAAGATGTCGGCGGGTGTTCCGTTGATGTGGTTTGAAAGCCACTTCACAAAGCGTCAAATTACGGCGCGATTATTGCGTCGTTGTTTTGTCGAAAAATTCCTGACCCCGGTCAGGAAGGCGGTAAAATATCAAATATACCGCACAATTCTTTGTGATTGCTTTCAACCTCCTGGCCACTTGGGTTCGTTCCGGTGGTTTTTTTGGTAGTGTTTTTTGCCGTCATACCGGCGTAGGCCGGTATCTGGTGGTTTCAGGTGTGACGGGGGGATCCCGCTTTTCAGCGGGATGACGCAGAAAAAACGGGATGACAAGAAAAATATGAAAAAAGTTTTGGTGATTTTTCTAATTCTATTTTCGCCGGTGGTACGGGCGGATGATACTGGTGTTATGGATGCGGATATGGTGCGGCAAATGGAACTTTCGAAATTAAAACGCGAAGTGAGTGAACTTGAAATCAAACTTTCCGAATGCAAACGAAAGAATAAAAATTGGCGCACGGCGACATGGATAGGTGCGGCGGGAACGGTTGCAACCGGTACCGCGGCGATAGTGCAGGGTGTAAAACTAAATAACCTTAAAAAAGAAAAAGCGAACGCAAAACAAAATGAAAAATAAAATTGCAATTTTAATTGGAATGTTTGCGTGCTGTGGCGCAATTGCGGAAACGGACTATATCGATGTACAAATTCGCGAATTGCAACAACGTCGTGACGCATTACAGGCGGAATTAGACGCATGCGAAGAAAACACGCGCAAATTCAAAATCGCCGGTGTTGCGACACTGGGCGCGACGGGTGTCGGTGTTGTTGGAAACATCGCGTTGCATAACGAAATTAAAAAAATCGAACAATCAAAATCCGGTGGTGGATATCGTGGCGGTGGTGGGGGTGGTATGAAGGCGGAAGATACATGTGCATCTGACCCGATTTGTTCGTGGGAACGGCAGTGTGAAATGACGAACTATAAAGTAAAAAATTGTGATCATGATACAGATTGTTGTGCTGCGGACGGTTGCCAGTGCGAGAAGTAAAGTGTTTCGATAAACAAACAACAAAAACCAAAAGGAGAAAAAATGAAAAAAACTTTGTTGTCAGTTGTCGCCGGTTTGGCGGTTATAGGGAGTGCGGTTGCTGTTCCAAGTTTGGATAGGCAACGTGAAAATTGCGAAAGCGATAGTGGGTTTGTGTGGGTCGAAAGGACCAAAACTTGTGTGCCTGTCAATCCATGTGTTTCGGATGATCCTGAGATAAAGCGTGTATATTGTGATGATATTACTTTTGCAGATACCAGTCTTAGTTATGGTTCGGCTATTCAGGTCCTAGAAATTCCGACTCTTTATGAGATGTGTTTAGGAACTTATAGCGGCGGTAGCGCAACTATAAATGTAAAATATCCTTGGGCTTCAAAACCTAATTACTTGGCAAAACAAGATGTTGCAGAAGGTACTTATAAAGTATATAAGTTTGCAGATGCATGGCTTGATAGATCGTCTGCGTTTGAATTTTTGAACGCAATTTGTAATGGAATTAGTGGCGCAGGTGGCACATGGGGAACGACATATTATAACAAAGATGGGTTTGCATCAATTACTTGTTCATCGGATTGCCAAGGGGTTTATAAATTGCTCAAAGATACTACTGATTTTATGTTTGATTTTGATATAAATTATGAGAATAACAGTATTACGATTTCTTTCAAATCAGAGCAAGCATGTTATTCATATGATGATTGTATAAAAAAATAATTTAATGTGCATTCGTTTTCCCCCATCCAATCGGGTGGGGTTTTGTTTTGGAATAGTGTATTTTTTGTGATATAATTCGGGTATGTGGAATTTTATTCGGGCTTTTGTGGTCTGTGCTTTTGGCGCGTTGGTTGCGTCATGTGATTTGCAACCTAAAATTGTTGCGTTGCCTGATACGGTTGGGGAATTTATTTCATCGCGATATCCAACATTACTTGCCGACCCAAAGACCGAACCGGAAATTTATAATTCGGCGGTTTCGGATTATGGCGTGTATGCGTCGCCTGATTTATATGGAACGGGGGCGGTTGATGAATATATAAACTATTCCGCGGTGGATGATTATGCGTTGCCGGAACAAACTGAAGATGTGCCGCGGGAACCGGAACCAAATGTCAAAGATGAAACCGATGTATTGGATGAATCCGATGTTGCACCGGATGCGGTGGAAGAATCGGAAGAAATTGCACCGGTTGAAACCGAATCGGATGTGTTGGAAATTCCCGATTACGAACCGGATGAAATTGTTGTGCCCGCGCGTGCGGTGGCGGGAACCGTTGTGGTGAAACGTGGCGATACACTGTATGCGATTGCGCGCACGAATAACATGACGGTTGATGAAATCGCAAAGATAAATAACATTGCCGCGCCATATACGATTCGAATTGGCGATGTTTTGAAAATTGAAAAGCCGATTGAAAAACCAAAACCGGTTGTTGAAAATAAACCCGCTATAAAACCGAAAGCGGAACCAAAGGTTGAACCAAAAGCGGAACCGGTTGTGAAAGAAAAACCGAAAGATGTGCCAAAAGAAACACCAAAAGAATCACAGAAAGAAAAAGTTGATGTGCGTGTGCCGGTCAAAACGATAAAGGTTGAAAAGGGCGACACTTTGTATTCGCTTTCGCGCACTTACGCGGTGCCGGTCAATGATTTGGCGGTGATGAATAATCTTTCTGCGCCGTTTGCGTTGCGTGTGGGTGACAGTTTGCGTGTGCCGGATTTGGCGGAACGCGTGCCGGTGAAAAAAGATGTGACGTCGAAAGTTGAACCGGTAAAAGTGCAACCGAAAACAAATGTGAAAAAAGAAACAAAGTCGCAGGCGAAAACCGAAAATAAAACAAAATCCGAAACGAAAACGCAAACAAAGCCCGCGCAAAAAACAACGGAAAAAACGAATCAGAAAAAAGTAGCCGAAACGAAAAAGAAACTCGATAAAAAAACAACAGAGAAAAAAGTTGAAACGAAAAAAGTTGCGCCCGCAAAAACGGAAACACCAAAAATTGCGGCGCGGTCATCAAGTAAGTTTTCTTGGCCGGTGCGTGGAAAAATCTTGTCGAATTTTGGCGCGAAAGATGGGGGGCTGTATAACGACGGAATCAACATATCGGCGGCGTTTGATTCGACGGTTTCCGCGGCGGAAAATGGCGTTGTTGCGTATGCGGGGAACGAAGTTCGTGGTATGGGCAACCTTATTATCATTCAACATAGTGACGGGTGGATGACGGTTTATGCGCATTTGAATTCTATGTCGGTGCGACGTGGCGCGCGTGTTAGTGTTGGGCAAAAAATTGGAACCGTTGGTCAGACGGGTAAAGTTTCGGTGCCACAATTGCACTTTGAAATTCGCAACGGAACCAAGGCGCACAACCCGATAAATTATTTGAAAAAATAAAACCGCCGATTTTGTCGGCGGATTATGTTTTTTGTTTTATGTTATTTCGTTATCGGTTGAACTTGGCCCCAGGATGCCTGGTACCCGCCGTCGCGTGTCAAAACAACCTTGGCATTTTTCAAATCAGAACAATCAAGGTTGTGGATTTTATAGGTCTTGGTGAAACGGCCCGGTTCATCTACGGATATTGTCGGCAAGTTCAAATCCATACATTTTGATGCGCAACAATTAAAGTCGCCACAATCGCCACATTGATAGATTTTCATTTTGTAATCTTTGCCCGGGCGCAGGTCGGTTAAATCGACCATCATTTTTACGCAACCGTCATCTTGTTTGAATTTGACATATCCCATTGGCGATGTGCCACCGGTGCCGTTACGCGTGTTCATTTGCGCCTTCATGCCGGCGGGTTCCGTCATTGGTTGCATTTCTACAACTTCGACGGCTTCGGCTTCGTATACCATGACCGGTTGGTGGGTGCCGTAATCCCGATGATGTTTCTTTTGTGCATCCATACGATGATGCGTGCCACATGTGTTTGAACACGCCGCCAATAATGCGGTCGCGGCAATTGTTAATGTGACGGTTGATACTTTTTTCAAGATGTTTGTCATTTTTTTCCCCTTTGGTTGTGACAATGAAATTATATTTTATTTGTTTTTATTTTTCGTCAGGTATGATTACCTAAAATAAAAAAACCGCAAAATTGCGGTTCGTCTTAATTGTTTTTGTTTAGGTGTAATCTGTATAGCCCAAGGACATACATACCAAACGGAAAGGCAAGTAAGGCTTGGGTCGCAAGGGCAATAATATAATTCCGGGGCAGGGCGGTTATATAATGCGAAAATGTTGGTGCGTATCCAGATTCAATAATAGGCGCAAGAAAGGTCAGCGTGCCGGCCATTAAAAAAACACGCATGAAAATCATGTATTTATACAGGTTGTATTTTTTTGCAATTGCGTTAACCAATGGACCCGCAAAGAAAAAATCCAATGCAAATGCGGTGCAATATATAATCGGAAAACTTTTAATCGCGTGTTCCCATGTCCACGCACCATAAATCCACATGTTTAGGTTCATCATGACCAGTGCCATCGTTGCGCAATTCGGTATTGCCGAAATGATAACTTCTTTGATGTTTGTTGGATATTGTTTAGGCATTTATTCCCCCTTTGGTTGCATATTAAAAGCGGCGCTTCAACTGGACTTACGTGTTGAAGACACCGCGCGTTGTTATTTTTTTTGCTCTGGTGATTTTATTTTTTTTTGAATTTAAATCAAGAAAAAAAGACCCCAAAATTTTTTGGGGTCGAAACATAAATTTTTATGAACAAACGAATTAGAACATATAGCGCATGCCAATGTCGCCGGCAAAATTATGAATTCCGGAATTGACATCTGCGTATGTATAGCGGAACGCAAGGTCAACCGCAAAGATGCGCCAATCAAATGTCACACCAAGTGCACCCATTGCGGAAAATTTTGTTTGGTCGTTGTTCTTGGTTCCAACACCTGCGATTTCACGTGATTGGTCAACAAAGGCAACACCGGCACCAAGCCCGATGAACGGACGAATCATTTCATAGTCGCCAAAATCCATATATGCATTCATCAATAATGTGTTTAATTTTGTGTCGACATTTACTTGGTCGTCACCGAAAGAATTGTCGTCTTTTAATTTGGTTAACATTGACCATTCGATTTCTGTTCGCGCCCTGTGGCAATGCATGGATAAACCAAGTGCGGCACGTGCGTGCATTTCTTGGTCACTAAGCGATTCTTTGTATCCGTTATAACGGTAATTCAGGTTTGAATAACCGGCGCCGACACGCAACGCAATGTACGGGTCCAACGAATCCCAAAACGATTCGTTATGGTATTGACCCGCCATAGCAGGACATGCGATGACCGCGGCCAAAACAGGGATTGCAATTTTTTTCATTTTTTTCTCCTTTTTTGTTTTTTGGGCGCGTTGTGCACCCGTTGACATTTATAATGATAACATGGGGGCGCGCCACTTTGCATAGGTATGGATACCTTTGTTGGGTTTTGGGGCGTGCGATAAAAACTTGCATTTTTGTAAAAACAGTATATAATTTGCGGGTCATAAGAGGTTTTCTGACCCATGGGTGCATAGCTCAGTTGGTAGAGCAACTGACTCTTAATCAGTGGGTCTGGGGTTCGAGTCCCCATGCGCCCACCAAAATTCAATCCGGCCGATGGCCGGATTTAATTTTGGTTTGGACAAGTTGGACGAGAACCCCATTGGGGTTCGACATTGTTGTCAGATTTAGTTTTGGTTTGGTGAAATTTTTTTACTTTAAGAATTTTGTCCTGTGTGGTAAAATTGTGGGCATGAAAAATGTGATAAAATTCCTTTGTAATTTTGCGTTGTGTTTTGTTGTGCTTGATGCGTGGGGGGTCACGATACAGGATGGGGTCTTATCTGTACAGGCGGGTGAGACATACGATATTGATTCGGAAAGTTTTTTATCAATTTTTAATTTTGGCACGGTTACGGGGAATATGACTGTTAGCGGTGGGGCGCAGGTTATAATTCAAAATTATGGGACGATGAGTTTGCTGTGCAACAATAGTTCATCTTGTGTGGGTGTAAATCAGATTATTACCGGGAATGGGGATATGAATCTGATTGCCGGTTTATCGGGGCATAGGGTTATTGTTGATAACGAAAATAACAACATAAATTTATCTGATGTTATTGCCGCCGCGGGGAATGCGGGGCAAATCGTTTTGACCAGTGCAAATGTCGTCCTTGATATTGGGGCGATTGGCACGCACCCGGCCATAGAATTTAACCCCGGGGCGGGTGGGGATTCCACAAATTCGGTGGGATTTATAATTCGTGGGTGGAATGAAAACTGGGATGAATCGCAACCGATATTGAATGGCATAGTGCTTGTTGGGGCCAATGATAATTTTGGTGGTGCAAGATTCGAAGGTGTTGACCCCATGTTCGCGCCATACGCAGATTTGGATGGCACGCGTCTTTACGCACACTTTGCACGGGAAACAAATTATGGAAGGGTTTTCGAAAATGATTTGGGCGATTGGTTGGATGAATTGCGTGGTGAAAATCCGGATGATAAATTGTTGGGTGCGTTGGATGCCGCGCGAACACGTTCGGAATTAAATGGTGTTTTGTCACGTTCAATGCGGACAAATCCGATACGGTTGTTGGACCCTGTGCGGTCGTTTAATACATTTATGCTTGGTGACCATATACATGATTTGGCGTTCGGGGTTGTGGCGGAACCGTTCTATGTTTATTCAGGTGATTTTTCCGTCATGGGTGGTGGCGCGGGTGTTGCGGGGCGCATTACCAAAAATTTGGTTGCAAAGTTTGGTGGCTATGCGGGGCGGATGGATTATGACGGTGAAATTGATAATTTTAATGCGATGATATATGGTGCGAATTTTGGCGCGTTGTATAAAGATTCTGATTTTTATGCGCGGGCGGTTGGAACGTTGTCTTCGGCGCAATTTAAAGACATAGAAATTTTTGATGGCGTGCGTGGCAAACAAAATCCAAATGGAATTTCCGGGGCGGGCGTTGCCGACGGGGGAATCGTGTTTCGGGTGCTTGATGAATTTGATTTAACGCCGTTTATTGGTGCGCGGTTTGACTATGCCGGGGTTGCGGGATTTTCGGATACGGATGTGAATATGCGGTTTGGTGTCAATATCGATAAAGAAACGATTGTTGATGGGAACAAATACGCGTTCGGTATAAGTGCGGTTGGACAAACAAACGGTGATATTTATGGTTCGATTTATACCGATATAATGTCGGTTGTTGATGGTGTCGGTGGGCGGTTACAGTTTGGAATTTTGAATGATGATTTGGGTTTGTCGTATCGAATATCACTCGATGCAAAGTTTGCGTTTTAATCAATAATTTTCCCACGCAGTGATGCGCGGTTCGCCGCGGTAATTTCGATGTTCGCCATTTGTTTCGGACTTTCCGCGCGCGCAACAATACACTGTTGCATATACGGCGTACGATAGAGCAGGTGGCGCCCGGTTTTATCCGCGCCTTCGTAAAGGCAGGTTAGATTTTTTCCGACACATGTTTCATTAAATTCGCGTTGAATTTCGTTTAGTACGCCGTCAAGTATCGCAAGTCGTTCGCGTTTTACCTTTTCACCGATTTGGTCGGGCATCAATGCCGCCGCCGTATGCGGGCGTGGCGAATATTTGAATGAATAAGAATTTATATAACGAACGCGGCGTGCGATTTCCAATGTTTGTTCGAAATCAGAATCTGTTTCGCCGGGAAACCCAACGATAAAGTCCGATGAAATTTGAATGTCCGCACGTGCGGCGCGCAGTTTGTTTATGATGTCCATGTACGCGTCCAAACTGTATGGGCGATTCATATGGCGCAAGACATCCGGCGAACCACTTTGAATTGGCATATTCAAAAATGGCAACAGTTTTTGTTCGGTCGCAAACATTTGAATTAAATCGTCCGTCATTTCGGTTGGATAACTGGAAGTGAATCGTATACGGCGGATTTCTGGGATTTTTGCAGTTGCGCGTATTAAATCAGAAAGACGGAAAATTTTGCCGTTTTCATCGGTGTATTTATATCCGTTCACATTTTGCCCAAGGAAACAAATTTCCACCGCGCCGGTTTTCGCCGCATGCAACGTGTCACGCATAACATCGTCGAATGCGCGTGAAATTTCGCGTCCGCGTGTGTATGGCACAATGCAATATGTACAACAATGATTGCAACCTTCCTGAATCGGAATATAAGACACGGTTGGCGCGGTTGTCATTTGTGGCAATTCATCGAATTTTTCAAGACCGGTTAAATCGATGTTTAATAATTTTGTATCCGGGTCGGATAAAATTTCTGGCAACCGATGATAACTTTGTGGACCCAAAACAAAATTTAATTCGGGGATTCGATGAAATGCGGCGGCGCCAACCTCACGCGCGACACAACCAACAATGCCGAAAATTGCGTCCGGCTTTTTTGCGTCGCGCACGCGCCCCAGTTCGGAAAATACTTTATTTGTTGCCTTTTCACGCACAGAACAAGTGTTCAATATTATTATGTCCGCGTCGGCAACACTTTTGGTTGCCGTCATTCCGCGCGCATTCAGCATGGCGGCGATGCGCCAACTGTCGTATACGTTCATTTGACAACCAAAAGTTTTAATAAAGTATTTTTTCATTTATTTGTTTTTAGTTCTGATAAATTTTTGATTAGTTTTTTTTAATGTTTGAATCTGACCCCAAACTTTAACTGGTTTGATTTCTGTCCAACACATCGGAACCATTATATAACTTTGTCCAAAGATGATGTCGTATTGCATTTGTATTTGTTCCATTATACTTCCTTTTGGTTTCATTTACATTTTGTTCGATTAAAGATTCTTTGTCTGTATGTTTTTTGTGTTCGTGTAAATCGATTCAATGCGCGCTGTTGCGGTGGCATTGTATGTTTTTTGTTTAATTGCGGCAGTGGCTGAATATAAAATTTATCCGTATCGCGTAACATATAAACCAATGTGTTCAGTTCTTGTTTTGCTTTTTCAATTTGTTTCAATGCAAATTCATACATTGTCATACTTATTTTTGCCGTGTGTGGTGTAATAACGATAGTGGCGTATTCGATATTGTCGGTTATCACAGCATCGGGCATATTCAATGCCTTCATGATTCTTTCACGTGTATCGGGGCCAAATTTTGGCGATATAAATACGATTGTTTTATTCATGTTTTATCCCAATTTCTTTTTTAAAATTTCATTTACGACCGCGGGGTTCGCCTTGCCGGCGGATGCCTTCATAACATTGCCAACAAAGAACCCAAGCAATCCAACCTTGCCAGATTTATATTGCTCAACCTGGGGCGCGTTGTTGGCGATAACTTCGTCAACGATTTTTTCAATTGCGCCGGTATCGGTAATTTGCTTCATACCGAATTTGTCGGCAATCGCGCGTGGCGACCCGTCCGCCCCGTCCAGCATTTTGATAAATATGTCTTTGGCCTGTTTCCCGTTGATTTCGTTCGCCGCAACCATATCGACCAATTCCGCCAAATCGGTTGGTATGATAATTCGCATGCCATCAACCACGCCCGATTTTTCATTTGTTATGTCATAGTTTTCCGGGTGCGCGAACAGTTCGGAAATCATCCAATTTGCAACGCCCTTGGCGCGTTCGGTTTTGCCCGCGACCGCCGCATCGAACCAGTGTGAAATATCAACCGTTTCGGTAAGGCGTGCCGCGTCGTATTCCGCAAGCCCCAGTTTTTCAATATAACGCGCGCGTGTCGCCGCCGGCAATTCCGGCATAGTTTTTCTTATGCGTTCGATTCTTTCGTCAGTGATAATCAACGGCAATAAATCCGGGTCCGGGAAATATCGATAGTCCAGTGCGTCTTCTTTGCTGCGCATGACGGTTGTTGTGCCGTCGCCTTGGTTAAAACGCATGGTGCAACGGTCAATTGTTCCGCCGTTTTCAAGAATTTCTATCTGTCGTTTCGCCTCGTATTCAATGGCCGATTTGATGAATTTGAATGATACCATGTTTTTGATTTCGCAACGTTCATTAAAGTATTTTGCGCCAACGGGACGAACCGATACATTGACGTCCGCACGCATGGAACCTTCCTCCATATTTGCCTTGGATACGCCAAGTGCGCGTGCGATTTCGCGAATTTGACGCAGATATTTTTCCGCTTCGTCGGGTGACGTGATAAAGGAATTGTTTTTTGGATTTTTTACATCCAAGAAAGTGACAATTTCAAGCAACGCGACACCTGTGCGGTTATAATCCGCGAAAGATTTTGTTGGGTGGACATCGTGTTTCAATTTCCCGGCATCTTGTTCCAAATGGGCACGTTCGATTAAAATCTTTTTAGGGTTCCCATCGTCACCAATAATTTCAATCCACCCACGGCCGACGACCGGTGGTTGGTCGGCGGGTTGTGAAATCTGATACCCCTGGGGCAGGTCGGGATAGAAATACTGTTTACGGGCAAAACAACTTTTATGCGAAATTTCCGCATTGATGCCCAGACCGAATTTAATCGCCTGGTCCACACAGTATTCATTTAAAACCGGCAACATACCCGGCATGGCGACATCGACCATGGAAACCTGGGTATTGGGGGCGACGGTTGGATTATAGTCCGCCGATGCGCCACTAAAAATCTTGCTTTTGGACAGGACCTCTATATGGGTTTCCAATCCAACAACAACTTCCCAATCGCCTGTTTTGCCTTTTATCGTAAACATTTTCTTTTTCCTTGCTTTTTTGTTTTTTGTATTTTATTATAACCCTCGCGGATGGCCAGATAGCTCAGTTGGTAGAGCAAGGGACTGAAAATCCCTGTGTCAGTGGTTCGATTCCACTTCTGGCCACCATTTTTTATTCCCCCATTATCTTTGTTGGACGGTTATCAAGGTTTGCGAATTGTTCGATATGCCGCGCCAATTGCAATACGCGAACATCATCAAACATTGGACCTACGACTTGCACGCCCAATGGCAACCCGTCCGTTGCCAAACCCGCTGGCACAGAAACCGCCGGCACGCCCGCCAAATTCATCGCCACCGTAAATAAATCCAATGCATAGTATTCAAGTGGTGTCATATCGGAATCCAGTGGGCGCGCCGTTCCCGCACCCGCCGGGCAAACGATTAAATCGCAACTTTCAAATGCGCGGTCGAATGCGTCCGCAATCATGCGGCGAACGCGTGCGGCCTGCATAAAATAAACATCGTATGATTCAGACGACAATACCGCGGTGCCGATAATCATACGGCGTTTAACCTCGTCACCGAAACCGGCGGCGCGTGTCTTTTTATATGTGTCGTAAATGTCGGACCCTTCGACGCGCAGGCCATATCGTACACCGTCATATCGGGCAAGATTCGATGATGCTTCGGCTGGGGCGATTATGTAATATGCGGCGAGTGCATCCAAAATGTTTGGAATTGAAACTTCGATTATTTCTGCACCGATTGATTTCAAATCTGCAATCCTTTTTTCAAACAGCATTTTCATATCATCGGAAATTTTGACATCGCCCAATTCGCGGATAACACCAATGCGCAATTTTTTCCCGTCACCCAAAATTGGTTGCAACGGGGGGGGCATATTTAATTTGAAATCCGCACTTGTGGAATCTTTTGGGTCATGTCCCGCCATTACGGATAATAACAGTGCCGCATCATCAACCGTTCGTGCAATTGGGCCGGGTGTATCAAGTGACGATGCAAATGCAACGCAACCCCAACGCGAACATAAACCATATGTTGGCTTCATACCGACAAGGCCGGTGATAGAGCAGGGGAACCGTATTGAACCGCCCGTATCCGTGCCGGTTGCGCCCATTGCCATACCCGACGCGACCGCGGATGTTGAACCGCCCGATGAACCGCCGGCGGTTAAATGTTTTTCCCTTTGCCATGGATTTACCGGTGCGCCAAAGTACGATGTTTTCGAAAATGTTCCCATCGCGAATTCGTCCAAATTTGATTTGCCAAGCAATACTGTCCCGCTATCAATAAATTTCTGGGACACCGTCGATTCATATTCCGGGATAAAGTTTTCAAGCATATGCGACGCCGCCGTCGTGCGAATGCCACGTGTCGCAAATAAATCCTTCATCGCAATCGGAATCCCGTCAAGTGGTCGCGCGTTTCCGTTTTTAATGCGTTCGTCCGCGGCGGCGGCATCCGCCATCGCGCGTTCGGCGGTGACCGTGATATACGCGTTCAGTTCGGGGTTATATTTTTCAATACGGCCAAGGTGTGCGCGCGTAAGTTCGGTCGCAGATATTTCGCGCGATTGTAATTTCTTTAATGCTTCGGTAATGGTTAAATCTATCATTTTGTTTCCCTGGGGTTAATGTTCAATCGCATTTGTTGGTAAAAGTTCACGAATGCGTGTTATAAAAGGTGATTTGCAAAGACCGCATTGAAAAATCATCGCGCAATTAGCATCAGCCTTTAGGCCACAATCGCGATCTTCCGCATCGGTGGCCGGAATAATCTCAATAATCGTTTCGTCCTTTTTATTCCTTGGATGGGTTGGGGTGAATTGCTGGGCCGGTCGAATACCATTCGCGTGAACTATTGTTGTATCGAAATGTATATTGCAAAAGCATTTAGTGCCCGAAAAATCCTCTGGGTTATATTCATTGATAAATTTTAATAATTTATGCAATTGCGTTTGTGGCAATGTGCCAATTTTTATCTGTGCCGGTTTTCCAACATTTGACATTGATTTGTTTGTTAAAATTACTTTTATTCCGTTATCAGTCATTTTTTTGCCTTTTTTTAATCCCCATCCATAACCTTTGGGACCGCAAAGTATCCGCGGCTTACGCCCGATTTGTCGGGTGCGTTTGCCATAATCGCGTCGCGAATACCGCCGTCCGTCACAACATCCGCACGCAATGGTAAATCGTGCTTTGCCGGTGACAGCATTGGTTCAACGCCGCGTGTGTCAATCTGTTTCAATTTATCAATCCATTCAACAACGGAATCGATATTCATTTTTTCAAGTTGTTCGTCGGAAATGTCGATTTTTATCAAATCCGTGAATTTCTGTAATTGTTGCTTGCTAAACGCCATTTTACATCCTATATTAAAGTGCAAAGGTGATTATACAATGATTTTATCAGATTTCAAGGCATTAGAAAAAAAAGGCCGATTGTTGGGAATCGATTGGGGCGCGCGCCGGACGGGTATCGCGGTTTCGGATGCGTCTTGGTCATTGGTGTTCCCGCGGTCGCCGATTTTACCACACAATGAATTGGATTTGTTAAAAAAAGTTGAAAAATTGATAAAAGATGACGGTTTTGCGGGCGTTATTATCGGTTTGCCGTTGCGGACGGATGGGACTGATTCCGATACAACGCGGGCGGTGCGTGCGTTCGCGGATGAACTTTCCAAATTGGTTGATACGCCAATTGCATTTATTGATGAAGCGTTAACGTCCATAACCGCGATGGATTATTTGGGGCGGCGTGTGCGCCGGCATGATATTAAAACGCGACTTGATTCATTTGCCGCCAAGGTTATTTTGGAAAACGCGATTGCACTTATTAAACGGGGTTGATTTATTCTTCACTTTTATCGGGGATTTTACCGTCGGTGGACAGCAATATCGCAATCCAACGCGTGGAATCAAACTGGGCCGTGATGATGAACACCGCGACAAGTAAAGGAACACTGAAAAACATTCCGGCCACACCCCATATCAAACCCCAAAATACCAAATTTATTAAAATCGCAAGTGTTGAAAGGTTTAATGTTTTTCCCGTAAGTTTTGGTTCGATGATGTTGCCAAATACAATCTGTAATCCGATAAGGCCCAAGGCAAGCAATACAAGTTCGTTTAATGTTGCGCCCGATATTGCACCAAACAGTATCGGCAGACCGCAACCGATAATTGCACCGATTGTTGGAATATAACTGAGGATAAATATCGCAAACGCCCACACACCCGCAAATTCAAGTCCCAATATCCACATCCATGCATAAGAGATAAGACCCGTAATCCCGGAAACAAGTGTTTTCATAAAAAGGTATTTTTTCATATTTTCATCAATGCTTTGTATGATATAGCGTAATTTTTTTGTGTGACTTTTGTTTGGGAAAAGTTCGGTGAATTTTTTATGAAATGTGCTTTGTTCCACAAACATAAATATCATATACACAATGACCATGCCCATTGATGTTGCAAGTTTCGCGACCGACGAACCGATGCTGGACACAATAGTCGTAATGTTGGGCAGGGCGATGGTGGTTATATCAATATCCAATGTGTCAGATATATATGTCCAAAGGTTATTAAGACTTGCCTGAATTTCCGGCATGGCAATCAAAAGTTCATGGAACATTGGGCGAACGCGTGTCGCAAAAAGATAGATTAAACCAATAAATGTTGCGATGGATAAAGTAGTGGACAGTAAATTAAATAACGGTTTGGAAATTGCACATTTACCTTCGTCGCAGGTGGGAAAAAGTTTGCGATAGTATGTTGCCGTTGCGTTTATCAAATACCACAAAAATGTTGCAACCAATAATGGTATAAATATCGAACTGCCAATCCAGAGTATAAATATAAATGCGGCAAATAAAATAAGTCCGTTCATGGATACACCTTTTGTTTGTATTTATTCTATCACAATTTTGCCATTTGATAAAGTGGTTGTGTGCGATGGGTGTATTAAATTTGTGAAATTTTGTTGGTGACTTATGAACATAAAGGTTGTGTTCGGCATCGATTTTATTACGTCCGCAATTTGGGATTGCGTTTCGGCGTCGGCACCGGAATCGGGTTCGTCCAAAATTGCAAGTTTCGGATTGGTTAGCAGTAATCGCAACAGCATTATGCGTTTCCTTTCGCCGCCGGAAAAACCAACATTCACCGAACGATTTAACCATTCGCGCGGTATGTTTAATATGTCGCGCGCTTCTTCTAATCTTTCGATAAATTCGGACATTGGTAAATCGCGGCCTGATTCAAAATGGTGATGCGCAGACGCGGAATGTTTAAGAAAACTGGTAATTGTTAAACCCGGAATTTCAGGAACATTTTGCGTGCCGGTGAATATGCCCATCAATGCGCGCGATGTTGCATTTTCGTTTGTTATGTCGCGACCGTCGAAAATGATTTTGCCGGCATCTATTTTATATATTGGGTCGCCGGATATTGCGCCAACAAGTGTTGATTTGCCCGAACCGTTGTGACCGCAAATTAAATGTCGTGCGCCGGGTTCAACATTTATATTTATGTCTGATAATAATTTTTTTCCATCAAAAGATACGCCCAGGTTTTTTATTTCAAGTATCATTTTATTCCCCCATCGGTTTTGGAAAGTGCCATTTGGATAAGTTGTCGCGATTCAACCAAAAATTCCATTGGTAATCGTGAAAGTATCGGTGTCGCGGTTGCACCGATAATAAGTGCGGTTGCGGTGTCGGTATCGATTCCCGCCATATTCAGATAATTTAACTGCGCGGCATCAATTGAACCGGTTGATGCTTCGTGTGTTTGGATGTTGTCGGTGTTTTCATAAACTATATCCGGCAATGCGTTTGTTGTTGACATGTCGCCAACAATTCGTGTGTCGCACTTTGATACATTTTTTCCGCCGTGGCCCGAAAATTTTACCAAACTGCGGAATGTTTGGCGCGACCAATCAAGTGCAACACCGTATGACAATATATTGGATGTCGTGTTGTTGCCAATGTGTAACATTTTTGTCCCGGTGTCACTTTGTTGACCCCCGCGTGTTATGGTCAGGGAATAAAAATCACTTGCCGCGCCGTCCCCATATAAAATCGTTGAAGGGTATTTCCATGTCATGGCGGAACCAACCTCGAACTGGGTCCAATCAAGGCGCGCGTTATTATAACATTTGCCACGCTTGGTCACAAAATTCAAAATCCCGGTATTGTTATATGCGCCGGGTTTGGGTGCGTCGCCCGCGTGCCAGTTTTGGACGGTTGCGTATTTTACATACGCGTCGTCGCCCACAATTATTTCAACAACACCACTGTGCAATTGGTGGTTTGGACGGCGCGGGGCACTGCAGCCTTCCATATAACTAAGTTTTGCGCCCGTATCCGCGATGATAAGCGTGCGTTCGAATTGACCGATTTTTGCGGTTTCGATTCTAAAATAACTTGCCAAATCAATTGGGCATTCGGTGTGCGGTGGAACGTATACAAATGTGCCGTCTGAAAAAACGGCGGAATTTAGTGCGGCAAAAAAATTGTCGGATGCCGGAACGACCGTCCCAAGGTATTTTCGAACTAAATCAGGGTATTCCAAAACCGCACGTGAAAAAGGTAGAAAGATTATTCCGCGTGAGTCGAGTTCCGTCGTGTATGATGTGTGGACAGATTCACTGTCGATAACGGTGTCGGTTGCCATGCCAAGCAAGGCGCGCTGTTCAGATTCCGGTAAACCCATTTTATCGTATGTGGTTTTAAGGTCGCGGTTATCAATTGGTTTTGGGGTATTATAATAATTTAATGTATCGTAATCGATTGGCGCATAATCAATTTCCCCCCAATGTGGTTCGGTCATTTTTTGCCATGTGTCAAATGCCACGAGTCGCCATTCGGTAAGCCATGCCGGTTCGGCGCGCCGATGTGATATTTCGCGAACAAGTTCGGGTGAAAGTTTCGTCATTTAATGTCGGTGTCCGCGGTTGCAAGTTGATAGCCTTGGGTAAAAAATGTAAGTGATTGCCCAAGCAATCCGTTTAAGAAAGTTGTTGCCAAAATTCCATCGGGTTCTGTTGCGTTAAGGTTTTCCAATAAATTTTCAGCACGCGACATATAGTTTGACACATTGCGCCTTACATTTGAATCAAGTTTTATTGCACGGCGCAATTTTTCCATTACAAACGGATTTTTGGCATATTCATCCAACAGCCCGCCCAGTGTTCGCCATAGTGGGTGTTCCGATGTGTTGCGTGGCATTATATCCAGTGCCGCCAAAATTGGAATAAGGTTTTGTAATAAATCTTGGTATATCATTTCGGCATGTTCCGCCACCGCGTTTGTTGCGGATTTATTCTTTAATGTATTTTGCATTTTGATAATCATATCTTGGATATAAGAATTGCTTTTTTCAAGTGCCTCTATATGTCGGTTCGCGATGATAACCATTATCATTGTGATTGTGCATATAAAGCCTAAAATTCCAAAACATATTGATATTATTGTTAAATCCATTTTTTTTCCTTTGTTATCGATAGATAAAGTATAACACACTTTTTCCGATTCGCGCGGGTTTATATAAAATAATTTTAAAAACCTTTGGCAAATCGATTTTTAGGTCTTGCACAGATTCGGTCAAATTGTTATAATGCGTAATAGAAGAAAGGAAAAATGCAAGGAAAGGAAGGTTTTATGTTTCGCAAAATTTTGATTGCCGCTATGCTTGCAACCGCCGCTGGGTATTGCTTTGCGGCGAATGCGTTGGAACAGGTCGTGACGTCAGAGGTGTTTTATAAAGAAGATCGTGACGATAGTGAAAATTATGTTGAACAATATCAACAGCCGGCACAATATAGGGAAGTTTATTATGAACAACAACCCTATCAGGAACAGGCATACGAATATCAACAGGTTGAATATCAACCGCAACCCGTACCGGTGCAACCGGTCGCGATTCCGGCGTGGCCCATCGGGTCCGAGGCGGACACCACCGTTTCTTGTGCGGATGGGGTATGTTCCAAGAAAAAACAATCTGATAATATAAGAATTGTATCAAAAGTCGGGGACGATTTGGTTGTGGAAAATAATTTTAATATGGGTGTTCGTGGCGCGCGTGATGGTTCGGGGTGGTCCGGTGGTGCGAATATGTTGCACGGAATGCCGATACCAACCGGATTTGACAGCGAATGCGTAAATGGGGCGGAAATGCCGTTGTTGCAACGTGAAGTGTTGGAAGATGACGGCGGAAATGTTTTGGCGGTGTCGCGCAGTGGGCGTAAAAAATGTGTTCGTTATGCCGATGGGTATGACGCGTATCTTGCGCGGAATGGTTTGGTTGAAAGAACGGTAAATGGTGATATTGTCACCGGCGGTGGTGTTATAACCGTGAACGGTGATGGTGTTGTTAGTGTTGTAAATAGTGTGACACCGGGTCAAGATACGGTTCTTGTTGCCGAAGGTTCGGAAATGGTGGTTGATTTGTCGGCGGATGCGGAACCGCCGGTGGCCTTGCAAGACCAGGTTCGTTCTTGGGTCGTTGCAAGTGGTCAAACATTGCGTGATGTTTTGCAATCTTGGTGCGACAAAGAAGGTTGGGATTTGGTTTGGACAACATCGCGTGAATATCCGATAGAGGCAAGTGCCGTGTTCAAAGGACGTTTCGTTGATGTTGCATCCGCCGTGGTGCGTAATTTTGGTCGCGCAATTCCGGCACCATATGCCAAGTTTTACAAGGGGAATCGTGTTTTGGTTATATCAACAACCGAAGATTAGCAAACAGATTGTAGGGAGATACACATGATAAAGTCTTTTAAATTTTTTATTGCACTTTTGGCATTTGTTATGATTGCCGGGTGTGCAACGCGTGATTCGGCCAAGGTTGCCGCAACCGTTGATAAAGATTTTGTAAATGTATACGATGCCTTTGAAATGGCGAAAAATCCGCGTGCCAAGGTTGCAAGTGGTGATACCGTTTCAATGTCCGAAGGTGTGTGGCTTGGCGGAAAGTCAACTTTGGTTGAGCATAAAAATAATTTGCCGAAACAATTCGAAACCGATACCGGTGTTACGATTTTGCTGAATGAACCCGTGACATTGCAGGTTTTGGCGAATAATATAAATTCTATTACACGTATTCCAATAAAGATTGATAGTCAGATTGCATCTGATAAGTTAAGAAAGACAATGAATGTTGCGTATACCGGTAAATTATCCGGACTATTGTCCCAGGTTGCGACGGATTTAGATTTGCTCTGGTATTATGATAAAACTGCGATAGTGTTCTATGAGACGGAAACCAAGACGTTTACGCTTTATGCACTGGGGACGGATGTGTCGTATCAATCATCGGTACAGACGGATGATGGAAACCAAGTTTATTTGGAAACGACACTAAAAGAATGGGACGAAGTTGAAAGCACCATTTCATCAATTATTGGCAAGGCGGAAAATGCGAACTTTACCGTGTCGCGCAGTTTGGGAACAATAACCGTGACCGCACCGCCGTCGGTGTTGGCGCGTGTTGGTGATTATATTGCACGGCAAAACAAACGTTTGTCGCAATTGGTGACGATTGATGTCAAGGTTTTACAGGTTTCAATCGCAAATGATTCGGGATTCGGTTTGAATTTGGCGGCGGCGATAAATGCGGCGACGGGGCTTAACATTGTTGCAAATCCAAAGAATAATTTCTCGTCCCCAGAGGCCAGTGCCATTAATATCGCGGTTTTGTCAAATGAACTGTCAAGTTTAACGGGGGCGACGCATTTGGAAAATGGGGCGACGGTTCCGGGCGCATATACCAATGACCAAATAAATAATGGTTCACTTGCCGGTATCGCGGGCAGTACAGCGTTGGTTCAGGCATTGGCAAAGCAGGGCAAGGTTTCATTGGTGACCAATGTTGGTGTGACAACGCGTAATAACCGTGTTGCGCCAGTCAATAATACCAAGAGTACCGGGTATATTAAACGATTTGAATCGCGGAACTTTACAACCGTTGAATCAAGTACCGTGGACCAAGACAGTTTGGAAACTGGTTTTTCGATGCAGTTATTGCCGAACATTTTGGAAAATGGAAAGATATTGTTGTTGTTCCGTATGTCGGTTCGCGAATTGTTAAAGATGTCAAGTCAAACAATCGGCGAAGTGACCCTGCAATTGCCAGAGGTTGAAGAACGCAGTTTTATGCAGGAAGTTATTATGGAATCTGGGCAAATGTTGGTTGTGTCGGGCTTTGAAAAACAGGCGAATAATGATATGCGCTATGGACTTGGGGATCCGGACTTTATGTTGCTGTCTGGATCGCGCGAAACGGCATCAACCCGCGATGTGTTGGTCGTGATTTTGACACCGCAAGTGTTGGTTAGCCCGATGGATGCGGAACGCACGATACAGCAACATTGGGGCGCCCCGTTGAATTAAAAATAGAAAGACCACCGTTCGGTGGTCTTTTTTTATGTGTGCATTTTGTTATTTAGACATAACAACGATTTTTCTGCGCAAGAATTTGTTTGAATCGTCTATTGCACGTGCGAACAAGTCCATTTTTTCTTCAGATTCTTTCGCAATATCCATTGTTGTTTTGCCTTGTTCATCTGCAATATCAGCACGCGCGCCATGCAGGAACAATATCTTTGGAATTTCGTAATAGAAAACCATGTTGAAATTATTCTTAAACCCAAGATATTCTGCATCAGATGCCGGATGGTAATATGCACCCCAATTCTGAGATAATGAACGTGACATCGCAACTCTGCCGGCCTTATCTTGCAAATTAACTTTCGCGCCCTTCGAAGTCAAAAATTCAACGGGTTCAATAAGCCATTTTGTATCCGAAAAATACCCCAGGGAATAAATATGTAATCCCGTAATTTCCATTAAAGCCGTTTCATGAAAATCATTCGTTGCGTTTATATCCGCACCATTTTTATGCAAAAATTTCATTGCATCAGACCCAACAAAGTCATGGCCCTTGTCAATTCGCTGAGAAAAAAATACAAACAGTGGTTCATCATTATCTACGCGTTCATTTACATTCGCCTTACTATTAACCAACCACTGCGCTTGTTCAAATTTCTTGACTTTTAAGCATTCTAACAAAGGTGGATAATAATACCAAGTAGAATCTGGTTCCCACCAATTTGGGTTTGCGTCATACTTAAGTAACAATTTCATACAATTATCTCTTTGTGCATCATTCGAACCAACCGTTCCCCAAATACAACTAAATAACATCTCGTTTCTCTGAGTATGGTTTTTATCCTTACCCTGCGCCAACAGAGATTGTACTCGTTTTTCATCCAGGTCCAAGAATGCTTTTCCTAACTCCATTACATATCCTTTTGGTTTATGTTCGGTTGTAATATAGCACCAAAAATCACATTGTCAAGTAATGATTAAAAAAATTTATGTCATGTTTGTGTGTGGGTGATGTTTGGTGTTTTGGTAAAAACATTCAAAAAAAGAATTGTCATTGCAGTAGATGTTACTAGGTTCGATGACAAGATTGGTTTTGTCTGATAGGGCTGTTTAGCACCTTTGTCATGGCGGGCATCGGGCCCCAAAAAATGCAAAGCATTTTTTGGGTGATTCTGGTCCGCCATAGGGTTCTGAAACAAGTTCAGAATGACAAGAAACATTTTATTATTACGATATATTCGTTGCAACTGCCAAGCCCTATTGCGGCCTGCGCCGCAATGACAATTCTTTCTTTTAAAACATTTTTTATCTAAAACACGAACTATTTTTGTCATCGAAATTAATAATATCTACAATCGTGCTGTAAAGCGGAATCTTCGTTGGAAAAGAACTTTGGTGTGCGTATGTAATGACAAGATACCGCGTCAAGCGCGGTATGACAGAAAAGGTGGCGACGCCACCACTACCCCGGTGCCGTTCGGCACCACCCCTTCGCCAGCAAAGGGGAACTGCTAGGCCAATTTTGCGGCGGCGCGTGTTAAACGCGAAACCTTGCGCGAGGCGCGTTTTTTTGGCATTGTTTTGCCGGCGGCCTTCATCATTTTGCTTTCGGCACTGCGCACCGCGGTGACCGCGGCGGCCTTGTCCCCAGATGCGATGGCACGAATGGCCTTTTTGGTTTCGGTTTTAACGGCACTGCGTCGGGCGGTATTTACCGCGTTTTTCTTTGCAGTTACCAATACTCTTTTTTTAGATGATTTGTGGTTTGCCACTTTATTTTCCTTTTATTTATTTTGGTTTTCTGGTATATTTTATAGTAAACAAAGATAAAATCAAGGAAAAATAACAATGTTATATGTTGTTGGTGTTTTGGCGGCCTATGTGTTGGGCAGTATTCCATGCGGTTTGTTGTTGGCGCGGTTGTTCGGTTACGGCGATTTGCGCCGTGTTGGCAGTGGTAATACCGGTGCCACAAATGCGTTGCGGGCGGGGGGATTGCGACTTGCCATCAGTGTGTGGGTGTTGGATATGGCCAAGGCGTTCGTGGCGGTTTTAATCGGAAATTGGATTGGCGGTGTGGCGTTTGGTGCCTGGTGCGGTTTTGCGGCGATGGTTGGACATTGTTTCCCGGTTTGGTTGCGTTTTCATGGGGGCAAGGGCGTGTCGTGCCTGTTTGGGATTTTTTTGGCCGTCAATCCGTTGATGTTTATTATTTGCGGAATTGAGTGGTTGGTTGTGGCCTTGGGGTTTGGGTATTCGTCACTGGGGGCAATCGTCGTGTTTTGCCTTGCGCCGGTGTTGGGTTTTGCAATTTCAACGGGTGTTGGGTTTGCATTTTTGGCGATGGCGGCGCTTTGCCTGTATCGGCATTTGGAAAACATTGGGCGCCTGGTTGGTGGCACCGAATCAAAAATTACATGGAAATGGAAGAAATAGTGTGTTGTTTTTTGCACATCATTTTCTTTGATTTGATTAAATAATATGGTATAATTTCAGTGAATCCAAGAGATTGGGTTCGGGGTTGTAGTAGACCCACACGTTCGGTGCGAAAGCATCGTAATCTGGTGTTTTTGATGCTTTTTGCATCGTTGATATCCCCGACTTGTTATATGGTTGGGGGCTGTTTGCTATATAATACGGGAAACCGAAAAGCGACAGAACATTAACGTGTTACTACTAACTCCCCGACCGCTCTTTCTTGGGCGGATTAATTTTTTAACCCAAAAGGGGAAATAAAATGAAAAAAACTTTAACTTTTTTATCAGCGTTGGCATTGGCGGCATGTAACAGTGGCGGTGGGGGCGGCGGAACAGTCAATATGGTGCCAGTATCGTCCGTTGTTGATTCTTATAATCAAACAGATTACAGTAATTTTAAAGAATATTTTGATAATGTTATTGCTGATAGCGGAACATATACAGATTTTGTTGAGACTGATGTGAATTGGCCATCGCAAGATGGACATAAACGTTATACATACAATGAGCATTTTTATGGGGAACAGACAGAGCATCACGTTGTTAATGAAAAAGAAATGCAGTTGGTAAATTATGGAACTCACAGTAGTTGTAATATAGTTTCAGGTAATTGTTTTTATGCTTCTACTAATCCGCCGTCGGGTTATATACATAATCGTGAAGGTATAGGTGCAAATTTATATACACCTTTATCAGGGACAACATTTACTGGTGGGGCATTAGCATATTTGGTTAATCCTAATAACAATGTTGGAGGTGTGAATTATTTAAGAGGAGACGCTACCTATACTTATAATCCGATACATCCGGAATTGACATTAGATTTTGATAATTATTACACGTTCAATATTGTGCAGGGGGATGGTGATAGTAGCACCGTGACTGTATCTGGGACTAATGATTCGTACACTGGGTTTAATATGACCACTGGAACATATGAAGTTGATGGAACCAATGCAAATTTTACAACAGAGCATTTGCAAAATGGTTATGTTCAAGAGGCCGCAGGAACATATGAGATGCACTTTGGTGATGATTATATTGATAGCGGTACAGCAGGTGATTTTGCTATATATGGTGCGTTTGGTGGTTCGCATTAATAATTGTGGTGTGTAAAATTTTGCGATTTTTATTTTGTTTGTGCGTGGTTGTCTTGTTTGGTGTATCTAATGGATTTGCCAAACAGGCCACTGCGCAAAAAACAATAAAACTAAATGATACGCAGGCATTGGCGATTGCCAATGCGATGGTGAACAATGGTAATTTAGATTCGGCATCAAAACTTTTGGACGATATCATAAAAAGCGATGATGAAAATGCACGAATGGTTGCGTTGTTTGAAATGGGGCGTGTTGAATTGGCGCACGGTAATTATGATGCGGCAGAGCAAGATTTTTTAACGATATTAAATCAATATCCCGCGGCGACATTTGTTCGTATGGAATTAGCAAAAACATATTTCGCGTCGGGTCGGTACACCAGTGCAGATTTTAATTTCCGCCTGGTGTTGGCGGATAAAAGTTTGTCGGATGCGGAACAACAATTGGTGCGAAATTATTTGAATATGGTGCGTAAATATAAAAGTTGGGATGTATTTAGTGGTTTTTCTGTTGTTCCGGATTCAAATTTAAACTATGCCACCGGCCGGCCCGAAGAATGTATAAACACAATTGTCGGGCCGCTTTGCCGGCAATTGGAAGATAGGTCGGGCGGTATCGGTTTGCAATATAATGTGGGTGGTGACTACTATATAAAACTGACCGAACATTTTGGAATTAAAACCAGTGCGTCACTTTACGCGTTGGATTTTGCAACGTCCAGGTTTGATGAATATACTTTCTATGCCGCCGCCGGACCGCGTTACATAATTGATGGAATTGGCGAGTTTAGTGTTCAACCATTTGCACAATTGCGATGGTATGGTGGCGAATACTATGACACCATGCCGGGTGTTCGCGTGGATGCGGATTTCGATTTGATGAAAAGGGTGCATTTATCAATTGGTGGGTCGTATGGTCGTGATATTTATTATGATGATTTTGTGGATAGTGTTTTGCGGGGTAATGAATATTCAACGTATATTCAACCGCGTTATTATATCAATAATAAAAGTTTTGTCTTTGCTGGTGTCGCGTATACAAATGTTACCGCAAAACAAAAATCGTATGGTAATCATGGGTTAAATTATTCGGTTGGATATTTTGTGGAATTACCGTGGACGTTGTCGTTGCTGGGGCGGGTAGATTTGGGACAAACAAAGTATAAAGATTCGCAGTATTTTATAATGGAAAATGCGGACCTTGGGTATTTCACGCGGCGTGATACTACATACAGGGCATATGTGCGGTTATCAAGTCGATATTTGGAATATAAACGGATTTATCCATCAATAAGCTATACATATACAAAACGAAATTCAAATGCGCCGATATATGAATTTGATAAGCACCGTATTCAGATTGAAATAAATTATCGGTTGTGATTAAAGTTGAAAAATATGGTTATTAAATGTAGAATAAAAATGTGTAACAAAAGGATTAAATATGAAAAAAATGTGTTTATTGATGGTTGGGTTATTGGTTGGTTGTGCAAGTGTTGATAAAATAATTGACCCGATACATCCCGCGGAATACGGCATGTCGGAAGAATTGGATGGAAAAATGTTTACTATATCTTGTGCGGGTAATACCAAGGCGGATTCAAGATTTGTGGACAATGAATGCAAAAAATCTATATCTGAATTTGCATATGGGCGCGGATACAGTTTCTTTACGGTTCTTGATTCCGATAGCCAGGAAAATGTTCAGACAAATAGTTATACCGTTAATGAACCTTTGATGACCGAGTCGGAAAGTTCCATGCATGACGGGGAACGCGCGGTGCATAAATCCGGCGCGACAACAACATATGTCCCGAAAACAAAAACATATACGGTGACAACGTATAGCCAAGAATATACTTTTGTTTTGATTGATAAATCAGAAAAAGGTAAATATAAAAATTATTACAAAGTGTCTGATTATTACACGCCGGATAAAAAATGATGGCACCACTAAATAAAACTATTTGCGCTTTATTTTTGACCAAATTTGTGGTATAATGGGGGACGATAAGAGGGAGATTTTGCAAATGAAAACTTTGTTATTCGTTTCGCTTTTGGTCGTGCCATGTATGGCAATGGCGGATTTGCGTGACCCGCGCGTCGGCGCAACCAGCATGGTTGCAAGTCGTCTTGCACCCGCGCAGGGGCGGGCGATTGTTGCATCGAAAAATCAAATTACTATGCCGGATGTGTCGATTAGTACCGAACGTTCCCCGAGTATTAAAGATGATGATGTAAAACCGTCTTATCCGGCGGCGGATGCGGAAAAAGATAATCGCGATGCGGAACGTGCCGCGTGTCTGAATAATAATATTGGAATAGGGAACACCTTTGTTTGGGCATCGAAATACAGCAACACGAACAGTTATGCCACAATGCAGGAAGATTTGGAAAATCCCGAAAACAATGTTTGCTTTGTAAAGGTCGATTTGAAATCTGCGGATGGGCGCGTGAATATGTCCGATATGCCAAGCAAATATTTCCAATGGGGATACAATATAAACTGTGGTTCATGGGTCGATGAAGAAATGTTGCGCCAACGTATTTTGGATGCGAAAAAATCTGGCCGGACATGGGCGACCGTTGGTGGCGCGGTCGGTGGTGCCGCGGTTGGTGTTGGGGCGATGGAACTGTTTGGAAATAAACTTATTGGTGGCAAGGTCCAAGGGCAAAAGAATGAAAAACTGTCGGAATCACAAAAGGCCCAATTGTTAAAGACCCAATTGTCTTCTTTGAAACAAAGTGATAAGAAACGTTATGATGAGTTTATGGCCGAATTGCGTAACTTCAAAGAGGCATGTGACGATTATAAGTCGAAAACAGGTGGCACATACAGTAAGTGCGACGAATTCGACTATGACCAGTTGCTTGCCATACAATAATGTATAACGCATATAAATGTATAAAACACCCAATCGGGTGTTTTTTCTTGTGATTTGTGACAAAATGTATAGTATGTGCGATATGGATGAATTATTTGAACATCTTTTGGTTCTGCGGTCGCCGGGAATTGGTCCGGTTGCGTATGAAAAATTGCTGCGCCGATTCGGGTCGGTTGGTGCGGTGATTGAATCGCTGTGTCCGCCGGTGGAATTGCGTGATGCGGTTATGCGGGAAATTGACGCGGCGGCGCGTATGGATATAAAGTTTGTCTTTGATACGGATGAATATTATCCGAACGCGTTGCGGCGCGTGAAAAATCATCCGCCGATTTTAACCGTGCGGGGAAATATCGAAACACTGCGTCACGAATCGGTTGCGATGGTTGGAACGCGGCATGCAACGGCGGCCGGAATGGAATTTATGGCGAATATGGCGACGGCATTCGCGGAACATAATATATGTGTTGTGTCGGGCATGGCAATTGGAACCGATTCGGCGGCGCATATTGGGGCACTGCGTGCGCGTGGGGGGACGAATACCATTGCGGTGTTGGCGGGTGGGGTGGATTATATTTGGCCGCTTGAAAACGAATCACTTTATTACGAAATTTTGGAACGTGGCGCGGTGGTCAGTGATATGCCAATCGGATTTGTACCAAAGGGAACGAATTTTGTGCAACGAAATAGAATTATTGCCGGAATTGGTGAAAAACTTATATTATCTGAAGCTGATTTGAAATCGGGCAGTATGAAAACCGCCGAATTTGCCCGCGAATATGGTCGCACGGTTTATGCGGTGCCGTCACATCCCGCCGATTCCCGCGCCGCAGGACCAAATTCACTGATTCGGTCGGGCGCGGCGATTTTGTGCCAAGGTGTGTCGGATTTCTTTGCCGATGATAAAGCAAAAGAAAAAAATCTGAAAAAATCCGAATCTGAAAATGAAATTTTGGATAAAATCGGAACCGTTCCACTGTCAGAATCTGTATTGGCAGAAATTGTCGGAAAAAATATTTCGGAAATTAAACGCGAACTTGTAATTTTGGAATTGCAAGGTTTGATTGAAAAACAAGATAATGGATACGTTCGTTTATAGGAAAAGTTGTGTCTATACAGTGTATATACAAAGCGCGGAAATCGGGGGTAAAAACGAATCGTGTCAAAAAATAAATTTCAAAAAATTGGTGAAGATTTGGTTGCAAATGAAATTCAATTTTATAAATTGTTTTGCGTAGAAAGGTTGGTTTAAAAATTAAATAGTATCAGCGAGAGAGTAGAGTGTAGGGAACATAAAAAAGGCGTCAAATAAAATTGGGTGATTGGGTTTGACGTTTTTATGCGGGTGGCTTTTGCATACTTCGCGTGGGGACTTTGCAGGAAACTCTTTGAAAGGAAGGAAAGGAGAAACGGCATGCAGGTGGCAATTCTTAACAAACAGGTTTCGGTGGATGCAATACGCGAATGTATTGCGACCAAAATGGATGCGGCCTGTTTTACTTCGTGGATTGCGCCGTTGGGTATAACCGTGTCGGATTCTGAATTGGTGTTTAATGCCCCCAATCAATTTACCGCAGATTTTGTCAGAACAACGTATTCAAATATATTAAATGCGGTTGCGGCCACGTATGGTTTGACGGTGCGTATTTCTGTTGCAAATGTTGCACCGCGTATGGTCAAAACCGCGAACGACAATAATTCGCAAACATATACTGCGCCGGCCACAACAAATGACGCCGGCGATTTTGATTCCTTTGTTTTGTCCGAAGAAAATTCGTTTGTTGTGTCGGCGTGTAAAAAAATGGCGGCGGGGACGGCGACGTTTTCACCGCTGTTTATTTATGGGGGGGCGGGCTGTGGGAAATCTTTGCTTGCGCGGTGCATAAATTCGGCGGCGCGTGGGCGCACGATTATGATGTCGGGGGCGCAATTTGTTTCGGAATTTGCGCGCGCGTTGCATGACCGCACAATTTTTGCGTTCAAAGATTACTGTCGCAATTGTGATACATTTATTATGGATGATGTTCAGGTTTTATCTGGTAAACGCGCGACATGTGATGAATTCTTGCAATTGATTATTGATTTGCGCGGGGCGGGTAAAAATATCGTTTTGGTTGCGGATGCGGCGCCAAGTAATTTAACCGGTTTTGATCATCGGGCGCAATCACTTTTGGCATCGGGATTGGTTGCGGATGTCGTGGCACCATCGCGCGCGGTTCGTGCAAAGATGTTTGAACGCGCGGGTGTTGATTCGGTGGTTGCAAATATGATTGCCGGGCGCATACTTTCCGATGGTCATGTGATTGCGGGTGTGTTAAATAAAATAAGTGCGTACCGTGAAATCATGGGTGAAGCAATTGATGAAAATGTCGCGGAACGCATTTTGGCGGATACACTTAAAAAATCACATTCGCCAATTGCAATTGTGAAATCCATGTGTGAAAAATTGGGTGTGTCATATGATGCGGTTTGTGGAACGGGGCGTGCGCGCGCGTTGGTTTTGGCGCGGCAAATGATGATGGTCGTGCTTAAAAATGCAACCGGATTGTCACTTAGTGAAATCGGGCAATATGTTGGTGGGCGTGACCATGCAACCGTTATGTATGGAATTGATAGAATCGAAAAATTGAAATTAAATGATTTGGTTTTGTCCGCACAACTTTCGCAAATGATTGATGAATATAAGTAATCGTTTTGTCTTTCGCACTTTTTGTGATAGAATATAGGGAAAAGTAAGGAGCGAGAGAATGAAGAAACTTCTTGTGTTTTTTATGGTTTTGTTTGGAATAAGTTTGGGCGCGATGGCAACGCCAAAGGATTATAAAGTAGGCAATTATATTTGTGCCAAGGTTGATAGGGAAGTTAAGTGAGACGGAACCGATGGTATTGCATTAAAGGGGCAAAATGCGAAAATTCAATTGTTTTTTGATACAGGCAGTAGTACCAGCATAGGGTTGCATAATGGGTGTGAAGCCGAATACAAAAAAATATATGCGGATGTGCAGAAAGTGGCGGATGATATAGAAGAACTTGTTTTTATTGGATCGGCGGACACGCAAGGCGCGGCCACAGGTTTTGATAATGTTGATTTGGCGGAATTGTGACCAGTAAACTTGTTAAAAAGAATCAATTAAGAAAGGGTTCGAAGATTTATATTGTGCCATCGGGGGGCAGACCGTTGCCGAATATGGTGATGATTTTACCGTTGGAATGCGATAGAAAAAATCCCGAATTTCGGGATTTTTTTCTATTTTCTTTTGGTGTTTTTCGGATAGAACATCCGGTTTCGTATTTCCACCTGATGTTGAATATCTGTAAATGTTTCATGGTCAAGACTTGGATTCTTGGTATCAATACCACCATCGGGGAATACACGAAGCATCCATGTTTTTGTTTGTGGTACTGAATCGATTGGACGTTGATATTCAAGGACCATACACGGATGTTTGTCATTGAACAGTGCACTGTGTGCGATAATCGCCTTTACATGCACACTTGGGCAATCTATGGTTGTTATTATTTCGTCCGGGGTTTTGCCGGTTTTTATTTCGTTGCCATGTTCGATTTTGCAAATTGGCAGTTCCTTGTGTTCAGACCAATGTGCCGGGTTTTCCGTAAGTTTCGGTAAATTTACATAATATACGCAATTGTATAATGGTTTGTTTTTTGGCATTATTCGTCCCCTTTTTGTTTTTTCTGTTCACAAACGCGTGAAAGTATAACGCAAAAAAATGTGGTGTCAATATATTACACAAATAAATCTTTGACGAATTGGGCGTGTTCGGTGATAAAGCGGAAACGGAATTCCGGTTTTTTACCCATAAGTTCCGAAACAATCGTGCGGGTTTTTTCCGTGTCTTCGGCGCCTTCGTCCGTGCGTGGGGGTAAATCAACCCGGACCAGACGGCGCGTTTTCGGCGACATTGTTGTTTCCTTTAACTGGTTCGGCATCATTTCCCCAAGCCCCTTAAACCGCGATATTTCAACCTTTTTATTTTTATATTTCCCAGATGTTAGTTTTTCAAGTTCTTCGTCGGAATCGATATAGAACGATTCGGTGCCGTGCGTCAATTTATACAATGGCGGACAAGATAAATATAAATGCCCACCGTATATCAATTGTGGCATAAATTGGTAAAAGAATGTCATCAACAATGATGCAATATGGCTTCCGTCGACATCGGCATCGGTCATGATGATTATTTTATCATAACGCAATTTTGCATCGTCCCAATTTTTGGCGGTGCCGGCACCAATAATATCGATTAAATCATTTAGTTCGCGGTTGTTGCCAAACTTTTCGTCCGAATTTGATACGACATTTAACACCTTGCCGCGCAGTGGCATAATCGCCTGGGTTGCGCGGTCGCGTGCCTGTTTTGCGGTGCCACCCGCCGATTCGCCCTCTACAATAAACAACTCTGTTCCGGCGACACCGTGCTTGGAACAATCGGCAAGTTTCGCCGGCATACGAATGCGTTTGGTCGGGGTTTTGCGTGCAACCTCTTTCACCTGTTTCACGCGGATGCGCGCGTTGGCAAGGTTGACAATAAATTCAAGTAATGCGTTCGCGGTTTTCGGGTCTGATGCCAAAAACATTTCCCATGGGTCACGCAGCGCGTTTTCCGTATATTTTGCAATTTCAGGGTTGGAAAGTTTTTCTTTGGTCTGACCCAGAAATTGTGGTGTTTTATAGAACACGGAAACAATCGCCGCGACCGAATCGAACACATCTTCGCCGATTATATTCGCTGCAGATTTGTTATTTACTTTTTCCCCATACGCCTTTATCCCGCGGGTGATTGCAGATTTGAACCCGGTTTCGTGTGTACCGCCGTCAATTGTTGCGATGGTGTTGCAATATGATGCGAAAAATCCATCGTCAGATGCCGCGCCGTTTTCATCAGTTAAAAAGGTTAGCGCCCATTCCACACGGCCGGAATCGTCCGGAAAATCAACGGTGCCGGAAAAAAGTTTCGGTAAAATCTTTGGCTTGTCACGGGTCTTTTCATCCAAGAAATCCGCGACGCCATTCGGATAGTAAAATGTTGTGTCGGTCGGAATTTCCATGTCGGCGGTAAGTAATTCGGGCGCACAGTGCCAATCAATTTTCACCCCGCGTGAAAGGAATGCTTTGGCACGTGCCATGCGGTAAATTTTTATCGGTTTGAAAACCGCCGATTCGCCGAAAATTTCGTCATCAATGGTAAAGCGGATACGTGTGCCGTGCGCCTTGGACGGATTGCCACGCGACATTTTTGTTGTGGGTTTGCCACGGGAAAAAGATTGGTGCCATTCGTAACCGTCACGCGCAATCGTCACAACCATTTCGGATGATAACGCATTGACAACCGCACTGCCCACGCCATGCAGGCCTCCACTGGTTTTATAAACATTATTATTAAACTTGCCACCCGAATGCAGTGTGGTAAGTATAACCTCCAGTGCGGATTTGCCGGGAAACTTTGGATGTTCGGCAACCGGGATTCCGCGACCATCGTCGGTAATTTCAATTGTTTTAGAATCAATTAAATTCACGGTGATTTTCTTGGCAAAGCCGGCGACGGCTTCGTCAATCGAATTGTCCATAATTTCAATCGGCAAATGGTGCCATGCCTTTTCGTCCGTGCCACCAATATACATTCCCGGGCGCAGACGGACGGGTTCTAACCCCTCCAGTACCTGGATATCCGATGCATCATAAGAATGTGAGTTTTGTTCTGTCATAGCCATATTATTATACCATAATTTTGTTCGGTGCAAGCCCATAAATAAGAATTTTAGGGGCTTGATTTTATTAAAACGCGGACTATATTTTGTTTAAATAGAAATACGGACGTATAAAAATGAATAAAAATCCTTATGAAGTTTTGGGTGTGGCGCGCGATGCGTCGGATGCCGATATTAAAAAGGCATATCATAAATTGGTTTTAAAATATCATCCTGATAAGAATCCGGGGGATAAAACCGCCGAAGAAAAATTCAAGGAAGTAAATAACGCCTTTGATATACTAAAAGACCCGCAAAAGCGTGCGGCGTATGACCGATATGGTGACGCGGCGTTCGCGGGTGGAAATGGTGCGTCGGCCGGAATGGGTGGAAATCCGTTTGGAAACGGGGCGTTCCACTTTGATATGGGCGGTGGCGCAGGCATGGAAGATATTTTGCGCGAAGCGATGCGTGGATTCGGTTTTGGTGGGTTTGATGGGGCTGCGCGCGGCGGTCAAAGTGCCCAGGCACGCGGACGTGATTTACTGGACGAAGTGGTGATAAGTTTGCGCGACGCGTATTTTGGAAAAACGCATACTGTGAAATTTGCAAGTAATGTAAAATGTGAAAAATGTAATGGATACGGAACGGCGGATGGAAAACCGGCGCCCGTTTGCCCGCGTTGTCATGGAACGGGGTATGTGAATATGCAACGTGGTTTCTTTGCAATGCAAACACCGTGTCCGGAATGCAATGGACTTGGGCATAAAATCGATAAAAAATGTTCTGAATGCGATGGGACGGGTGCGGTGCATAAAAACCGAACGATTGATGTGAAAATTCCGGCGGGAATCGAAGATGGCGCACGGCTAAGGTTGGCGGGTCAGGGCGAAGCCGGCGTGAACGGTGGTCCCGCGGGCGATTTCTACCTGGATGTGCGTGTGAAGCCGGATAACCGCTTTGAACGCGACGGTGCAAATTTGATTATGCATGTCGATTTGCCGTTTACAACACTTGCGCTTGGCGGTGAAATAGAAATCGAAACAATTGATGATAAAAAATTATCGGTCAAGGTGCCGGCGGGAACGCAAGTGGGCGAAAAATTACGTGTGCGCGGACATGGTATGCCGACGGGGCGTGGGTCATCATTCGGTGATTTATATATCAGTATCGGTGTTGTAATTCCAACAAAACTTACCGAAAAACAAAAGAAGATTTTAACCGAATTTGCCGATACAAAAAGTGCGAAAAAAGGTTGGTTTTAAATCTGTCTATACGCCGGAAACCGGCGTATAGGGCAAAAAAATGCGCCGAAAAATCGGCGCGTTTTTTCTTATTTTATTTTCTTTAGTTTTTGTGCAAAATCACGCGTGTATGAAACAGCGGACCAAAGACTTGCCACCAATGCAAACCAAAGTGCAAATATACCAATGTTTGGTAATGCGTAAATTGCATAGACCAATGCGGTGCCGTCTGATGTGCCGGTTATGGATGCACCAAGCGCGAACAGTGCAAGGAACGCGGTTATCGAAATCATCTGCATCGCGGTTTTGATTTTTCCCATTGAAAAACGTGCGTGTGGAACGGGCATAGGAATCTTTTGCGTGCCCAAAAATTCGCGCAGGCCACTGATATACAATTCGCGCGCAATCATTATTATAATTGGAATTACCGTAAACCAAACCGGCATCATAATACATAATAATACAAATGTGTTTACGACCAATAACTTGTCACCGATATGATCCATAACCCCGCCAAGTTTCGTGCATACATCATATTTGCGTGCAAGGTATCCGTCAAAGAAATCGGTAAGTGCCGCGATTAAAAATAATATAAGTGTCGTCATATACATTCCCGACATCAATGTTCCAATGATTGCAAAAGATGCAAAAATTCTAAAAGCCGATAAAAAGTTTACAAAAAATTTCATTTTGTTCTCCTTTTGTTTAATTATATATCTTACTAGTTTTCCCGTCATCCATAATAAGACGAAAATTCCAAGTGCCCATAAACCATTTGTAAGATGTTCCATTTTAACTCCTTATATGTCTTTGTATTATATCATATATCAATGAAAATGTTCGTATATTTTTTTTGCCGCCGCGCCGCCAAGGCCCGGAACGCGTTTTAGTGTTTGAATGTCGGCATCCATAATTGCACGCACAGAACCAAAATGATTCAATAATAATTTTTTTCTCGTTGGGCCAATGCCTTCGATTTCATCAAGACACGACCCGGTCATTGCCTTGGCGCGGGTGGTGCGATGATATGTTATGACGAAATGGTGTGCTTCGTCACGAACGCGGCGCAATAATAAAAATAACTTTGAATCTTTTGGCATGTCGCGATATTCCGTGCCGTCCGGCATTATAAAATGTTCGTCACCGTTTCGGACTTCGCCCTTGGTCACGCCAAGAATCGGGATGTTCGGTGCCGTTTGGTGCGCGATGTTCCACTGGGCACGACCGCCATCAACAATTATTAAATCGATTTCAGGACTGTTTTGGACGGCGCGTTCCACAAATTCCGCCATCATCGCAATATCGTTTCCGGCGCGTGCGCGGTCGCGTAATTTGAAATGCCGATACCCAGATTTTATAAAACCGTCGTGGCCAAATGTTATCATCGCACCAACGGGATTTGTTCCAAACAAATGTGAATTATCAAACACGCCGGCATAGGTTATTTTTTTACCAATCCATTTTTCCATTTCAATTATTGTGTCATTCCAATCGGTTTCTGAATTTGCTCTATACGGCGGATTCGTGCGTATACCGCGAATTGATGTTTTTGTCATTGCGGAAATTTTATCGCGTAAAATTGCGGCGTTTTCAAAATCCATTTTTTCCGAACATATTTTCATTTGTGTCGATAATTCGTTTATGATTGGTTCGCTGTCGCCCGTCAAAATCCGTCGTGCAAGTTTTACATTTTCGTCATAACCCGGAACATCTTGTGTGCATGGTGCGCTGCATCGGCCAATTTGATAAAGCAGACATGGTCGTGCGCGATTTTTCATAAATGTATCAGTGCATGTTCGAATACGACAAACCTTTTGAATCATTTTTATTGTGTCATTTAATGCGTGAACCGACGGATATGGGCCGTATACATCGCGACGTTGGGATATTTTTCCGCGGAATTTTAATAAACGTGGGTATTTATGATTGGTAAGTGCCAACATAGGATACATTTTCCCATCGGTTAGCATTATATTATATTTTGGTTTTTCGGTTTTTATTGTTTTTTCTTCAAGTATAAGTGCATCCGATTCCGTAGGTGTGATTTCCCATTCGACGCGTGCGACAAGTGTGCGCATAACCTGTTTATGTAATTCCAGTTTTGAAATATCAACATATTGGTGCAACCGATTCGATAGATTTTTAGCCTTGCCAACATAAAGTAAATTCCCGTCCGCATCATACATGCGGTAAATGCCGGGGGAATTTGGCGCGTTTTTTATTAAATCACAGAATTGAATATTCATATCTTTTATGATAAAATAAAAGAAATTAAATAGCAAATAAAGGATTGAAAAATGAAAATGGAATCTGGACGTTCAATGATTGAAATGTTGGGGGTGCTTGCCATCATGGGTGTGTTGACGGTTGGTGCAATCGGACTTATATCCACCGCGATGCGGACGCAAAAACGCAATACGGTAAACGAAGAAGTGTTGCAAATGGTGACTGGCGTGCGTCAATTGCTTGGTGAATATGATGATTTTTCGCACATAGATAACACGACGATATTTGGTGCAATTGGTATGTCGCCAAAAAACCCGTATGGTGGAACGTATGAATTGGCGGTTGACCCGGCAAACTATCGGCAATTTGTTGTGACAATAAATGGTTTGTCCCGTAATGATTGCGAATATTTTATAACCAAGGCATGGTCCGATTCGGTTGGTTTTTTGGCAACCGATGGTAAACAGAGCGGGGCAAGTGGTAATTGTCGGATGGAAGATGGTAAAAATGTCGTCAAAATAACTTATGGTGAATAATTCCGATGGCGGATTCCGTGACTGTTTCGGCGGTGGAAGATGGAACAAGGCTTTTGCGGTGGTTCGGACGAAATTTTCCATCAATGCCGCATCGTGAATTTTATCGGCTTTGTCGTGGTGGGCAATTGCGTGTGAATTCGGCACGTTGCAAGGGGACCGAAGTTTTACATACCGGTGATGTTATTCGCATTCCGCCAACGATTCGTAAATTTGCCGAAGTTCCAAAAAAGACCGAATCCGGGGAACAGTTTTCTTTGTCAGATTTGGAAAAATTGCGCCACGCGATAATTTATAATGATGATGATATTGTCGTTTTTAACAAGGCCGCCGGTCTTGCCGTCCAAGGGGGAAGTGGTATTAGAAAATCAATCGATAAAATGGCGGCGGCGTTATTCCCGTATTATAAAATTTCACTTGTGCATCGTTTGGACAAGGAAACCAGTGGTTTATTGGTTGTTGCAAAAAATCAAAAGGCGGCACAGGTGCTGTCGCGTGCGTTTCAAAGTAAAAACGCAAAAAAGGAATATGTTGCTTTGCTAAATGGTGATGTGAAAAATTCGCATGGCGTTATTGATGATTATTTATTAAAGGGCCGTGTGTTTGATGGCCCGGAACGTGAAAATGGGACGGGCGCGCGTCCCGTTCATGCGATTACGGAATATCGTGTGTTGTCGCGTGTTGGTGGGGCGTTGACCTGGGTCGCGTTTTCGCCAAAGACCGGGCGCACACATCAATTACGCCTGCATAGCGCGTTTGTGTTGAACGCGCCGATTGTTGGCGATGACCTTTATGGGCGAAATAAGAAAATGCCGGATGGGTTGGAATCTTTGTTCGCAACAAGTAATTTGTTTTTGTTTGCGTATAAAATTACATTTCAACATCCGTCCACCGGGCGTATGGTGACCTTTCGTGCGCCGGTGCCAGATTTTATGGCGGCGGTTATGAAGTTGTTGGAATTTGAATTACCATAGGGTAAAAATATGACAAAGAAAAAAAGAAAATTTTTTGTTTTTGCGCGCGCGATATTTTTATTCTTTGCGGTGTTGATTGTTGCAATTGTTGTGGCGTTGTCCAAGATGGATATGAATGTTTTGCGGAAAAATTTACTTGAAGTGTTGCGGACATCGACGGGATTGCAAATCGAAATTATGGGCGATGTTTCGTGGAAGTTGTCTTTGCGACCGCGTGTGACGATGCGGGATGTTGCCGTTCCAAATGTTGCTGGTGCAAAGCATAAAAATTTATTAGAAGCCGAAACCATAGAGGTAAATCTTGATTTAATTTCATTGTTTTTGAATCGTCCGACAATTCAACGTGTTCGTGTAAATGATGCGCGGGTTTATATTGATAAAGATGCCAAAGGCGAATTAATTTTGCCAAAACTTGGTTCGGATGATAAATCGTCCTATACGCCGGATTCAGCCGTAGAGGGCGAAAAACAAATTCCGGAATATCCGTTTGTTGACCCGGGGCTTGGTGGGTTAAATGTTGATAAATTGGTTGTTGATATTGCGGGAACAAAATATAAAGTTCCGGGTATAAATATACGTTATGTTGCGGCGTCGGCTACGCGTGAATATCGTGGGTGGATAAAGTTAGACGAAACCAATTTAATACCGTTTATTATTTCGCTTGATAAATATAATGCGGAACGAAAAGTTTATCCTGTGAATTTTGCTTTTTCGTCTGATGGTGATGCGTTGACGGCAAATGTCGCATTAGAGGGGACAAGTAAGATTCCAATAGATTTTGTTATCAAAGGTGATATCCCGGATATTCGTCCGATTGGAAAATTGCTGAATTTTGATTTTCCAAATATGCCGGATATGCATGTTGATATTTCGGGTGTGTTGGACGAAAAAAAATTCACGTTGCGGAAATCGTCGATTTCTGTGCGGGGCAGTGATATACAATTTTCTGGCAGTATAAATTGGGCAAAGAAAAAACATGATATAACTTTGAATTTGTCATCAAAGAAAATAAATTTGAAAGAATTGTTCCCGGAACTGTACGGTGGTGTGCGACCAAAAAATCGTGAATTAAACGTCTTTCATGACATGTCGCTGTTTGGGAAATATATGTATGATAATCAATTGTCGATAAATGTTGATTTGGGAAAATTTATTGTTTATCGCAATTTGTCGCTTGATAAATTCAAGGTAAAATTTACTGCACGCGATGGACGTGTTCGTGTTGATGCGAATACTGTGTTTGCCGCCGGGAACATCAAGGCCGCGATTGATGGAACGGTTGAACCAGATGGACATTTGTATTTAGAAATGGGCGGAATTGGTACGGGGGTCACAGTTGGCCAGATATTAAAACAAATAAATATAAATAATTTTATATCTGATTTGCCACTTAGTTTTGAAACATATGTGCGTGCCGATGGTTTTGATATGTCGGGCATAATGCATACAATAACGGGGCCGGTGCGCGTGTATTCAACTGCGCAGGGTTATGCGCATTCTGAATTGGTTTCGTATATGTATGGTGCAGATTTCCTTACCACATTGCGGCACAGTATCCAAGATATGTTTACGTCCGATAAAAAGTATAATCAAATGACCATAACCGGCGCGGTGGCGAATCTGATGCTGCGCGATGGTGTGGCGGATGTGAAAAACAGTGTTGCCATTGAAACAAATGCGATAAATATCCGCCTTGGGGGCGACATAAATTTAGGTGATGAAACATTGAACCTTTCGCTTACGACCGTGCCGGTGCGCGGGATAAAGTTGTCAATCACCGGCAGTGTTGTGAACACAATAACCATAACCGGAAATATGGCGGAACCAGATATTCAAATAAGTGGCGCCGCCGTCGCGGGCAAGGCGCTTTCGGCAACGGGGCTTGGGCTGTTGCTTGCGCCGATTACGGGCGGATTGGGACTTGTTGCGGGCGCGGGCGTTGGATTGATTGCGGGGGATTTGTTGGAAAATTGGTTGGCGGATAATCATCCATGTGAAACCGCCCTTGAAAAAGGTGCGGCCGTGCGTCGTCATGACCCCGAATGGATGCATGAATCTGCGGAAAATTTGGCAAACAGCGTTTTGGATAAGCCTGCAAAATAATAATTTTTGTCAATATGTAGGGGCGTGTCTTTTACCCTTGCACCGAATCGGCATTTTTTGATAAAATACCGTCTGAGAATGTAGAAACAGGAATAACAAACAGGAGTGTGAAATGGAATTTTCTGTGTTTCGTCAGGTTTTGATTCGTGCACTGGGGCACATGCAATCGATTGTGGAAAAGCGCGCGACTTTGCCGATTTTGATGAATGTAAAGTTGGATGTTTCGGACGATTTGGTGTTGTCTGCGACAAATGTTGATTTGGAATTGATTGAACATGTTGCAGCGGATGTGACATTGGGCGGTAAGATAACCGTGCCGGTTCAGATGCTGTATGACATTGTGCGCAAATTGCCGGACGATGCCGAAATTTCGTTCAAGCAATCGGGTGATTCATTGGTGGTGTCCAGTGGTCGCGCCGTGTTCCATTTGCCAACATTACCGGCGGAAAATTTCCCGGCCATGGCGGGCAGTAATTTAACAACCAAGTTTCAAATGACAACGGGGGATTTGGCGCACCTTATTAACCAAACAAAGTTCGCGATTCCGACCGATGATGTGCGTTATCATTTGGGCGGTATTTATTTCCATATTGCAAATGACGACGGTTCGAACAAATTGACCGCGGTTGCGACGGATGCGCAACGTATGGCCCTGTGTGCGATGCCGGCGCCGGCGGGGTCTGCGGAAATGCCGTCTGTGATTTTGCCGCGGCGCGTGATTGGCGAATTGTCAAAGTTATTAGAAGATGCAACGGTTGACGATGTAAATGTCGAACTTTCGGATACCAAGGCGCGCTTTACAATCGGGGCGGCGATTTTGACAAGTAAACTTGTTGATGCGCAATATCCAAACTATCGCGTTGTTATTCCAAAGGGCAACGATAAAATCGCGATTATGGATCGCAAGCAATTCCTTAACGCCGTCGATTTGGTTTCTGTGGCCAGTGTTGATAAGACAAAATCCGTTCAGTTGACTTTTTCAATGAACAAATTGGTCGTCAATGCATCAAGTCCTGATGCCGGAACCGCGACCCAGGAATTAGATGTCGAATATAATGGCGATGCATCGTTCACGGTGACGTTTAACGTGAAATTCCTTATGGATGTTGCGGGCCAGGTCGAAGGTGAAAAATTCCAAATGGAAATGCAAGACCCACTTTCGCCGACAATTATCAAGTCCACGAACAAAGACACGGACGCGTTGTTCATCCTTATGCCAATGCGGATGTAGGGTATAGTGGTCAGTGTTAGTGAAAACGGCGCGAACGCGCCGTTTTTTGTCGTCATACCGCCGCAGGGCGGTATCTTGTTAGGCAAGTTGCGGACCAAAGTTCCCATCCAAATCCCCACAAAATTTGAAAAATTTTGTGGGTGATGATCGGAGGGGTGCCCAGTGGAACTGGGCGGGGTGGGGGTGAAAATGAAATATGTTTCTTTTTTTATTACCCCCACCTCGTCGCCGTTCGGCGCCACCCCTCCACAGGAGGGGAACTTTTTTCTCTGGAAATTTTTTATTTTGAATAAAGTTAAATATGTGATAAAATGCGTATGACGTGGCGGGTTGCCATGTTGAGGCGTCAGAACCTCTAATTTTCGGTGTCCGTGGGGACGTAAAAAACCTCCAACCAAAATGGGTTGGAGGGCGGTGAATATGTTGAATATATCCGCGCTATTTTCCGAAAATTATAGTTCTGAACCTCCAACCACTTAGAGCAGTTTAAGTGGTTTTCTTGGTAATAAATACATCTTTGTCATTGCGGCCCCCGAGCCGCAATAGGGTTCCGGGTCAAGTCCGGAATGACAAAAAAAGAAATGGTTGTCATCCTGAACTTGTTTCAGGACCGCCATGACAAAAAAGAGAGAGTATGAAAAAAGTTTTGGTGATTTTTTTAATTCTATTTTCGCCAGTGGCGGTGCGGGCGGACGATGCGAATGTGCCCGATGATATGGCGCGGCAAATGGAACTTTCGAAATTGAAACGTGAAGTAAGTGAACTTGAAATCAAACTTTCCGAATGCAAACGAAAGAATAAAAATTGGCGCACGGCGACATGGATTGGTGCGGCGGGAACGGTTGCAACCGGCACCGCGGCAATAGTGCAGGGTGTAAAACTAAATAACCTTAAAAAAGAAAAAGCGAACGCAAAACAAAATGAAAAATAAAATTGTGATTTTGATTGGAATGTTCGCGTGCTGTGCGGTGCACGCAGAAACGGACTATATCGATATGCAAATTCATGAATTGCAACAACGTCGTGACGCATTACAGGCGGAATTGGACGCGTGCGAAGAAAACACGCGCAAATTCAAAATCGCCGGTGTTGCAACGCTGGGCGCGACGGGTGTTGGTGTTGTTGGAAATATCGCACTGCATAATGAAATCAAAAAAATTGAACAATCAAAAAACGGTGGTGGGTACGGTGGCGGTGGTTCGGGGGTCGCAGGTATAAAAGCCGATACGCGATCAAATGAACAAAAGGGAAATGATGAATGTAGAACTTTGTACTGTGTGGATTTTTCAGATGAAGCCGCAGAGTATGGGTGTGAATGCTAATTCAAAACAAACAACAAAACCAAAAGGAGAAAAAATGAAAAAAACTTTGTTGTCAGTAATCGCCGGATTGGCGGTAATTGGTTCGGCATGTGCGGCGCCGAGTTTAAGTGATCGTAAAGCCCTTTGCGAAAAACATCCAGATAAATACGTATGGGTTGAAAAGACCCAAGCCTGCGTGCGGATTGACCCATGCTCCGCTGGAGATTATACGTATTGTATATCGGCTTGGCAAGTAAACAAACCTGAAAATTCATATGCAAGATTATTAATAGAAAGATTTGTAAAGAATGTAATGTATACCAATATTACGGAATTAAAGTATCTTGGTGATAGCAAATATGCGTTCAAGACTGGAGATCTCGACTACAGGGTGATAGAATTTGGTAACAATGACGATGATCGTGGTTTAGGGGCCGCATGTTGGGCATATGGCAAGGAAATAGAGATAAAATACGAGATAGAAAACTATAGTGAAAGCATGGTGCAGGTGACTGGTTACGATAAAAGCATTCGGTGCAAGAATGTTACAAGGTCGGAATGTGAGGATATTGGAGATTTTCTTAGATTTTTAAAAGCAGAGGGTATGCCAATAACTAGTTGGGGGGCGGATCGCAATAATAGGGACTACTTTTATACCAGATATAAAGATCTTGGAGACATTGTTGAGGAAGCAAAGGCAGCAGAAGAAGATGATGTGGCGAGTTATTTTGTAGATGGTGATTGCCATTTAATGTAAATTCTAAAATTTTCTTCATCTAATCTGGTGGAATTTTTTATTATTGTTGTCATCCAGAGAAAAACTAATTATTATCCCGGCAAAAGCCGGGATGATATAAGACTAGTTATCAAAATTTAGTTCTTTAATCTTTTCTGTGCGGGGATAAGTTCCCCTCCCAATCCCCACAAAATTTGAAAAATTTTGCGGGGGATTGATTGGAGGGGTGCCCGAAGGGGGAGGTGGTTAGAGTATTCGTTATTTATTTCATATTTTCTAACCACCCCGCCCAGTTCCACTAGGCACCCCTCCACAGGAGGGGAACTCTGCTTTCTGGAATAATTTTGTAATTATAAAAATATTAAAAACCACTACTCACTAACACTTACACTTTCCACTTTACGGGCAGGTGGCGATTTGATCCAAAACATTTTGAACATCGTCATTGATTGCGACCGTCACTTCGCGTTGCAGGCCATCAATGTATGTCCAATAAAATGGTGATGCTTCGAATTCCGGACTCATATTCCACAAATCAACAAACGGCGCAAGCATAGCACTGAACCATTGCCGTCCGCGGCACAGGCATCCATTGCGGACGTCCGCGATAGTTGCCGCCGTTGCGGTGCCGGAATATTTTTCATCGATTTCCGCGTCCGACATCATTAAACAACGACCGCCGATGTTATAGAAATTTGCATCGTCCGCCAAAAATTTATAAATCAATCCGTCTGATGCGCCGGCCTGTTTCAACGAATACTTCATACCTTCGGTGCAACACGCCGCCGCCGAACGCATCAACATTTTATAGCGTTCCAGTAACGGTGCCGCCGCCACAGAATTCGCATCTAAATCGCCCGTCTGGTTCACGGTGAAAATAATTTCCGACATATTTATGGCGCGGATTTGCGGACTGCGCGGGGAAACGGTTTCGCGGATAACGGGTTTGCGCCGCCAAATGTTGCATTCGGTTTCCGTTTCAAATGGGCAACCGTCATCAATGCCAATAACGCCGGCACCAAACGCGTTTTGAACCGGAATCGTTAAATCCTGGGCCGTATAGCGTTCGTTGCAAGGCGTGCGGAATGTCGTTGTCATTGCAATATCTGGGTCACGGTCGCATGTTTGAATGTCGGTTGTGGCGTCCCCTTGGGTCTGGGTATTACCAAGTAATTCTTCGATACGCGCGTTGGTTGCGTTGATATCTTCGACCGTTTCGTTATAAAGTGTCACCAATTCCGTGTCGTCTGAATCGCGGATATAAAGTTCCGGCAAACGCTTTAACATCCAATCGCGAAAATCCTTGGTCCGGTAATCAGAAATCGAATCGTCCCAAATCGGAACGCCGTTTCGCCAATCAACGGTTTTGACATACGATTTGGGTTGATAGTTCCCGTTCGTTCCGTCCCAAACCGGTGGGCGATTGTCAATCGGTGCCGGCTTTATCGAAAGCAATTTTGCATTGCGCATCGGTGTCAAGTTTGCCGCAGAATAACCCGCGGCGCGATTCGTCGCCATTGTGCGATTCGTTTTGCCACGTGGCGTGTTTAATGTAAGGCCGCCGTGATTTATTTGAACACTTTGTTGACCATCGGTGTTGGTTGCAACAATTGAATACCCGTTGCCGCGATTGATTTCAACGCGTTGGTCACTGGATGTTTGTTCCACACCCGATGTGCCGGTGTTGCCCGAATCGGGTGTGTCGATATAGACGGTTGTTTGTTCGTCGCTATAAATTTCTGTGCCACCAGTGGCGACGGCATCGGCGGCCGGGTCGTATGTTATTGTTGCGTCGTCCCATTCATATTCGCTTTCAGATGCGTGCGCCCCGCCGATTGCGGCCGCACACAACAGTAATGGTAAAATAAAAATTCTTTTTCTCATGTTTTGAATTATATCATAAATTAACCCCAAAAAAAAGATGAATTTTTTATAATGACCTTAACCATTCCGTGATATCTATAATGTTTCGTGTTGGTGCCGAAGAACCGTTTACACCTGGTGCATAATTAAAACCAGAATTAATAATGTTGTTTGAAAGTTCAGGAGCATTTTCAATCGTACCAACGAAACCTTGTCCACGGTATGCGTGTCTGCCACTTGAATTTAAGAAATATTTCATGTTGCGTAAATCACCGATCTGATTGTCTAGCGCGTTGGCAATTTGTCTTAACTCTTGCGAGTCATAATGATTTTCAACGTCCCGTAAGGAACCTTTATTAAACCAATTTGTGGGCCCTATCCCAGCGAAAAATTCCCATTTGCCAGTTGGTACTGTTGTTTTGCCGGCCAAGCCCGTGGAAATGTAAAAAGGAATTTGACGACCTTTGACTTCTACCATGACTATTGGACGACCAGAACGGGCACCAAACTCTGTTACATACACTGGATTGCCATGTATGTTGGTTAGTTGTCTGCGTTGTGATATGAAATCACCAAGTCGACTTAAATTGCTCGCATTTTCAGATGTTGGTATTAAGAAATCGTTCTCGGTATCGGACCAATGTAAACCCAATTTACTGGCGTCATCATCAGATATTGCGACAACAATTTGGCGGCCATCTGAGGAACCATCTAGCGACATAGTTATTGCTTTTTTATTCACTATTGCATTAAATTCATCGTAAAAAATGGTTTCATATTTATCAGATATCAACACACCATTTGATGTTTCTCTAAATCCGAGATTTAACAATTGCTGTTTTGCAGAAGTTAAAGAGTTACCGATTTTTGTAAAATACATATAACTATTGCTTTCTGTTAGTTTCACACCTTGTGGTTTAAGGAATTCGTTAAGCTTATCCCATTCCGACTTGCTCATACGCCCAGCTGGTAATCCAGCAGATGAACCTGTTTGTAAAAATTCATTTAGATATTTATCAAAATTTTGACTTGCTTTGTTGCGTAAGCTGGCAAAATCGGATAATTCAGCACCAATCCTTGTGAAGTACATGTATCCGCCATTTTCTCTGAGTTGTACGTTTTGCGATTTAAGCAAATTATTAAGTTCGTCCCATTCTGATTTGTTTAAACGGCCAGCGGGTAGTCCAGCAGAAGAACCTGTTTGTAAAAATTCATTTAGATATTTATCAAAATTTTGGCTTGCTTTTGATTTTAATCCTGTGAGACTTAATTTAAATGTCATTACGCGTTGACCATTCATAATTGTTTCGAACATTTCTACACCTTGGTTAGAAAGATGACGATTTAATGTAGCCCATTCACTTTGGGTCAATCTTTCAATAGGTAGGCCTACGTTGTTTCCAAGTGATAAAAATTCTAGTGCGTATGTCTTGAAAGATTTGCTAGCTTTTAATTGCAATCTAGTAAATTCACTTGCCATATTGTCGGCCTTAGAAAACCATTTTTCTGGATTAAATACTAATAATCCACCAAATAATGCGAAACTTGCATAATTACGCATCGCTTTGGCAGTTGGGATAACATATACAATTTCTTGGTCGCCAACCATATCTGATATTTGGGTCATGCGTGTAATTAGTTCAGCTTGTACTTCTGGTGCCAGATTTTGAATTTGTGAAGTCATTAGTTTTGCGTACTTATTTAATACAGAACCCATACAGTATTTTTTTTGATTTTTAATAGAATCGTTACCGAATACTGAATCTCTGGTTATGTTTTCGCATTCTTCAGCGGCTGCCATAAATTCTTTGAAATCTTTGTATGGAATTTCGTCTTGCCAAATTTGAACGGCTTCGAATGCAAGGTCGGTACCAATTGATACTATCACAGGGATTGTCGCGGCTCCGTCTGTTATAACAGTAATTGCAATTCCCGCCACAATCTCCTTGGCAAGATTAATCGCACGTTCTGTTGCAGCAGCGCTTAATATGCATCCCCCTTTTTCTTGTAGATATTTTGTTCCCTGTTCGCCACGTGCGATTAACCTGTTGCCAAGTTTATTGCATTCTTGTTCGTCCAAACCGCGACATTTTTTTTGGTCGACTTTGCCCCCTAATTGGACACAAGCCATTTTGGATAGACCGGCATTTTTTGCATAATTTTTTCCTTCCGACAAATCTGCAAACAGAAAATCGATAGGTGAACCGTTGACATAACATGTTAAAATTTCGCTATGTTTCTTTATCAATCCGTCCATTGCGGCGTTTGTGTAGTCATGTTTTGTTGATTTGTCACAACTAAATTTTTCAAGTTTTATGTTTTGTTGGCTTAATTCTTTTTGCACATATGCCTTGATGCGGTTTTCAACTTCCGGACCCGCGACATATTGAACATCTTGGAATACTGTGTTGTCTATGCCGTATGCACTGCGGTTGCCACCGGTTATTCCAAAAACTTCACAGCGTTTTCCAAATTTATCGGTATTTACAATTTTTGACGAATAACCGAATCGTTTTAACGATTTGTTTATTTTTTCACATTGGCCCGTGTCAGATGTTTTATACGCTAATGCACAATTCGAATCGGATGCTATGCGTTCAAGTGTGCAATCAGAATTTTGGAATTCTATGTTGTGCATTTTGCCGACCGCCCGCAATGTGCCGGATATTATGTCGCGGTCGTTGGTTTCGGTTGTAGAGTTAAATTTAAATTCATAATAATTTTCTCCATCAACAGATGTACATTTAAGGTAACTTGCGCGCGCAGGTGGATTTACTTGGCGGGTTTTAGGTGAACAAACCACATCTTTTTTGTTTTTTAGGTGTGCATATTCTTGTGCAATGCCGATTGCTTCGGATAGTCGAACCCATGTGCCGTGAATGGTGGCCCAAAAATTTTCCACACAATGTTCATTGCCACCTGATTTACCTTTTCCGCTATCGCATACATCGTAATAATATATCATCAGCGCATCGGTGAATTCTTTACAGCGTGTTTTATCCATACCGCCGGCGGGACAAACCTTTTGTTGCAGATTTTCTAATGTGATTGTTCCATCATTTTGATTCATGTATTGTTCGTATGCCGCGGTTACTTTGTTTGGGTCATATGGTGCAACAACATATTTTTTAATGGCATATTCAACAACATCCGGGTGCGCATAAATCGGTGGAATTGGTGGAATAAAACCACCCACAGGTTCGGCAAAAGTTTTACCACAGGCAAAAATTGTAAAGAGCGCGATTAAAAATTTTTTCATTTTAATGCCTCCGTGCATTTTGCGGCAACATTTGCGACTTTTTTAATTGCCGATATTTGCGTTGCGTTAAATACCGTCGCAACGCCCGATGCAACCGTTGATGCGCCAGCCAAAACATTTGATGCGGTGTTTAGATTTTTTTCTTTATCCGTGCGCGTGCCACCTTCGCCTTGGTTGCGAACAGAATCGCTGTTTGCAATACCGCTGGTTATTGTCCCGCTAAGTCCAGTTGCGGCACCAACAGCACTTGAAATCATTGCGCCTTTTGCGCGGGTATTTATTTTCGAAATGTCAACGGTTTCAAAACCTTCACACGCAGAAATTATTTTGTTCGCTTCACCAACATCCACACCATCAATCCTTGCGCGACCACGCGCGCGACGAAGTTCAGATATTGCGGATTTACAACCATCAATTTGATTTTGTAAATCACCATCGGTTGTGTTTTTACCCGCAATTATTGCGCCCGCAACATTGGTGACCGTGTTTCCAGCAAGAAGTCCGGTGCGCCAATTACCCAAACTTTTCGATTGGCGGTCAAGTTCTTCAATTTTGGAATCCGTGTCTTTATCGTCGGTGGATTTGCCCCATAAATTATCAAATTCGCGTTTAGCGGTATCAAGTTCTTCGTTTGATGTTGGTGGTGTTTCATTTTGTATACGGCGTTCTTCGATTGTGCGCAATTTTTCAAGTTTAAGTTTGTCGGCCAATTGATTTTTTTGTTCCTTTACAATGCCAACAATCGTTGCACCGGCGCCAAGTCCGGTTCCGACACCGGTTATTGCGGTGTTGATTCCCGCCATTTTTTTCAAATCAGCAAGATTTGCATCAATTCCAATACATGCGGAATATGTTTTTTGCAG
>JAFRSV010000013.1 GCA_017427405.1 Alphaproteobacteria bacterium
AACACTAACACTAACACTAACACTAACAAAAACACTTAACCACCCAAAAAAAATTTCATTTTCTGCTTGCACGAATCGGGAAAATGTTTCTATATTCCGATATCAAATTTACAAAAGGGAGGAAACCTTATGATTGTTGGTATCGGCATTGATTTGGTCGAATCGGGACGTTTTCTTGATTGGTCCGCGTTCAAAAAACAACGCATCTTTACAAAAAAAGAACTTGAATACGCGGATGCCGATAACGCAAACGCGGAAAAACATCTTGCAAATTTCTGGGCCGCGCGCGAGGCGTGCCTAAAGGCCCTTGGGACCGGATTCGGCGACGATATTGCTTTTTCCGACATATCGGTCGTGCATGACGACAACGGCCATCCCGAAATTATGATTGCCGGCGGCGCACGCAACGCACTAAAAGAACTTGCCGGAATGACGGCGGCGGTTCATCTTTCTATATCGGACCAGGATAATTTTTCCGTCGCAATGGTCGTAATTGAAAAGCAATAAAGATTTCATATATGTCAAAGCAAAAAATATCGCACAAAAATGTGCGATATTTTTATTATCAAACATTTATTTAATCCGCGCGATACGTAACCGTTTCCGTCACACTGTATTGCCCGCCGTCATGCACACTAAAATCACGACGCGTTTCATCCGCCGGTTCGGGCGCCGCAACATAATTATAATTTTCCGTCACATATTGCGGTTGCGGAGCCGGGGCATATTGTGGTGCGTCATAAACATAAGATTCCGATACATATTCAACATTTGCCGGATTATCATATCCCACAATTGTATCCACATCTTCACCGACCACCGGCATCGGCACCGAAACAACATTTTCTTCGACAATAACATCCGGTGCGGTGACGGTCGTGACCATCGCAACCGGTTCTTCGGTCACAATTTCCACAACGGGTTCTGTCACCTCTACCAATACTGGTTTATCATCGCGCGAAACGCCATATGGTTCTTTACGCGCCAAAACATCTTCTTCTGATTCTATTACCGGCACATCAGGTTCGGCCCCAAGCAAAATATCATCATTGGGGAAACGCACCTCTATCGGTTTATCCGCGGGCGCCGGCGCGACAATCGGGGCGGGTTCCGGTTCGGTCCACACAGGCGCATCCGGTTCATAAACATCGACCGGTGTCGGCAACACAACTGGGACATCGGGTTCAACATATTCATCAATCGGCGTATCCGGTTCGGTGTATTCCGTCCGTTCCCCAAGTCCAAGGAACGGAACCGTTCCACCATTCTTTTTCTGGTACAACCAAAGTGTGAAAATCGACAACGCAATCAACAAAATCAATAGTATATAGTACCCAACCCCCGAACGCTTTGTTCCAACCGGTCGCGGCTTTTCATTATTTTGAATTGGTGACATTGGTCTTTCTTCTGGCATTTTTGGAACCTCCACTGGTGAAAAAGGACGCTGTGGCGCATCGATACCCTGGTTATCATATTGCGCGGTGCTTGCCAGGCCCGTTGTGTCAACATCGCCCGGCACAGGTTCGTCCACATTCTTTATTGTATCAATCACGGGTTCAGGGGCCACATCATGTTCATCCGATTTATCTTGGCTCCCCGGTTCACCCCATGATTCATCAAACTTTTTTTCCGTAAATTCCGGCGCATTATCATCAGAATACGCACCAAAATTCATATGTCCGAAATTATCTTCAAATTCAGATTCCGCCGCATCATCTTGCGCCGCCATATCTTGGGACACCGGTTTCACAGAATAATCATTTTCGTATTCATCGTCGCGCGATTCTTGCGGTTTTGGTTCATCTTCTTCGACGACTTCTTCACGTTTTTCGATGGATTCTTCGGATTTTTCACGCTTTTCGTCCAGTTCTTTTTCATCGTCCCTGTAATCATCCGCGTTATCGTCATCCACACGTTCTTTATCGTCAACTTTTTTCTTTTTATCATCCGAATAATCATCATAGTCATCAATATCCGTCCGCGGCAACGCATCATTATCAGAATCATCATCGGTATCATCATCGCCCGCGCCCGGAAAACCAAAGGCGGCATCATTTTTATCGCCATCATCATGCACCGTTTCAGGCTTTGGTTCATCATCCATCGCGGCATACGGCGACAACGGCCGTTTTTGTTCAGGCATCCGGGTCGGCTTTATATTCCCAAAATCAACCGGTTTAAACGCAATTTCATCATCCAAAATTTCCGGATCTTTATCCAAAAGCGGTTTTACTTCTTCTGATTTATCACTTGGCATATCTGTATCCTGGGGTTCTTCGATTTCAATATCTTCATCCGTCACGGGCATTTTTGCAACATCAGATTTTTTCGCCCTTGCGTCCACAACCCGGTGCGGTTCGTCCGCATCCAAATCAACCATTGGCCGCCGCAACGCCAACAAAGCCAACGCCGCATTTGCATCATCGGTCGCAACCTCTATACGCCGCTGTGCATTTTCAATCCGTTTTTCGGCGCGCAATAATTTTTCATCGGTGGATTCAATTTGGGCCTCTACACGTAAAATCCTTGATGCCGATTGCTTGGTCGGTTCGCGCCCGACATAAGATTTTTGCCGACTAAGCCTATCGCGCAAAACGTTCATACGGTTATGCAGGCATTTTATCGTGTGTTCGGCCTTGTCCGCGGTAATTTGCGCCTGGGCAATTTCATCTTGGGCGTTGCTAAGGCGCACCGTCGCCGCACGTCGCACCGCCGCATCACGAAAATCAACCAAATCAACCAATGCCGCATTCAAATCCCCACGATTTTCATAGGCATCTATTAAATCTTCGTAAACATCAATTCCACTATATTCTATATCAAGTTTTTGATATTTATTGTCACGCTTTGGCCGTATCAATTCCAAATCGATATTATAAACGTTCTGTAATAAATCATCCCATCGCCGCGTTCCATCCGACCGCACAACCAATAAAACATTAGGTTTATATTCATCAATCGTTTCATCAACGACAAACACCAGTTTTTTATCCGCATCATACCACGCATGCAAAACGTTCCCGGCAATGTCATATTCGACAAGATGCAAATTTTGAAACATTGTTTTCTCTCCTGGCATTTTAGAATTCCCCCCGCGGTTATTTCTTTTTTGGCGGCGTAAACTGATATGCCTGTTTACAGTGTTCATAGCAATATGGTTTTCCAACGAACACAGGTTGCCCACAAAAATGAAAATTTTCCGAATCCGGGTCACCAATCGGCCACCGGCACTGATTCGGTTTAAGGTTCGCCATTTCCAACGCATGTTGCACCATACGTTGATGCACTGAAATCCCTTTACTGCCCGCGATTGCATGCCCCACCGCTTTTTTCGGCACGGGCTTTACAACCGTTTTTTCTTTTTGTACGGGCTTTGCCTTCTGTACAACCTTTTTTGCCGGCACAATCGGTTTTTTCGTCACCTTGGCCACCGGTGTCTTTTTATCCACCTTTTTTGGCGCAACCTTTTTCGTTTCCGTCTTTTTTATCGTTTTTTTTGCCGCCGCATCCGAATCAGCCGCCCCGGTGTTCCACCCCATACGATGCAACTTGCCCACAATGGCGTTTTTCGAAAGCCCCAATTTTTTACCAATTTCCGCAGTGGACAAACCCTTACCCACCAAGGCCTTTAACTTTTTAAGTATATTATTATCCCACGCTTTACTCATTTTATCCTAACCCAAGTTAAACATTTATGATACAATATACTAACACAAAACCGATTCGAAACGCAAGGGGGAAATAATGTTTTTATATATATTTTGGTCTTTTTTTGCTGTTTTAATTCTTATGGCGTTGGGGCTTACCTATAAAATCGCACAAACCGATATGCGCCGACGAATCATCCCGGATGCATACCTGTTTCCATTGCTAATAATCGGGGTAATTGTCACGACATTTTATCCATGGCCGGTTCAAATCGAATCGGGTGCGGTCGGAATGGCATTTGGATATATGCTTGCGGCCGTGGTCGGACTTATTTTCGACAAAATTTTGACCCACAAAGACCCGAACGCCGAAAGTCCAATCGGCATGGGCGACATAAAACTAATCAGTGTCGGCGGCCTTTGGTGCGGACCAACGGGTTTGGCGATTGCGTTGGTACTGGCGTGTGCATTTGGGGCAACATGGGCGTATCGCAAGAAACAGAAATTTATACCATTCGCACCTTTTTTCGTAATCGGTGGATTTTTATCTTTGATTACAATCACGTTTTTGATATAATATATGACATAGGTCGAACGAGAGAATGAAAAAAACCAATTGTTTGTTTACACTGTGGGTCGCGGCGTTATGCGCCGGCACGCACGCGTACGCGGTTGGCACGGCACCGGCGATACTGTCAAACTATGGCGAAATTCAATCTGTAAAGAACTACTCGTCCAATCCATTTTGGAATAAAAACAGCCCATATAACCAAAACTTTCCAAAGCCAATTTATGCAACCGGTGCGGATTTGAATACCGGCGATTGTAATCGCGTGGTGGAAAATTTGGTCGCATCATACTGCGCCGAACATAATTATTGTCGGAATTTACGCATATCGGATGTTCGCCCAACAATAATGGTGCAACTGTCGCAATTACCGGGGCATAATTTTGCAACATCTTGCGGTGGATATATCGATTCCACGTTCAATAAATTTCAAAAAGACTACGGCAACGTGTCCACGGTGAATTTACCAAAATCGGCATCGCAACCAACAAACATTGAAATTGCAAATCCGTTCGCACAAAAACAAACGGCGACGCAAAAGGCAATTGCAGACCGCACCGCGGAACTTGAAAGGTTGCAATCAATAACAACGCCCACCGCCGGTGTGCACGCGGAATATTTTCCAAAAACAACCGCAGATTTGTCATTTACCGACCGAATTGCCAACACCGCCGCAGGGCTAGAGCCATATAAAAATTTGGAATCATACAAAAAACCAGATTTCCTTGGCGAAGATGAAGAATTCTTTAACCGGTTGCGGGCGCAAAATTTTGAAAAGTTCTGTGAACGCCGCCCGGACGATCCCGATTGCGTTAAATTATATTGCGAGCAACACCCCGATGATGAAAAATGCAAGAAAACCACACCGACCACACCTGTAACACCACCGGTCAATCCGCCCATCACGCCACCAAATACGAATTGCCCCGACACACATATGACCATAAATCCAACGACCGGCAAATGTGAATGTACGGGAAAATACGCACCCAAACCTGGCGACCCGAACACATGCATATGTGCAAATGGTGCCAGTATTGCAAACGATTGCACTCAACCCAATCCAAATGGCGATCAATATTTTGTGTGGAATTGCAGAATTAAAGATAAATACTACTCAGAGTTGAACGATTTACGCCAAAGAAACCTAAGTGGTTTTAGCTATTGGAAGAATTATTGTGACGAAAGTGCTTTGGATTACAGAGACGAATGTATAGCCTTTCCAGGTTATACCTATAGCACCGCAGGTATCATAAATAGGAAACTAAATGAATTAACCAATAACCATACGAATGGGGTAAGCTCAGCCATTTTTGTACAAGACGACAATGCATCAAAGCGGCAATATCTAATTTTATCAAAAACAGAAGCAGATGCCTTTATAAACAACATTAAAAACGATATTAAAAACATAAGTGAGAAATGTTCTTCAAAACGAGCTTGGTGGTTATTTATTGATAAAATTGTAAATGGCGATTTGAATCAAATCAATAGAAGTTCATCCCAATTTGATGCTTATTACGACATATGTATCGGCGGAAAAAGATGTACCCCAGGCGAAATAAAAACACACTAATGTTTAAACATCTTTTTTTTCTCTTCCTTCTCTTCCCTCTCTCCGCTTTTGCGGCGGGCGGCGGGGTTACACAGACCGCCGAATTGCTAAACGCGAATGCGCCGGCAAATACGACATGTGTGCGTAATGCCTTTGTGAACGCGCTTTATGAAAATGCGGATAAAATTGATGAAGACGCACCGGAATCCGCGGTTAAACAATGGATATATGACACGATTCAATCCGCCGAAACATTGGGCGATGTTTTAACTTGCCCCGAAATTATGGATGCGGACGAAAACGAAACTATACGATTTTTACCACTACAATACACATTTCCAAACGGTCGCGAAATTATTGTAAATTACGAAACGCAACCGCGCGTTTTGGAACAACGTTTCATGCTTGCCACCAAAACGGAATTACCAACCACCGACCCAAATCCCGCGGTTTCTGAATTCGATGAAACCGCAACATGGACGAACACCGAACCCGCATGGTATGGAATTATGGTTGTGCAATCGGGCGCATTACGCGACATGGTCGGCCCCGATAAAAACAATACCGTTTCAATGGAATATATCATTGATAATATCGGCAATCTATACCCGCGCGATATGGACGGCATGTGTTCCACGCGTTCGGGCATGACCGCAAAACTGCGCAATTCCATGATTCATAAGGTTATGCGCGAACACACCGCAAAACATGACGACGATAACAATAATTACTATATCGCCGGCGATATAAATTTACGTTGGGTATCGTTTGCGGAAATTGCACTTGATATTGCGCTAACTGTTGTATCATGGGGGTCGTACGCGGCGACATCATGGGGTGCAAAATTGGCACGCGCAATGAAGACACTTGGCAAAATCGGCAAGAATATGAAAACACTTACGAAAATCGAAAACGTTCAAAAATATATTCGTGAATCACTGAAAGTTGCGCGTCTAACCAAAGAAATCGACAACATGAACGATATGACAAAAACAATCAAAACAATCGATAAACTTGAAAAGGCACTTGCCAAATTACCAAAGGGTTCTGCAAAATATGAAAAAATCGCCAAAGAATTAGATGCCGCCCGAAAATTAAAGGCCGATAATATGTGGAAACTAGGCAAAACCGGTGGCGGTGTTGACAAAGTCAAAGACCTTGAAAAATTTGAAAAAATGATAGCGGAAAACCGCAAACTGATTGGCGAAACCGAAAAAACAATGTCGGACATGGCACGCGCGGATAAAAATGTTGCGGAATACGTAAAGCAATTCGATGAACTTAAAAAAGTGACAAAATATGTGCGTGAACTTAAAAGTTTTAAAAAGGCCCGCACCGGAAATATGGTAAGCCGCGCATGGCAAGGGCTGAAAAACACCGGCAAAAGTATAAAGACCGCAAACACCGGTGGCAAAATGCTTGATAACGCCGCCAAGGTCGCCCGCCAAGGCGCAAAATCGGGCAGGGCGCGCGACTGGCTGTTTCATTCGACAATGCGCAATGCCGGTCGCGTTGCGAAAATCGGTGAAGAACTTGCCGCGTTGCATTTCGTGCTGGGGATTCTTGGCGATTTCTATGATTGGACCAACACTGAAAATGATGAATTCACAAACGGAATAAATATGAAGCCGCTGTTGCTGCTGTCCGCCGACGATATCGAAGGCCAAGATAATATCGTGAACTATGGCATGTGGCTAATGTGGTCGGGCGATTCGGCGGTTGCCGAAGATGATGATGCCGCGTATTTGCAAGCGATGGATTTTGCGCAAAAGTTTTACCAAGACCTGGTCGAAACCCAGGAATCTGAAAACCGCCACGCGTGCGATGTTGACATCTATGTCGTTCGCCCGATTATCCGCAACCCCGGTGGCGCCAGCCAATCACTTTATTGGCTGTTCATGAACGATATTCCATGGTCAACCACAACGCGATAGTAAACACGTCATACCGCGGTACCGGGCCCCGCAAAAATGTGAAACATTTTTGTGGGTGGTTTTAAGCGGTATCTCCGCAAGGTTGTTGTGAATGCGACCGCGACAAAACTGACGGGATTCCGCCCTGCGGCGGAATGACAATGTTCTGAAACCGCCCGATAAAAAACCTGTTGTCTTTTTTTTAGATTTTATTTAACATTAAATACGAAGGCCAAAGGAGAAAAACATGAAAAAACTTTTCATTAGTTTTGTTGTTATACTATCAACCGCGATTTCCGCCCACGCGTACCAGGTTTTATCTTCACGCGAATTGGGCAAGGGCGACGCACGAAACCAAAATGTGGTCGTCAAATGCACAACCGAAATGGGCAAATTGTCAAATCAAACATGTTCGCTGCGCCGGTATGTGAAATGCAACGGCACGGGGGTCAAAAAGAAATGCAGTGGATGGCAGGGCTGGCGTGATTTGCGCAATCCTGAAAAACAATTTTCTGATTGGAAAACCGCCGCAAACGAATGTTGCCGCACAATGGGATTGCGGTAAAAAACAATCGCGCACAAACGTGCGCGATGATTGGTTATTTAAGATTTTTTGCCCGTCTTCGTGTGCGTTGCAAACTACGCCGAGGCACTCAATCGCGGCTTTGCGTCAGCAAAGACGGATGGTGGATGAGACTGGACTCGAACCAGCGACCCCCACGATGTGAACGTGATGCTCTAACCAACTGAGCTACTCATCCAAAACTTTTTTCAGTTCCCCTCCTGTGGAGGGGTGGCGCCGAACGGCGACGGGGTGGTCTTGTTGCCCGTCTACACGCGTGACGCGCACTCCGCCGTGGCACTGAATTTTTTTAATCGTGCGCCCGTATCACCCACAAAATTTTTCAAATTTCGCGGGACCCGATGTGCGCGCGATAACAAAAATTCGTGGTGGGGATAGTGGGGTCTCCACTTTGCCTTTGGTTTTCGGCAGATTTCCGGACTTTCCTATCAACCCCCAAAACTTTTGAGCCCTAAATAGTATCACTTTTCGTATCACTTTTAGAGTTCTGGGCGAATTATACCACACAAAAAACAAAAGTAAAGTTATTTAATTATTAATCGTCCTTGGTATATATCGTCCTTATCGTTAGTATCTACTTGGTTTCATATATATTTTTTAGTAGATACTCGCCCAAAATCGCCCTTTATGTATGATACGGGCGCAAAGGGGGTGTCTTTTTACCTGTGTATTCTATATGGGATGTTTTGGGCGATTAAATAAAGTTCTAACATCTATAAAAGGTCAAAAATGAATCTAAATGAAATCACCATAAAAAAACTTGATATGCAAACTGAAACATTGGTTGGAACATATAGTGTCTGTTTTGATAAGATGCTACATTTAGACGGATTCAGGGTTTATTACAGTTCCGCCCGCCACCAGTATTCAATCGCTTTCCCTGCCAATTTTACTGTTGATAGTCCAAAAATCAGGGAACAGATAGTAAAAACCGTATTGAATCAAATTGACAAAGAGATAATCAAAAATAAAGCGCATCCATATCGATTAAATGACGATAAAAATACAACCAAGTAGAAAAAACATATAAGTCCAAGTTCTATTTTTTGAAATGATGAGTGTTTGTGCATTAGAAAAACAACAAGGCAAACATTCATTATAAAATTGGTCTGTAAAAGATGTCAGTTTCTAATGCAAGCCCCATCCAAATACAGACCGTTGGTTGGGGTTTCTGTTTAGATAATTCCCCGCCAACGTGCTAATTTATCAAACATCCTGAAAACCAAAGCCACGTTTTGCTTGCCGGCTTTTTATTGCGAAAATGGCACGAATATTTAATCAGGAAAAACCACAGGGGAATACCAATGTAAAACCAACCGCCACAACCGTCCTATTGCCACCAAACGTAAAAGGAATTCCGGTGCAATATGATATGTCAAAACCGAATAGCCGGCACCCTTTATGGAATCTATGTGTGGCTTAGAAATCGGCAGAAAAACATCAAATTTATACTGGTTTCTTGTAATGAGAGCCAACAATTTTTTTACCTTTCTAAATCTATTCTTGTTTTTCTATTTTCACTTATAACCCAAAGGAAAAACAATGACCCAACAAGATTTAATCTCAATGCGAAACTACCTATATAACCAATTTCCCGCCGATACACCTTTCTATTTTATCACTATCAACTTGCCATATTCTCTCAAAACCCATGATATACACCAATTCATTACAACGATACGCTACCTACTGGCTAAATTCGAAAAAAGATTACTGGGCTATGATAAAAACTGGAATAAACACCCCTATATGTTCTATGCCTTTTGTGAAAATAAGTGGAATACAGACAGTTGGCACATTCATATCTTAGCACCTTTTATCAACCCAAAGACCCATACCCAACCCGTATTAAGTTTTGTAGAATGGTGTTTCAATGGGGCTAATAATCTATTCAAACGACACTACAAAAGCAATAGGGGCGCAGACTATGATATACAACTTGTGCCATATTATAAACTACCCACCCTGATTAAATACTGCACCAAGGAACTATATTTTGATTATACACTACACACAGACCGAATATATACCCCTGCAACCATATTCTATAAACCGTCAAAACATAAACGCAAACGCACCGGACTACCCAAACCAATAAGGAAAATGCGCACCATGAAAGACCTGATACAAATACTGTCCATGAAATATACGATACAACACAATAGGCACAAATAAAAATCAGTTCTAATAACAAACAAAGGATTTTACATGGCAACAAATGGACTTAGATACAGATATACGGATGATAGCATAGTCGTCAGCAAACCGAACAAATTTAGTATAGAATTTCCAAAGGCAAAATACGCACGACGTTCTGGCAACTATATCATTGTTTATAATTCATTCAACCACCCTATAAAAGTCGATTCTCATGGCATAAAGCATTGGTAGTGTGTAGTAATACATGATAAAACGCTTGTAATGGGTCTGGAATCGTGTTTTTATACTGCGCCCTATAACCATAGCCCAAACCGCTTTTTTTTTACAAACTGTGGCAAATTTTGAAAAAACTTAATCTCATTGCGCTGGTTTTACGTATTATGCCCAAAACTCAGTAGCGCCGAGATTGTTTTTTTTTTTTATAAAAATGCCAAAACACTGTTGATTTTATTTATTTAGTGTGGTATAAATTCACACAGCGACAGAAAAATGTCGTTGAGGCTTCTAACCTCTCAATCTGTGCGTCTGGGATAAGACGATAATTATCTCCAAGCCTACTATGGTTTGGAGTTGTGCGAATATATTGAATAAACACAGCAATCTCACAGATATTGTTAGAAGCTCCAAACCACCTAGATAGAAAAAATATCTTGGTGGTTATAACGTTGAAGAAAAAAGGAGCTAAAATTGGAAACTGACATCACTACTGGCGAGATTTTCACAGGCATTATTGTATTGATTATATTGATTGAAATATATTTGATTCCTACAACTATTGCTATTTGTCGCAAAGCATATTATTCAGCTGCCGCAATAACTATAAATATTCTATTGGGTTGGACTTTTTTGGGCTGGGTGCTTGCACTCATATTATCCCTATTAAATAAACCCGACAAAACACCACAACAGATTGTAATAAATCAAGTTGTGGGCGATAAAAACACTCTATCAAAAACAAAAAACAAACAAAAGGAGTAAAAAATGAAAAAATTTCAAAATACTTTGAGTGAATGTTTAGCTAGTTTTTGGACTAACTATACAGATTGGGGACGAGCTACACGCGCTGAATATTGGTGGGCTGTTTCGTTTTATTTTGTTATAGCGCCGATAATAGTGCTTATGCCAATAATGTTTTTCGTTGAAGCGATAATATCGCCGTTGGCTGCTTTTTTTGTAGAAGAAGTTTTTTATCTATCAATGGCAACCCCGATGTTTTGTTTGACCGCAAGACGTTTGCATGACACCAATCGGTCTAATTGGAATATGTTATGGATTTTTGTGCCAATCGTTGGTGTGATAATGTTGATTGTATATCTGTGCCAACAGGGAGACCAAAAAACAAATAATTTTGGAGAACCAAGAATATAACCAAAAACCAAAAGGATGAAAAATGAAAAAAATAGCATTATTAGCATGTGGTGTTGCATTATCTGCTTGTGATTCTGGCACTACAAATATGGAAACATTTTGTTTGAACAGCGCAAAAGATGAGGGTAAGGCGATAACAACCCAAATGAAAGCGCATTGTAAATGTGTTCAAAAGCAAATGATGATTGCCTTTGGCGCAGAAAAAACAGAGGCATTAGCAAAATTTTTGAGTGTTGCAGAAACAAAGGGTGCAGAAGCGGCAGTAAAGGCAACGGAAAAGTATAAATTCTCGTTGAAACCAGTAAAAGACGGCTTTGTGCAAATCTCAATACAATGCGCAGCCCAATCTGGACTTGTTGATTAAAAAGGGGGAACGAATGGCAGATTTTGGCAAACTGATTGCTGAGTATATAGCAAAAAATAAAGCACCAGATAAAGATGTTTTTACACAGAAAGACATAACCAATGAATTGCTTAATAAATGGGATTTCGAATTAGACGGAAATGAAATCCCCTTGATATTAGTAAATAAACCCAAAGCATTGTTGAAAACGGCGATGCTTATCACAAACAAAAATATATACTACAAAGTGTTGAAACGTTCTTTTTGGACTTCCATTGCCCAAATGTTCGCAAAACCATCCGTTCAGGTAGTGCCTTTCAGTTCAATAACTCATTTTCAAATTGGCGAACATGACGCTTGTTTTGGTAACGATTATGTTGGACACAATTTGGAAATAAACCAAGAAGTGGTCGGTTTGGTTCGTATGGGAACAGGAATCTTATTGAACGAAAACATTATAACCTACATCAACTCATTGTCAGAGTATTTAGTAGATAAAGGGGCGTTGAAAACCAAACCCAAGGAATATGCATGGCAATAATAAACGAATAAGAAACCCTGCAATTTTTCAGGGTTTCTTTTTTATTAATCTTGATTCTGGGTTGCGAAATCGCCCCCATTTATCAACCCCAAACCAAAAAAATCTCTGTCGGGCGGTATTTATTTAATCTTTTTGGACGGTCTTCTTTTTTTTGGGGTGCAGGGGCGCATCTTTCCGGGCAAGATATAATTCTGGTATAACAGTTTTCCAGTATTCCAAGTGCAACAAATCTTCTGGATAAACCAATTTATCTATTGCCACCTTTTGTTCTTGATAATCTCGTTTTGAATAGTTGGTATAACGCATATCACCACTTTTCCAACCCACCAATTTTTTCGCCATTGTATTACCGATTCCACAATCTTCCATTTTATTACTGACGGTATCCCTGAAAGAGTGGAACGAATATATCTTGCGCCCAGTGGATAAGATTTTTAGTTCATCACGCAAAAAATCATTATGAAATTTTTCCATAAATTTCTTTGCCGGGTCGCCTGATATATCATGTTGGGTGCGAGCGAAGATGAAATCCGTATCCTTGGCACCAATTTTCTTTTGTCGTTCACGTATCAAATCTACAACCCCCCAATCAAGTAGTTGTTGCGGAATAGGCACATATCTTTCAGTGGCATCGTTTTTCAGGTGTTTGCGGTTGTTATTCTCAAAAAACGCCAAAACATCCAAGTTAGCTTCCTTGGTTATATCCGCAAATTGCAAAGTGATGGCTGCATTATTTCGTGCACCAGAAAATAGGGCAATCAAACACGCCATAAATAACTCTGGGTTCTTTTTGAAAAAATCGTGCTTTGGGTCAAATATATCCGCCAACTGCGCATCACTAAACGGATAATATGCCTTTGATTGACCTTTGGTTTCTGTTCTCAATGGTATAATATAACGTGTCAGTTCTGCATCATTATATTGAGACGGTTCTTTTCGGTTTGCCGCCTTTACCAATGCAGTCAAAATCCCCAGTTGTTTATTTTTTCGCCTATTAGATATGTCAGCACCAGTTTTACTTTTGCGTCCATTTATCCATTCACAAATTTTCTTAATCACATCTTGGTCGTTCAATTTAGAGTAGTCGTCATCCAAATTTAAATTCACACTGGCAAGCATATTTTTTATATCGTATTCGTGGTTTTTCTTGGTTCCTTCTTTGATTCGTGATACTTGAAACATATACTGCATTATTTCCCTGATAGTGTGTGGAATTTGTGGTTTCGGTGGTTCTTGATATGCGGTTGTCTGTGGTTGGGTGGCATAAATAACTGTTGGTTCAATTTTTGGCTTTGGTGTTATGCGTTCTTTGTATTTTTCCCACGATTTATCACGCAACTTTGAATTTTTTGCCATTTCCATTATATCATT
>JAFRSV010000014.1 GCA_017427405.1 Alphaproteobacteria bacterium
GAGCAGTAGCGAAGACGGACGCGCCCGTTTTTTGTGCAAAAATTCCAGAAAGCGAAGTTCCCCTCTTATAGAGGGGTGCCCCGTGGAACGGGGCGGGGGGCTCCCCTTTCCCTGGGAAAGGGGTCCGGCTGAACAGCCGGGGGGTATGGGTAGTTCTCCTCCTGCGGAGGAGTGGCGCCGAACGGCGACGAGGTGGGGGTAATAAAAAAAGAAATATATTTTATTACCACCCCCACCCCGCCCAGTTCCACTGGGCACCCCTCCGATCATCAGCCACAAAATTTTTCAAATTTTGCGGTGATTGGAGGGGAACTTTGCAACTGCCATAACTCACCTTTTTTCTACGTCATACCGCGGCGTGGTTAATCCCCTTTCCATGGGAAAGGGGTGGGGCGGAAAGAAGGAGATTATTAAAATCGCCACCTGGCGATTTTTTACCCTTGACCCGATTCGGTGATTTTTGATATAATAAATTTGAATCAGATGGGAATCTGGTTCGGGGCATTAGCGTGCCTTTACACGGTCGGTGCAAAGCATCGTAATCCATTGAAAGAATTCCAGATGTTTTTGCACCGTTATTGTATTTCCCCGATTTTGGTCGGGGTGTGTCGGTTATAAAACAGGCCTTGCCAAAATCCGACAGATCATTACTGTGTATGATACGCTAACCCCCGACCGCTTGGTTTCCAACGCGGTTTTTTCATAACAACAAACAAAATGGAGAGGACACAATGAAAAAGATAAACAACATTTTTAATACCGCAAATAAATCGTTATTTGCTATTGGCGACACCTCCCGGCGTTCCACGCCGGACTCCTCTGGCCAGAGGAGAATTTTGCTCTCGTCTTGTCGCGGTCCAATTTCCCCTCTGGCTAGAGGGGTGCCCGCAAGGGCGGGGTGTCGCAAATTTGGTGTGCGGTTTGCCGCGCTTGTTGCACTCTTTGTCGCGACGCCGTCATTTGCGGAACCAACGGAATTGGACAAGAAAACCGTGGCATCTAAGGCATATGTCGATACGAAACAAGATAAAATCCCGGCGGGGACATACGGTGCAAACGCCAGTGTCGTTACATATGATTCAACCAGCGGAGACGTTCAAGAAAGATGGGTATTAGGAGGAGGATTAATTGGTGATCCAGATTTTGTTTTATCACAAGCATACATAATATTGGCGAGTATGGATGACTACACAGGTCATTTTACAGCTAATAACTATGGCGAAATCTTAACAGATCCAGCTAATTTTACTTTTACGTCTATAACCAGAGATGAAGCAGAAAAAAGTCTTGTTACTTCGGCGGTTTTAGGGTATGCACTTAACCGTAAACAAAGTATACTTCCGGCGGCATGGAGAGGTACAACAGGTAGCGGCTTGGCCTCCACCGGTGGGCAAACGATTGATTTGACCGCGACCGCGGGGGAAGTTGGCCGACGTTATATCACCGCGGGTGGGGCGCAACCACTTACCCAGAAAGCCGGGGCGGATAATGTGATATTGTATATCAACGGAACAAAAACATTGGCACAGTATCAAACATCAAACTTTGGTGCAACCGATTCTAGTACAGCAACTAGGAATGAAAATTATATCAAGGGTGCGTTGGTGTCGTTGGAATTGTTAAAGGATGTGTATAGTGCGTTGCACAATGAAATTCAAAATGCCACGCCCACCGGCACGCCGGGTAATGTCGCGATGTATGACCCAAGCACCGGTGCGCTGGGCGATGGGGTTGCGACTTATTCCGGTGCCACGGCACAGAATCCGTATAATGCGACAAATGATGCCGCCAAAATCGCCACCGCCGCCGCGGTTGAAACGAAACAAACCAAACGTGTATGCGCCGGATACGAACCCGGCCATGAAAATGACCCCGATTATTGTTGGCTTTGGGATTTTCCGGATTAAACCATAAAAAAATCGCCATTTGGCGATTTTTTTAATTTGCCGCCGTAACCGCGATTCTTTTGCGGCCCGTCGCACGGCGACGATTTAATACATCGCGACCACCCTTGGTTGCCATGCGCGCACGGAACCCGTGTGTGCGAATGCGACGTGTTTTTGACGGTTGATATGTTCTTTTAGTTGCCATTTCAAATCCTTTTGTGCGTATATTTAACCATACCTTTTGCAAAAAAGCAAATATTTTATTTACTTTTTATCAATCCCAATTTTTGCAACGCCAACATAACCAGGTGCCACGCGAACAATGCCGCAAATAAATTCCAGAAAACTCCAGAAAAGGCCCCGCTTGTTGCAACTGTTCCTTTTTCCATAACATAATCCTTTTGTTGCAGTTTACTCTATTACAAACAAATCGCTTTGTCAATCTGAATTTTGGTGTGCAAAATTTGCTTTATTTCTTGACCCGCGCGGTAAAAATTTGCTATGTTTTATATGCGAAAAACATAAGGAAAGTTTTATCATGTCAGAAATTGAAAATACAAACGAAATAAACACAATCAAAATTCCACAATCTTCGATTGAACATGAAATGCGGACATCGTTTTTGGACTATGCGATGTCGGTTATTGTTGACCGCGCGTTGCCTGATGTGCGCGACGGTTGCAAACCGGTGCACCGCCGTATTTTATATGTTATGAACGATGTCGCGCCGGCGACCAAGCCAACGGTGAAATCTGCGCGTATTGTCGGTGATGTTATGGGTAAATATCACCCCCATGGCGATAGTTCGATATACGAAGCCATGGTTCGTATGGGCCAAGATTTCTCTATGGGCGAAATGCTGGTCCAGGGACAGGGTAATTTCGGTTCGCGCGACGGGGACAAGGCCGCCGCCATGCGTTATACCGAAGCGCGCCTTTCAAAACTTGGTGCGTCGCTCATGGAAGATATGGACAAAGACACCGTTGATTGGCAACCGAACTTTGACGGAACACTCCAAGAACCGGTTGTTTTGCCGACCAAGTTTCCAAATTTCTTGGTCAATGGTGGTTCGGGTATCGCGGTTGGTATGGCGACAAATGTGCCGACATATAATCTGGGTGAAATTTGTAATGGAATTTTGGCGATTTTGGATAATCGGGAAATTTCCGATGATGAATTGTTTGGAATTATCCCCGGTCCGGACTTTCCGACGGGCGCGATTATCATGGGGCGCACCGGCGCGTACAAGGCGCACACGACCGGGCGCGGTTCGATAATTGTTCGCGCAAAAACGCATACTGAAAAATTCCATGACCACGATGCGATTGTTGTCGATGAAATCCCGTACCAGGTAAACAAGGCGCAAATGATTATCAAAATTGCCGAACTGACCAAGGATAAAAAGATAGAAGGTATTTCCGAAATTCGCGATGAATCGTCCAAGGAAGGTTTGCGTATCGTTATCGAACTGAAACGCGATGCGATTGCGGATGTGGTTTTGAATCATTTGTTCCAATACACGGAAATGCAAACGAATTTCCCGGTAAATATGATGGCGCTGAACCGCGGGCGACCAATGTTGTTTAATGTTCGTGGCGTGTTGGATGCGTTTATCGAATTCCGCGAAGAAGTTATCCGTCGCAGAACGATTTTCGATTTGAACAAGGCGCGTAATCGTGCGCACACATTGTTGGGACTTTCGGTTGCGGTTGGCAATTTGGACGAAGTTATTGAACTTATCAAATCGTCCGCCAACCCCGAAGAAGCACGCATCGCATTGGTATCGCGCGGGTGGCGGGCATCGGATATTGAAAATTATATTCAACTTATTGACGACCCGAATACGGAATACAAGGACGGTATGTTCTATATGTCCGAAGACCAGGCGCGCGCGATTTTGGAATTGCAACTGCACCGGCTAACGGGGCTTGAACGCGACAAATTGCATGCGGATTTGGTGGAATTGGGCGCGCAGATTCGCGATTTGTTGGACATACTTGCATCGCACGAACGCATTGTGCAAATTATTCGTGAAGAAACCGCGGCGGTGCGCGACAATTGGGCTTCGCCCCGTCGGACGGAAATTTCTGATGCGGAAATCGACATTGATATCGAAGATTTAATTGCCCGCGAAGATATGGTTGTGACCGTTTCCAATACGGGCTATATCAAACGTGTGTCTTTGGATACATATCGCGCGCAAAAACGCGGGGGCAAGGGCCGCAACGCGATGTCTACCAAGGATGATGACTATGTGGTTCAGGTATTTGTTGCAAATACGCATACACCATTGTTGTTCTTTTCGTCCCGTGGACTCTGCTATAAATTAAAAACCTATAAATTGCCAGAGGCGGCGGCCGCGGCCAAGGGTCGGCCATTGGTGAATCTGTTGCCACTTTCCGAAAACGAAACGATTACCGCGATTTTGCCGGTCCCCGAAGAGGATGTGGCGGCGATAAAGGATTCCGGCAAAGAACACTTCCTTATGTTCGTGACGGCGTCGGGCACGGTGCGTCGCAATCGTATGGCGGACTTTGATTCAATTCGCGCGAATGGAAAAATCGCGATGAAGTTAGATGACGGCGACAGTTTGGTTTCTGTGTTGCCGTGCACCGAAGACCAAGATGTGTTTTTGGCGACCTATCGCGGGCGTTGTATTCGTTTCCCGGTTCCGGAAATTCGCATCTTTGCCGGCCGTAATTCAACCGGCGTGCGCGGTATAACGCTTGGGCGCGACGATCGCATTATCGGTATGTCGATGTTGAATCGTGGCGAATCTGATTCCGTGGTGCGTGCGGCGTATGTGAAACAAAGCCGTGCCGCGCGGCGTGCCGCCACCGGTATAGAAGAAGAGGCCGACAACGAAGAAGAAACAACAACGCTTGTGCTGGACGACGCGAAAATGGCAGAAATGGCGGCAAAAGAAGAGTTTATACTTACAATTTCTGAAAATGGATTTGGAAAGCGCACCAGTTCGTATGAATATCGTCTTACGCATCGTGGCGGTGGCGGATTTACAAACATCAAACTTGGCGGGAAAAATACCGCGGTGGCGGGTTCTTTCCCGGTTGCCCCGGACAACGATGTTATCATGGTGACGGACGGCGGTAAAATTATCCGCACGCCCGCATCGGATATCAGAATCGCCGGACGCAGCACCGCCGGTGTGACACTGTTCCGCACGGCGGAAAATGAAAAGGTTATGTCGGCAATATCTATTGAATCGGACGGCGCGGACGAAACCGAAACAGAAGAAGTGACGAATGGATAACGAATATTTTGCATCAATAAATTCTGTATCCCAAGAACTTGGGATACCGGCGTATACACTTCGTTATTGGGAAAAACAATTCCCATCCGTTGTGCGCCCCGTTGCGGGTGCGGGCGGACGGCGGTATTATCGCACCGAAATGGTTGCACGCCTGCGCACGATAAAGGATTTATTGTATAACCGGGGGCTTACCATCGCGGGGGTCAAAAAAATGATACGCAGTGGTGAATTTTCTGCGATTGATTCGAATGCGTCTTGGACACCGGTGCCACGCCCACGGCCTGCGTTGCGTCCCGAACCGCGTCCGCAAAGTTTCGACCCAGAATCGCGGTTGCAAAGTGTGTATGATAACTTTATGAACGAACGCCCCACGGGTGCCACATCAATTGATTTAACAAAGTTGGATATCGCGGTCGATTTACTGCACCAGGCGCGCGAACTGCTGAATTAAAAGGATTAGAAATGGCGGAAAAAATTGAAATGAACGGTATGACATATATGACTGAATTTGAAAGGGGGCTTTTGCCGCAAATTGCGGAATGCCCGGCGGCGTTTTTGCGTGCCCCGAATCCATCCGAAGAATTTATGCGTGCTGCCGTCTTTCTAAATCCGCACGTTTTGCGGTTTATTGATAACCAAAGTCACATGGTGCGCATGATTGCGGCAAAATTGGATTACACGACCGAACCGGTGATTCACGGAATCACACCGAAAATACGCGCGGCATTGGATAAAAAGAACACGCGCGGAATTATGGGTGCGGACCTGAATCGTCGTGAAATCGAAGAATATGCAAACGCGATGAACGTTATGAAATTTGGCTTTGCCGCCGAACACCTGTACCCGCGAAAAAGGTAAAAATTTTTCAATGATGAAAGCGGATGGCATCCGCCTGCGCTGGTGCTTAATCGCGTTAAAATAATAATCGGCTTGTGTGAATTATTTTCGAAAAACGTGCTGGCTACGGCGTGATGCTCAAATTTCTTAATTGTGTGCGTTGCGCACAATAACGAAATTTGGCAGTCCCAACGGGAATGCTTCGCCACCTTGCCTCACTCGCTGTGCTCGCCGGCATGCTTTCGCCTGCCTTTCGGCCACGGTTCGAACCCGTGCCCCACGGGTTCGATTCCAAGAAACACGTGTAAAAATAAAATCCGGCCAAGGCCGAATTTGATTTTTATGGCAGTCCCAACGGGAATCGAACCCGTGTTACCGGAATGAGAATCCGATGTCCTAACCGCTAGACGATGGGACCAGCGAAACAAGGTCCCATTGTCGTTTTGTCATTCTGGCGCAGGCCAGAACGATGGGACCGGCGAAACAAGGTCCCATTGTCGTTTTGTCATTCTGGCGCAGGCCAGAACGATGGGACCAGCGAAACAAATCAATTCTAACCGATTTATTTTATTTTTCAACCTGTTTTATAAAAATGCACTTGCGTTTTTTGTGGCGTTGCACAACAATAGGACTGTTTGTACTGTGGGGGAAAATCATATGAAAAAATCAGAAACACAAAATAATTTCATGCCAAAAACTTTACTTGGGTTTTATAGAAATATATTTAATGGGTTGTGGTGGCTGTTGATTGCTACGTGGGGGTTGCGTTTAATTGCCGGATTCGGTGCAGTGTTATGGCCTAATTATCAACGGTGGATTGTGGCGATGTTGGAAAACGCGCCGGCCGGCGTGAATTTATTAAAATATTGTTTGCCTACAATTTTGCTTATTACGGTATTAAATTTGACAGAATCCACTTTGCATATAATGCGCGGTTGGGTTGGTGCAAACCTTGGACCACGTGTTCAAAGAAAAATTTCAGAAAATCTAACGGACTACGTTCATAGTCAAACAATGAAATTTTGGATAAATCGCATGGCGGGACAAATATATTCTCGCATAGGTGATATTACTTCTGGAATTCGGACAATTATATCAGATATTTGGGGTATATTTGTTATGTTGATAATGGCCTGCATAAATTCGGTCGCATTATTCGGGGTAAACAAATATGTTGCGTGGCTGTTTCTGTTTATCTTTATTGCACGTGTTATATTTATGTGGTATATGCGAAAACCAATTAAACGGACATCAAAAGAATCCGCAGATGTAAACGCTAAACTTACCGGAAAATTGGTGGACAGTTTTTCTAACGCAACAAATGTAAAACTTTTTGCGGGCGTTGCGCGTGAACACAATTATATGTCGCCAATTCGTGCGGAAAGAATAACCGCACAACGTAACGCCAGTTTTTGGCAAAGATTTTCTCTTTGGGCACCAGGGGTGCTTTGGGATATTATGTTTGGAACAACTTTGGTGCTGTGTGTTTATTTGTATGCGCACGGTACGATGACATTGGCGGATGTTGTTTATTCTATATCTGTTTACCTTATGGTTATGGGGCAAATTGGTGGAATTATGGAAAGTATTCCGAATATCATCGAACGCATGTCGGCGGCTGGTAAGGCGTATTCCGACTTGGTTGTTCCGATTACGGTCACCGATGCCCCGAATGCGCCGGATTTGGTTGTCAAGCATGGCAAAATTGAATTCAAAAATGTTTCGTTCAAATATAAAAATAAATATGTCTTGCGTGATTTAACACTTACAATCCGGCCCGGTGAACGCGTTGGAATCGTTGGGCCGTCGGGCGCGGGAAAAACGACACTTGTAAATTTACTGATGCGTTTTTACGATGTCGCACGTGGTGAAATTTTAATTGATGGCACCGACATTCGCACGATAACCCAGCAATCTTTGCGTGAAAATATATCCTTTATTCCCCAAGACCCCGCGATGTTCAATCGGACGATTCGTGAAAATATCGCGTATGGTCGTCCCGACGCGACATTGTCCAAAATCAAAAACGCGGCGCGTTTCGCATCGGCGGATAAATTCATCAATGGCACGGAAAAGAAATACGATACACTGGTTGGCGACCGCGGAATAAAAATGTCGGGTGGTCAACGTCAGCGCATCGCAATCGCACGCGCGTTTTTGAAAGATGCACCAATTTTGATTCTTGACGAGGCGACATCCGCCCTTGACAGTGAAACCGAGGTTGCAATTCAACATTCATTTGAAAAACTTTCGCACGACCGAATAACAATCGCGATTGCACATCGACTTTCGACATTGCGAAATATGGATAGAATCGTTGTTTTGGACAATGGAAAAATTGTTGAATCCGGCACACATAATGCACTGTTGCGACGCGGTGGCGAATACGCACGACTTTGGAAAATGCAATCCGGCGGATTTTTACAGGAAGAAAAATAAAAGTTCCCCTCTGTCGCGCCTTTGCGCGACGAAGAGAGGGGTGCATGAAGGACGGGGAAAAGACCACCTCCCAGCGTTCCACGCCGTACTCCTCCGCAGGAGGAGAACTTGGCAGTCTGGAATATGCCAACACTAACCACTTACACTAACACTGACCATTAATCACTAATTTCCTGTTGACCCGCGACACGTTTTTTTAATAACATAAAAAACATGAAAAAAATTTTATCTTTTATTATTGCATTTTTACTTTGTGGCGGTGCGTTTGCGGCGGATTATCGTGCGGCACTGGTTGCGGATATGGACACGGGACGCGTGATTTTTTCCGAACATGCGAACGATGCGAATTATCCCGCAAGTTTGACCAAGATTATGACATTGTATTTGACATTTGATGCGTTGGAACACGGGCGTTTGCATTTGGATGATTATTTGATTGTGTCGCAAAGTGCCGCCGCCGCGCCGTCTGTGAAACTGGGGCTTGCCGCCGGTTCCAAGATTCGTGTCGAAGATGCAATAATCGCACTTGCGGTATACAGCGCGAATGATGTCGCGCGGGTTTTGGCCGAAAACCTTAAGGGCGGCAAAGAGGGAACATTCGCTTCGCTTATGACGCGTGTCGCGCGCGAAATCGGCTTGTCACACACAAATTTTGAAAATTCATCCGGTTTGCCGGACGACGACCATTTATCCACCGCGCGTGATATTGCGTTGTTGTCCATGGCGGTTTATAAGCATTTCCCACAGTATTGGAAATATTTTGGAATAAAAACGTGGACCTATAACGGAAAAACATACACGAACGGAAATCGATTGTTGGAAACATATCCGGGGTGCGATGGTATGAAAACGGGTTATACGGATAAATCAAAGTATTCGTTGGTTGCAACGGCGGCGCGTGGGGGGCATCACTTGCTGTCGGTTGTATTGGGGGCGGAAAACAAAGATGTTCGTGCGACGGTATCAACGCGTCTGTTGAATCGTGGTTTTGAAACATATGGTATCGGCGCGGCGGCGAACTATACCGTTGAACCCGCGCCTGTGACATCGCCCATCGTCCAAAAATACGCGGACGATGCACCAAGGGTTGCACCAGTGACCACACCGACCTATGCGACCGGCGGTGTTGGTGTTCAATTTGGTGCGTTCGGCAGTATTGATTCCGCAAACGCGATGATTGCGCGTGTTAAAAATGCGACCGGTGCGACCGCGCATTTGGAACCGAACGGCGCGGGGCTTTATCGTGTGCGTGTGACGGGACTTTCCGAATCCGCGGCCCAAAACTTAAAAAATCGCGCATCGTCCGCGGGAATTGATTGCTATGTGTTTCATTGATTGATATTATACGGTTATGAATCCAAAGATTGAAAAGCTTATTAAACAATTTGCAAAACTGCCACGTGTCGGAAATCGGGCGGCGCAACGAATTGTGTTGGCACTGTTGCAGGATAAAACCGGCCGCATTGAAAAATTGGTCGAAGCATTGGTTGATGCAAATGAAAACATACATGCGTGCCCGGTGTGTGGGGTGCTGACCGATAGGGGTGCGGAAAAATGCGAATACTGTCGCGATATGCGGCGTGCGAATAATATGCTGTGTGTGGTGCGTGATTTATCGGATGTTTGGACACTTGAAAAATCGGGCGTGTTTGGCGGACGTTATCATATTATTGGCGGGTTGCTTTCGGGTGTTGCGGGAATTGCGCCCGAAGATTTGAATTTGGCGAATTTATCGGCGCGAATTGCGGACGAAAAAATCACGGAAATTATTTTTGCGTTACCAAACACTATCGAAGGCAAAACGACCCAGCAATATATTATGTCGATAGTTGATAAAGAAAATATAAAGTTTTCCGAACTTGCATCGGGCGTGCCGTTGGGTGGTGAACTGGATTACATCGATGACGGTACATTGTCGTTGGCATTTGGGGGGCGGCGCACAATATGACGGATAAAATTTCATCTTTGCCACCGGTGTCGGAAATGATGCGTGACGCGGGATTGGAACCGAAAAAACAATTCGGCCAGAATTTTTTGTTTGACCTAAATTTAACCGGCCGTATCGCACGCGCCGTGCCAGATTTAGAACACGCAACAATTATTGAAATTGGTCCCGGCCCGGGTGGCCTTACACGGGCATTGTTACACGCGGGTGCGCGACGCGTAATTGCAATTGAAAAAGATAAAACCACCGAACCAATTTTGTCGCAAATCGAATCTGCCGCAAATGGTCGGTTGCGTGTTATCTATGATGATGCGTTGCGTGTCGATATGAAAAAAGTTGCGGGTGGTGAATTTTCCATTTGTGCAAATTTGCCTTATAATGTCGGCACGGAATTATTGGTAAATTGGTTGCAAGATATTGCGAACGGCGCACCAATAAAATCAATGACACTAATGTTTCAACGCGAAGTTGCGGAAAGAATTGTCGCAAAAATGGGTGACGATGCGTATGGGCGTTTGGCGGTTTTAACGTCGATTGTTTCGGACGCAAAAATTTTGTTCGGCGTGCCATCAACCGCGTTTGTGCCACGGCCACGGGTGGAAAGCGCGGTTGTGCAAATAATTCCGAACGCCGCAAAGATAAAAAAAATTGGAAACATTTCGGCACTTGAAAATTTAACCGCGAAACTTTTTGGAATGCGACGCAAAATGATTCGCGGAATTATGCGCGATGTTGATTGGGAAAGTTTCGGTTTATCGGGCACGGAACGCGCCGAAGATTTGACGGCGGAAAAATTTCTTGAACTTTCAAAAAAACTTGTTGCATAAACACCGCAAATTTTTGCTATAATAAATCGCGAGTCGTACGGAGAGAGAATTGTCTTTATCGGTCCTGATATTTTTTGCGATGATTTTTGTGCTGGTGTTCTTGCTGCGCACGTTGCGTGTTGGGGCATTGGTTGCGTTCCTTGTCGCCGGTATGATATCGGGACCATATGTTTTAGATTTGTTTCAACTGAATTCTACATGGACATTTCTTGGTGACCTTGGGATTTTGTTTTTGTGGTTTAACATCGGATTGGAAATAAATATAAAGCGCCTTTGGCATATGCGGCGAACGATTTTTGGTTTTGGTGCGACCCAGGTTTTAATGGTTGCGATAATGTTATTTCCGATTCTGTTTGGCATTACCACTTGGTCGGTGATTGGCGCAATTACAATTTCGCTTTTGTTCGCGATGTCCAGTACGTCCGAAGACCTACAATTACTAACCGACCGTAACCAGTTAAACACGACAATGGGACATCAAACATTTTCGATTTTGTTGTTCCAAGATTTGTTGTCAATTCCACTTCTTGCCATGTTGCCGGTGTTTGCCGGACGTTCATTTAACCTTGGGGCAACATTGATTGATGTCACGGTGACATCGGTCACATTGATTTTGGGTGTTGTTGTAATCGGCCGTTTTGTTTTGAATCCGGTGTTAAAACGTGTGGCAAAATTAAAATCCAAAGAGGCATTTTTACTTGCCATCATGTTAAATATCGCACTTTGGGCGGTGTTGGTGAACCTTATGGGATTACCGACGGGGCTTGGTGCGTTTTTGGCGGGTATGCTAATGTCTGAAACAATATACAGTCACCAAGTCCGCGCAGAAATCGACCCATACGCATTATTATTTTTATCGTTATTCTTTATATCGCTTGGGATGGGATTAAATCTTGAAGTGCTTGCACGGAATTGGTATTGGGTTATTGGCGGTATGGTTGGATTGGTCTTTATAAAATTCTTTGCGCTGTTTATGGTATCGCGTGTGCGGGGTGTCCCAATTTATGATGCGCGCCTTATTGCGTTGATATTAAGCCAGGGCGGCGAATTCGCGTTATTGATGTTTCAAACAATGAAAACCAGTGGAATTTCTGCCGTGCCCGCCGCGGACCAAGAAATTTTGACCGCTATAATAATCTTGTCGATGATGTCGACGCCATTCTTGCTATCGTTGCATGATAAAATTTTTCGTTCAAAAACAATTTTTACACGTGCGCGTTCACGCCAGTTAAATGCAGGAAGCTCCGCCATAAAACCCGAAGTAATCATTTGTGGTTTTGGTCGTGTTGGGCAAATAATCGCGTTCGTCCTTGGGCGGCGAAAAATCCCATATGTTGCACTTGACTTGGATGTTGGTGCGGTGATGGTTGGACGTGAACGCGGATACAACGTTTTTTATGGCGATAGCACCAACCCCGCGGTTCTGCGTGAATTTGGACTTGGGACGCGTCATGTGCGCGCGGTTGTTGTTGCACTTGATAATGCGGGCAATGCACGCAACGCGGTTTTGACGGTCAAAGGAATTGCGCCAAAGATGAAAATTTTTGCACGTGCACGTAATTTGTTAGAATCACGTGCATTGGTCAAAGAAGGTGTGGCCGAAGCATGGCCCGAAACGGTTGAATCATCATTGATGCTGGCGCACGGGGTTTTGGAAAAACTTGGTGTTGATGACGAGATTATTTCGCACACTTTGCAAGAAATGCGCGATGAAAATTATTCTGAACTTGATAACGCAATTACGGATAAAAATAAATAAAAAATAATTCGTTGCACGCGCGTAATTTTTATGTTTGCTTTTATTTATCTATCTTGCTATATTGTGCAAAACCTTTACAAAGGAAAGAAAAATGAAAAAATCACTGTGGGCAATTATCGCGATAATCGCAATCGTTCTGGTTGACCAAATTACCAAGGGCACACTGCTGTATCTAATAACCGGTTCGGCATTTGTTTGGGGCGCGGCGTGGACCGTTGTTCCGGTGCCATATTTAATGCGGCACGTGACGAACTTTTTTAATGTTGTGTTCACATGGAATCCGGGCACGGCATTTTCGCTGTTTCGGAATTTTGGTGATAACTTGCCGGCAATAATGACAATTGCAACGGGTGCGATAATCGCGCTGATTTTGTATTATTTGTTTGCGCGCGCAAAGAATTACGAACGCGTTCCGCTGGTTTTAATTGCGGGCGGGGCGCTTGGGAACTTTGTTGACCGTCTGCGTTTTGGCGCGGTGATCGATTTCTTGGACTTTCATATTGGTGGCGCGCATTGGCCGGCGTTTAATGTCGCGGACAGCTTTATCACCGTTGGTGTTTTGCTTTACATTTTGAATTGGTGGTTGGCGCGCCGTCGTTGTATGCGTAATTTAAAAGGATAAAAAATGGTAAAATTTCTTGATAACAATAATTCGGGTTTTGCGGCATGGAACGCAAATCGTAATGCAACCGCAAAGCCAAAATCAAAATTCGGCGGATTTTTGTGGTGGTTCATTTTGTTCATTGGTTCTTGGTGGCTAATAGGTATGTGGACATCGCCAAAGAGCGTGCCCGCACCAACCGATGCGGATATTGCAATTATTTCGGCACCTGCCACCGATACGCCGGCGCGCGAAATTTTATCGGATAAAATTGTTGCAAATGTTCGGGGACTGCGTATTTCAAATGTCGCACTGACGGACTTTGCAGCGACATCGGGTGTGGAATCCGAACGCGTAAAGTTGCTTGGTGCGGAAAATGATTTTTTGGAAATCGGGTTAAATGCAACCGGCACAACCGCGCCAGATGTGAATACGGTTTGGCAAGACAGTGCGGGTAAAATGACATGGACCAATTCCGATGGTGTGGTGTTCACGCGCGACATAACGGTTGATGGATATTTGGTTACGATTACCGACACTGTTCAAAATAAAACCACGCGCGACATTTCGTTTGCACCCTATGCGCGCATTGTGCGTGGGCCCGCGCCTTCTTCGGCGGGCGTTGCAACGGGCGCGGTGACGAATACGAATTCGCGGGTGCGTTATGTGGATTGGGGCAAAATGGCCAAGAAATCTTATGTCTATTCCACGACAAATGGTTTTATTGGGTTTGCAGACCAATACTGGCAAACAATCGCAAACATAAAATCGCCTGACCAAACGATGCGCGTGAAATCAATTGCGGATAAATATGTTGCGGATTCCACCGCGGCGCCGGTTATCGTTAAACCGAACGACACCGGTGTTTTCACAACGACGGTTTTTGCCGGCCCCCGTGAACAACGCGTTTTGGATACGGCGGAAACAACGATTCCTGGAATTGGTGAAACATTGGATTACGGGTGGTTTTGGTTCTTTGCACGGCCATTGCTGTGGGCGTTAAACATTTTGAATTCGTTCGTGATGAATTATGGTGTTGCGATAATTTTACTAACGATATTGTTGCGATTGCTGATGTGGCCACTTACGCGTAAATCGTATGTGTCGTCAATAAAGATGCAACAGATGCAGCCCGAATTAAAACGCATACAAAAACTTTACGCGAACGACAAAGTGCGTTTGCAAATGGAAATGATGAACCTGTATCGCACGCATAAAACTTCGCCGATGTCGGGGTGTTTACCGATGCTGATTCAGATTCCGATTTTCTTTGCGTTGTATAAAGCATTGCTTGTTTCGGTAAATATGCGGAACGCGCATTTCCTGTGGATAAATGATTTGGCGGCGATGGACCCATACTTTATTTTGCCGATACTTATGGGTTTAACAATGTGGTTGCAACAATACCTGCAAACCGGTCGTACAAAGGCCGCGGATGCAAACGATGTTGCGGCACAAACGGGACGAATGATGAAATGGTTGCCAATTATCTTTACGATAATGTTCGCATGGATGCCGGCGGGATTGGTTTTGTATTGGACGATATCAAACATTTTCGGCATAGTCCAAACATACATCATCAAACGCAGATTGAACGGGAAATAACAAAATGCCCGTCGTTATGACGGGCATTTTCATTCCGAATAAACCCCGCCCTTGCGGCGGGGTCGATGCGACCAAAGCGATAGCGATGGTCAAATCGGGGGCGGGTAAAAATATCCATCCGTCTCGCCCACTTTTTTTTGCGAAACAAGGGAACAACCCGCCCCCCGCATCGCGCGAAATTTTTATTCGCGCTCTGCGGCCCCGCCGCAAGGGCGGGGCGATGTTTTTTCATTCCGATAACGCACGATACAGCGCATCAGGCGTTTGTATAAACGGTGCGCGCATTTTAATTGCATCCTTGGCCATATTGACACAGGTCCAATTTTTTCGCGGGAAATTTCGTGGTAAATCACATGGCACATAAACAAAGCACCAACCATATTGCCGCAACATTTTCATATCACGTGCGCCCAGGCTAATTTTTTCGACACGTCCATGCGATACAAATTGATAGAGTATAAATCCAGCGCGCCCACGCACGATAACCGCACAGTGCCGAAATTTTTTACAAAATATATTTGGTAAAATTTTTGAAGACTTTTGTGCAAACCCAATAATAACCATATTAGAATCCTTTTCATTTATTCAACCCAACCTTTGGCACGCGCGGCCGCATCAATAACGCGCATCGCCGAATCCCATACGGCGGCGGCATGATTTTCGCGCCAAATATATTGATGTGGGGCGCGCCGGCGATCGCCGAATTCTTTGATGACCGCTAATTGTTCGTCATTTAATTTCCCCGACAAATAAAGTTTTGTAATCATTGTTTCAACATCAACCAATTCGCACACGCGTCGTGTTGCCGCGTTCCCACGATATTGCCCAATATCATTACGCACAGATTTCGAATACAGAAACCAAAACCATATTTGTTCTGCACTTTGAAATTTTTCCGGTGTTATATTAACTTGTGAATTATTCATTATAATTTCTCCTTTTTTTCTAATTCCTTTTAATATATAAAGACCCGATTGAGTTCGGTAAATAACTACAACCATAAATTGAAACAAAGTGTGAATTAGCGATTCGTTCAGTGGTTATAAATTTTTATCTGCGAATCGATAAACTCTTGGTTTTTTGATAAAAGGCGATGCATACGCATCGCCTCTCTCGCTTATGGCATAATGAATTTTTTTGCTATGTCATGTTAAAATCCTTTGGTTAAAAAAACCGCCATGCGGCGGTTTAGTTCGTTTTTTATGTGCACTAAAACACAATCGGTGGGAAACAATCACCACCCGTATTCGGACAACAATTAAACCCTTGGTCACCCATATCGGTATATGTTTCACCCGGACAGCATCCATTTGCATCCGGATTAGCACCACCATCACATGTGATAACAGATGTATTTTGTTGCGCCGGCGCGGCGGGCGTTTCTTTCTTGAACGGATTCTTTATAGTGCCATCCGCATTATATTCAAGTCCAAGAACCTGGGTATTATATTCAACGGTATTCGCACCTGTGGTATAATCTGTTTTCTGCACACCCATTTGTTGCTGATTTTGGAACACCGCTTCTTGCCGTGCATTATTGATTGCGGTATATGTCCCAAATGAACGGCAATAGAAATCAATGGTGGCAAAACTATACTGATTACACAATGGCTGACCAGCTTTCCCAGGGTCCATTTTAGGCGTGCAAGACATATTATCGGCACAATCGCAACAATCTTTCTGAATAGAAGATTGCATCAACGAACGAACCTGGCCAATAAGTTCTTCCATATCTGTACTTGGGGTTATTTGATTTGCGGCTGTTCTCCAATTCGCGCGGTTCTCGCCACCTGTACCATCCGCTGCCTTGGTTTGGTATGGTCTTATTGCACACGCCTTACCCGGTTGATCGCCACACGTCACGAATAAATCAACCGGCGAAAATACGGTAATACGTGTCCCCGCGGCAATTGAAAAAGGCGGTGTTGTATTGTTCATAACATCGACCAACAATTTTGTCGCAACATTATTCCACGCGGTGATAATTTCATTTTTGGCAAGTTCCGACGAACGCACAGTTCCACTTTGAACAACGGTATTATTATCCAAATCAATCTGATTCACAAATGCATCGGACACCGGTGCAATCAAATTCACCGCCGCCGGCACAATAGCGGTCAGCATTGGCATAATAAATTGTTGCAAATAATCCGTACTGCCGTGTCCGGGGACACCCTTGCGTCCTTGGGAATCCGCCGAAAACGGACGTTGGTTATCTTTTGTAAAATTAAACTCAACCCCATCGGGACGAATAAATTGATACCATTCTATTTGCATACGACCAACGGCCTTGTATGGTCCCGGTAATTCACCCGTCACATACCCCAGCATCAATGTCCCCGTTGGAATAATCACTGTGCGACCGTTATCGGAATAAACATTCCTATCCACCGTTGCGCGCACCGGAAGACCATTTTTTAACATCTCTGCATCCGCTTGAACATCCGAAACAATTGTCGCCGGAATTGGTTTATATTGACGCAACACAAATGTCCTATCATACGGCATAGATGAAAATACACCGTCACTTGCACCAGACCCAAGATACGTTTCTTCTTTGACCTTGTTCGGTGTCAACTCCAGTTTTTTCATTCCGCCCGTACCACTTGATTGCCGCTGTGCAACCAAGGCGTTCAGTTCCGCATCCGTCAATTGCCGTGCCCGATTCCCGCGATTCTTTACCGACCGCACGCCCAATGCGGGTAATTGGTCCGTAATGGTCAAACGAATATGTTCCGCATCCGACCCAATACGCCGCGCCGGATTATTTATATCCATAATATAACCCGTATCCGGATTATAAATTCCGGTCGGCGTTTTACAATTCACATCGGAAAACGGGTGATAGTAATACGCACCCCCGTCGGGCCTTATCCAACCCGCATGCACGCCAGATATATTGTATCCTGGAAAAGAAAATTCCGAACAACCCGTCCCCGTCATAGAACCGGTGGGTGCCATGGCAACCGTTGGATCCGGCCAATCATATGTCGGCATTTGCGTATTATTAAAATCAAATTCCGGCGAAATATCGTCCACATCTTTTTCAAAGTCATACGTTGGTTCCGGTTCAAAAATCGGGTCCGGTTCATATATTGGTTCGGGTTCCGGCGCAGGTTGTATCTTTAACGGTTCACGCGCACCAATAACAATAGTAATTGCGTTTGGTTCGTCACGTTCCACGCCCGTGGCAAAGTCCGTCCATTTAATTGCAACATCAACATTGGTAATGGTAATCGGATGTTCAGGTTCGTATTTCAACCGTATCTTGCACGGCATATCCGCATCGATAATAGTATTTTCATTTGTGCATGTTTCGGTTGCCGAAATCCCCGCGGCATCGGTCGTATCACCATCAACCACAACATTTACATCCGTCACCTGAACACGGGTATTTGCCGACACAGTATATTCAATTTCGCGCGATTCCCCAACATCCGTATCGACCCAGTCAATCGGTTCGTTTGGCGACACAATCAGTTCCGGCGTGACCGCCACCGGTGAATCAACGATTTCAACCTTTTTTGTATCCTTGCCCCGCGTCAGCATCACGAACAACGCAACCACAACAATGATTGCCACAATAAGCAAGAACCATTGCAATCCACGTGACGAAGAATCATTTTCCATACTCATTACCAATTCCCCTTAAAATACATTACTGTATGCGAACCACCTGGCAACTGGCGCCACTGAACTTTAACAACTGGTCACACAATTGTTGCGCGGTATCAATATCCGGCATTGGCCCAATACGCAACCGATACAAACGCGCCGCCGAAGATTTCGCCCCAAGTTCGCCAACGCCTTCTTCATCCACGGCATAGAACACGCTGTCTTTATATTTATTCAATAAACCTTTGCCGTCATTACCACTGAACCGTGCAACCAATCCGGCCCAGTATTCATCCAACGCCTTGACACTGCTGTCGGAACGCAATTCAACGGCGACACCACCTTGGTTGCTGGTAATAAGTGGTATATTCGAATTCGGCAAATAAGACCCCGCGGTCACGCGTTCGGTTGGCATCATACTTATGCCACGTGTGCCATTGCCCAGGGCGGGCGCATCATATGTGCCATACATCATCGCCCCCGTATTCATCGGCATCGCCGGCATGGTCGGCAACACCGCGGCATTTGGCACATTGCCAATATACGTCGGACTTGCGGTAAGGTTTTCGTACCCCGCGTTTATCGCGGTCATATTGTCGTTATAAATCATATTGTTCAGTGAATTTCCCGACATCATACTTTGTGCAACATTTGCCTCGGCCAACGCCATCACACTTGCGGTATCGGCAACCAAGAACGGTTTTGCGCGCTTTTTAATACAAACAATGCGTTGCCCACTGCGCAGAACCATATCGCCCACGGCCTCTACAATAAGCAAACGACCGTCTTGACCATCGGTGCGGAACCCGACCGGCGATTCGCCGCCTTCGACCAACAACGACACCACGGGGCGTTGCGTCATTGAAATAACCTTGTCGCCAAAGTCAATATACGTAAACACACGGTCACGCCACACGCGTTCCGGCGCAATTACATAGTCGTCCGGATTCGGCACAAAAATATCCAAATCGAAACGGAATTCCGACGGGTCAATTTTCATCGTTTTAATCCAATCGTAATCTTCGCCATCGACACCGATGCTGGTGCTTTTTGTATTTGTGTTTTTAAATATGGAATTCATCGCCCCACCACTTGGTGCGGTTGCCGCGCCCGCCATGGGCAAACGGGCGCCCCCATCCAAAACAACATCAACCTGGGAATAGGTAATTTCGGACGCGTTCGACGGTTCACTGCGCAGATAGAAAGTATAAACATTTCCCGACTTTCCCGTCACAATCAAATTTGTATCCGACCCCATATTGTCCGGCGCGGGTGTAATGTAAAGCGTCCGCCCGCCTTGATTTCCATTAATTTGAAAGAACCCTTCGTTTCCGACAACCGCGTCTTCAATCTGTTCGCCCTTTGGCAAGTTCACCATCGTCACCATACCATTACGCAACTTTACCGGCAACACGGTCCCCGGTTCCCACGCAAGTTGCGCGTATCCGGGTTTCAAACTGCCACTTGTCATATTTGCGTTTGGGTTATCCCACGCGGCCTGAACACCCCAGTTTCCGTCCAACGGCGCCGCCCACGCACCCGACACGACAACACCTGCGCAAATTGCAAATCTAAAAATCCAAAGTGCTTTCATTTTTCCCTTCCTTTTCTTTGCGTATTTATTTTGATATCCAATTCAACGGATCGTTCCCGTTCAACACCGTGTATTCCCTGACTTTCAATCCCAACGGATTATTAAGGCGTTCGATCCAATCAATAATCCTGTCGTTATCCTTGGCCAAAACAACACGAATCTTATAGTCCTTTTTATTTGTCGGCCCGCTGTTTGATTCACAATAATATCGTATCGTCACGGTATATGTGTCTTCCTTTAATACCAATGGCGCACCAATAAATGTGACGGGGCATGTAAACGCAAAATCCGGATAGTCACCAATAATTGCGTTATACATATCGGTCTGGGTGAATGCCTTGTAAACCGCGGGCGTGGACCACATTGCAACAACGCCACCATCATTACCCCACTTGCGCCGCATAATTGAAGTATTGCGTTCCACTTCGTTCCGGGCGCGGACATATTCCATGACGAACGCCTTTTTATATTCGTCCACGTTTTCATCACTTGCCGGCAATTCAGTAATTTGAATACTTGATGAATTTGCGGGCTTGGTCGTGATAAAGAAAATTTCGGGTCGATTTAATGGAAACATTTTCCCCAGTGTCATAAACAATACAAACACCACCACCGCCATTCCGGCGAATACAAATACAACCAATCTGGACAACAAAACAGGCGGTTCTATGCGGTGTTGCAAGGTTCCTCTCCTAAACGTTTTTTTTGATTGTAGAAAAAATCTTGCAACCAATGCAAGTAAAAAAATAGTGGTCAGTGCAAGTGGAAAGTGTTGGTGTAGTCAGTTATATATATGTTACCAATTTTGATGACAAGATTATCGGAATAATACAACAATTTCCGGAACGTCGTCGCCCCAACTAACCACTTACACCATCATTTCATACTAACATAAATTTTTTTTCTAAAAAATGAAAAAAAGCACTTGACCCGATTCGGTGAAATTTAGTAGCCTGAATACAAGTAAAAAATATATTCGTGTGCAAACGCACAGGAGCCGGGCATTCCGGGGCGAAAGGAAGGGAACGAAAACATGAAGTTTTTAACGTCGAGAGTAGTTGTTTTTGCGTTGATGTCGTTTTTGGTGTCGTTTGTGGCGCATGCCGAAGACAAGGTTGTTGGTGATGGTGGCAAGACGGGCGATACGGGGGAAGTCGTGAAATCGGGTTCGACGCCGGCAATAGATTACAAGGTTGTCACATCCAAGGCATATGTTGATGATGAAATCTCTAAGCTTGCCGCACACAAGGTTAATGGTGTTGCGATATCAAATGAAAACATCCAATTTTATGCAGTAGAAACTGCCAGAAACAGTGGGGCTTCTGCAACAAAAACAGTTCAACTTAGTGGCGGGGACATGGATTCTGATGCTACAACCATACCGACGGGAATGATGCTTGTTATTAAGCCGGCTGAGACATCAACTGTTGTGCCAACAACGTTAAAGCTGAAAAGGACTAGTTCCGATACTACGGGAATATCTAAATCGTTACGTTACAACGGTGCGGCAATTACAACCGATATGGCGGGCAAAGTGTGGAATGCGAACACCCCATCTATTTGGGTGTATGATGGAACGTATTGGGATTTTGCCGGTGGTGGCACGGTTGCGGACGGCCTGATTGATGGCCTTGCGTCACATACCGTAAATGGCGCGCCACTATCGAATTTGGCGAGTGTGTTTTTTGGACCCGGGGAGGGTTCTGATGGCGCCGACAAAAAGGTAACGATCGATTCTATTGCTTCAACGGAGGGGGGGGTGCCACCGACGGGATTAATAATTGTGACTCAACCAACCGACTCGGATAGTCATGGTAATTTTGCTCTTACTTTAAACCGTTTTAACAAAGCACCTGTGTTTTATAACGGCGCGCCTGTCAACGACAGAGATGCATCCGCAATATGGAGTATTAAAAAGCCGTCTTCGTTTGTGTTTGATGGCACAAATTGGGTGTTTTTAGGAACTGTTGATACTGATACCAACACCGAGTATAGCACCATGTCTGTTGACGAAGGAACCGCTGGGCAATCGCAAACGCAACGAGTATTGACGGCACAAAACCTTAAACCGATAATCCAGGGCACAACATTGACAGGTCTTAGTACAAGTACTGCTAGTGTAATAACTACATCCGACACGGTAACAACTGGTATGGGTAAGTTACAGGCTCAAATTACGGCTAATGATGTTAGGACACATACGGTAAACGGTGCACCGTTATCAAATACAGCAAGTTATTTTTATGGCACAGGTGTCGGTGTTCCCGATAATGCTGCCAAAACAGTAGAGATAGACTCTATTTATTCCGTAATCGGTCAAACAACACCGAATGGACAAATGATTGTTGTTCAACCAGAGAAAACGGCAACGAAAGGTAATATCACATTACAGTTAAACAAGTTCAATGCTGCGCCAGTGTATTATAACGGAGACGTCTTGAATGATGACGATGTGTCAAAAGTCTGGAATAAGGGGTATCCATCGACATTTGTGTTTGATGGAACGAATTGGGTTTTTATGGGTAACGGACAATTCGATACTGATACCAATACCGAGTATAGCACCATGTCTGTTAACGAAGGAACCGCTGGGCAATCGCAAACGCAACGAACATTGACGGCACAAAACCTTAAACCGATAATCCAGGGCACAACATTGACTGGTGTTGACACAACGGCGACAACGGCGGTAACGGCATCGGATACGGTCACAACCGGCATCGGAAAACTTCAAGGACAGATAAATGATTTATCGTCACATAAAATAAACGGTATGCCGCTTTCGGGCTTTACATCGAATGGCGATGCGATGACCAGTATGTATTTTTATGGGACATCGGATGCGGCGGCGGCCGACGAAGTAAGGAATGTGACCATTGGCGGCATAACCGAACTTGCACCGGGGTTGATGATTATTGTGAAACCAACGATAACCGCCGCGTACGGAAATGCGGATGCGGCGGCGGCGGCCAAATTGAACCTGAACGGTCTTGGTGCCAAGGGTATGCGGTATAATGGTGCCGCACTTACCACCACCAATGATGGATATGCGTGGAAGGCGAATACCCCGGGTTTATGGTTGTATGATGGGACATATTGGAATTTTGCCGGTTATGACGCAAATAACACATATAACGCTATGACCGATGGTGCCAGTGGTTCGTATAGTGGCCCGGCTGGGACAGCCACCACAAACACGGTGGTCAGTCCAAAGGTTTTAAAGAACACCGTTCTTGACGGTATAACCCTTACCGCGAATACCGGTCGGACGGCATTTGATAGCACAATCGCGAACACCCCAATTACCGCAAGTGATAAGGTAATAGAGGCATTTGGTCATGCCCAAGGACAAATTAATAACAAACAGAACAAGATTGATGCAACATGGATAGAAGTTTCGACATTAGATAATAGTGACATATGGCAACTGCGTGGGATTGCCGCATCAAATAACGCCGCGACTGATATTAACGCCACCGAAATTGGTCTTATGACAAATAATGATGTATATGCGATATTGTCATATAATAACGAGGGGCACGGTTTGGTTGATGCAAATTATGATTTTTTCCAGAGTATCGGTCAAACCGGTCGCTATGAAGAATTGGAAAATCTTGTTCCAACTGTTGCCGCGGTTGGTGAAGCGTTTGGTGAACTTCGTGCTTTTTCGTGGGATTCCACAAAACACCCCGTGGCGATTGACGCATACAGCACGACGTTCAGTAACAGTGCAACGAACGCATGGCCGGTGATGAACGAAACCAAGGCCCCAAGTGGCAGTGTCCTTGCCAACGCATTGGCATTAAAGCAAAATAAAATTGCCGCCGGCACTGCGGGTAATGTTGTGACATATAGCGGTACCGCGGGGCAATTTGGTACACCGCTTAGTATAATGGATGGTCTTAGTTCCTATGGCGAAGTTGCGGTACTTGATAATGCATATAATTTTGGGGATCCAGAAACATCACAAACCACTGTTTGGCCATTGGCAGAGGCAACCCAATTAATAAATGGTCGCGCCTTTGCTGACGGTTTATCTTTGAAGCAAACTGTGTTACCGGTTACCAGCAATGGAATGGGCAACGGACCAAACTATGTTTACAATGCAACGACAAACCCGACAGCGGACGGATCCGTTGTCACCACAACAACGACCGCCGGCACCGTGGGTCAGCGCGGTATTGCGACGGCACCAACGTATGATGCAAATGATAATTTAACCAATGGTTCGTGGTTACCGACGATGAGTGCGGTTGAAAGCATGGTATCTGGGTCCGATGTTTCATCGCACAAGGTCAATGGCGCACCATTATCAAATACGGCATCGTACTTTTATGGCGAAGGTGTTGGTGCGGCGGACACGGCAACCAAGACGGTTAGCATACCGTCAATAACCGGCACGCCCGCGGTTGGCCAGGTTATTGTTGTCAAACCGGCAACAACGAATACATCGTCAACAATAAATATAAATTTAAACAATACGGCGGCATACAGTGTTTTGTATAGGGGCAGTTCTAGCAATATCCCAAAGGATGTTTGGACGGCATATGTTCCATCGATATTTGTTCTTGATGAAACCAGTGGTGGAACAAAATATTGGCGGTATGTCGGAACTTCGCCGTCGTCGATGGCATGGGGGGCGACCGAAACCAATGCAACAAACGCATATAGTACGACATTTGACGGCACAACAAACAATTGGCCGGTGGCGGATGAAAATAAATACGTCAAGGGTGATTCATTTGCCCAAGGTTTGGCATTAAAACAAAATAGAATCACAACTAATTTGGTGTCGTTTAATGATACGCCAAATGGTGCAACATATAATGTTCCGGCACTTGTATCATATGGAACGGGTACAAATAATGCTGATGGGATACTTGGCAACAAAATCGGTATAGTGGGTTATGGAAATATTGGCGAAGATCTTGCAGATTATGAAGAAGTTGGAATGGATAATTATGTTCCGACCGTTTACGCCGTGGCAGCGGCTTTATCCGCCATTTGGGAGGGTATGCCATCACAATGGCAGGCGCTTTCTTGGAATGTGAACGGTGACAATGGTGCCAATCGCACAAATGCAATCAATGCATATAATACAACATTTGGAACCGGCACAAACAATTGGGCGGGAACCAACACAAATTTGATAAATGGGCAATTTTTGGCAAATTCCCTTGCGCTGAAACAAAATAAAATCCCGGCGGGAACAACCCCCGAAAATTTATACACGAACGGCAGTGTATTAACATATACCAATTCTGATGGGGTCGTTGGTGAAAAACATATTATAAATGGTCAAATGTTTGAGGATCTTGTTGGAGGTCGTGAAAACTGGACGAATGATTATCAAAATATGCTTGTAAATGCCGGTGATATCGGAACAATGTTGAAAAGGCTTGATTGGTCCAGTACCCAAAGCGCCGCAATCAATGCATATAACACAACATTTGGAACCGGTACAAATAATTGGACGGGAAATGACGGTAATTTAATAAACGGTCAATTTTTGGCAAATTCCCTTGCCCTGAAACAAAATAAAATTCCTGCCGGCACTGCGGGGGAAATCTTGACGTATAGTGGCACCGCGGGACAGCTTGGAACGCCATGGGCGGTTTTGTCTAGTTTGACTGGTGAGGATGGAGATGCAATAGAAAACTATAGCACAACGTTTAATGGCACAGATGGCAATTGGACAACAGGTTCCGCGGGTAAATTGATTACTACGAATGTCTTGGCGGATGGGTTAGCATTGAAACAAACAAGAATCTCAACCGGATTGGTGGAGTTTGAAGGAAATGAAGGTAATTATCAATTGCCCGCAATCGTTAGAACGGATGCCTTGGGGGACTTATTAGATGGAACAAGTCTTGGTATATTTAATTTTGCAACATATCAGGCAGAAGATGCGTATCAAGCTTTAGCCGGGTATGCCGAAGGTGCTACCGCAGCCCAACTTGATAATTTCGTACCTACACTTCGTGTGGTGGCAGAAGAACTTAAAGCGATTGAAAGTAAACAAAACAAACTCCCAGCTGCATATGCAAGTACAACAGATCCCAGTAAAATGGCATCAATGGGTGGGGAAACGATTGCTTTGGGATCGTACGCGGGGAGCGTGAGTCAGCGTTATATCACCGCGGGTGGGTCACAACCACTTACCCAAAAAACTGGGGCAGATAATGTGATGTTATATATCAATGGAACAAAAACATTAGCCCAATTCCAAACATCGAACTTTGGTGCGACCGGCGGGACAGCAACCACCATTCAGGGGAGAATCAAAGAATCGTTGGTTAATTTGGAAACATTGAAAGATGTGTATAGTGAATTACAAGAAAGTATTGAAAGTTCCGATGTTTCATCGCACAAGGTCAATGGCGCACCATTATCAAATACGGCATCATACTTTTACGGCGAAGGTGTTGGGGAGGCGGACACGTCAACCAAAACGGTCAGCATCCCATCAATAACCGGCACCCCCGCCGTTGGCCAGGTTATTATTGTCAAACCGGCGACAACGAATACCGCATCAACGATAAAGATAAATTTAAACAATACGGCGGCATACAGTGTTTTATACAGGGGCAGCACAACCAATATCCCATCAGAGGCATGGACGGCATATGTTCCGTCGATATTTGTCCTTGATGAAACCAGTGGTGGAACAAAATATTGGCGGTATGTCGGAACTTCGCCGTCGTCGATGGCATGGGGGGCGACCGAAACCAATGCAACAAACGCATATAGTACGACATTTGACGGCACAACAAACAATTGGCCAACGGCGGATGAAAATAAATACGTCAAGGCTGATTCACTTGCGTATGGTTTGGCGTTAAAACAAAACGCTTTGCCGGCCCAGGCATCGGGTGCCCCGGTCACAATTCCGACATACCCGGCATATGGTACATCTGATGGGGTGATTGGTAAAATGTATCTTGATACATCATCGCTTTATACGGCAAATGATGAACATTTCCCATCATCAAAATTGATTCGTACAACACTTTCATCGTATGTGCCAAAGTCGTATGTACTTAATACCAATGATACAAATTCTTATTTGGCCGATGATAACAGCGCGCCATCATGGGCAACAACAAACGGCGTGGCAAGTTTATATCGTGTTCCGGGCGCGGCAAGTGGTTCAAATTGGGCCGCCACGGCCATGTCAAAGTGGGCCAATGATGAAAATGTTCCAACAATGGATACTTTGGCAAATTCACTTGCGGGACTTTATGATGCGGTTGGTGTTTCGGTTGAAGATCGAATTCTGAACTACGATGAAACCGGTTATAGTATTGTGGGTGAAAGTGTTCCCGTTCCGTCCCAGATTGAATATACCGGTGAATTAAAACTTAAAGATGGTAATCAATTGTTCTGGCTGCCACAATTGCAAAATGCGGGTGTGGAAGAAGCAACGAGATTACTGAAATCTTATTCGATGGACAAAATCGTCCCCAGTATGGATGAATTGGCATTTGCGTTGGATGGTGTTTTACAAACACATGAAACCACCAGAGAATGGCAAGAAGTCGTGAATTTTTACAGGGTTCCATCAAGCTCTCTCTTTGAAGTTGCAAAGGAAATAGAGGCCTCTGAAGTTAATGCAGTAGCGCTTTACAAAAGTGGTTATTTGCAAACCTTTGCCCCAAGTTTAGAGGCATTGATGAACGAATCCGCCGAGCTTGTACGACTTATAAACAGCAAACAAAACAAATTATCCGGTACCAGTGGCAACCTTATCACGTATGGCGCAACCGCGGGCACAACCGGGTCCAAGGAAATTGCAACCACCATAACAAACAATGCCAACACGGTGCCAAATACACAGGCAGTTTACAATGCCGTAAATGCACGACAAAATGTAATACCGGTCGCTGGTAAATATCGTTCGTCAAACACGGCAACAAGTGACACACCCATATCTGATTGGACCGTCACAGATATCAAGGGGACCGCACTGGTGACCAAACCAACATCTTCGGATGGTGTTGTTGGCGAACGCAAGATTTTCGAGGCGGGTGACACATACACAGACGATACTAAAACAAATATACAAATTGCAACAATTGGTGCGGTTATGGAAAACACGTTTACAAAAACATGTGTTGAATACGCCCCTGGGTCAACACAAAATGACACCACATGTTGGCTGTGGCAACTTACAAGCAACACCGTCACGTCAACGAGATGTAGCGCGAGTGGTGTAAGTTGCCGTTCAAGTACCGAATGTTGCAGTGGAATCTGTAGATCAGAGGTTTGTGCCGCCACACTTATCGCTTGCGGGGGCGAAGGATCATCATGTTCACTGATTGCTTGCTGCGATGGGTTGACCTGTGACAGCAGTAGCAATACATGTGTTAGAGAGGCTGGCCGTACATGATTATAATCTTGCACTGTGAAATTCCGCCTTTTGGCGGAATTTTATTTGATTTGTTGCGTTTTGGATTTTTATACCCAATTTTTCCACTTGCAAAAAGACACCAAAAAAATTATAATATTTACGCTTGATTTTTCGTGATTTTGTTGCTAACCTATCGCGGAATATCGGAATGCTTTCGAACCAAAGTGGCGTATTTCGGGCACAAAGGGGCATGGTTCAATGGTAGAACATCGGTCTCCAAAACCGCGGATGAGGGTTCGATTCCTTCTGCCCCTGCCAATAAAAAGGGCGGACATTGCGATAAAGTTGAACAATTAAACTGGTGCGTCTTATGAAAAAATTTATGGAATTTATACGTGGGGTGCGGGCCGAATGGTTCAAAATTACATGGCCAACCCGGGCGGATGTCGTGCGTGCAACAATCATGATTATTGTGTTTTCTGCAATCGCGGCATTATTCTTTTTTGTGGTGGACGCTATCTTAAACGCACTGGTTGGGTGGATTTTCTAAAACAATTTGCCAAGGGGGCGCATAATGGATGATAAAATGCAATGGTTTGTTGTAAATGTTCACACCGGCTGCGAAGACAATGTCGCGCGCAATCTGCGCGAACAAATTGATAAACGCCGGCTGAACGCGCTTTTTGGCGAAATTATGGTGCCGACACGCGAAATTACCGAAATCAAGGGTGGCAAGCGGGTCAAGGTTGATAAGAAATTCTTTCCGGGCTATATCGTTGTGCAAATGATTATGAACAACGAAACATTTTCGTTGGTGAAATTGTTGCCACATGTAATCATGTTCCTTGGGGCGCGCCAAAAACCCATCGCGGTTAGTGAAGAAGAAGCGCGCCGTTTAATGAAACAGGTAGAAGAGGGCAGCACTGTTCCCGATGATATCACATACGATGTCGGTCAAGAAGTCCATGTTATCGATGGGCCTTTTGCAAACTTTAACGGTGTTATATCCGAAGTTGACAATGTAAAACAAAAAATGACCGTGAACATTTTGGTCTTTGGCCGCGAAACAAGTGTTGCGCTTGATTTCGAACAGGTCGAACGGGTTTAACCGGTTTTGTAAAACCGGCGGGCGTGTGCAAGGCGCGCAAAAAAAAACAAATCGTGGTGGATGCGCCACATCGAACCACGAATCCAAAAACAAAAAGGATGAAAAATGGCAAAAAAAGAACTAAAGGGGATTGTTAAACTGGTTGTCCCCGCAAAACAGGCAAATCCTGCGCCACCAATCGGGCCGGCGTTGGGTGCGGCGGGTGTGAATATCGCCGAATTCTGCAAACAATTTAACGATAAAACGTCTGACAAAGAACCGGGTATGCCGATTCCGTGCATTATTACCGTCTATACGGACCGCAGTTTCGAATTCATTATGAAATTGCCGCCGGTTTCGTATTATATCAAAAAGGCGTTGAAATTGAAAATCGGTTCTCATAAACCGGGCCGTGATTTCGTTGGCACCATTACCAAGGCGCAAATCAAAGAAATCGCGGAAAACAAAATGCCGGATTTGAATTGCTCTACCATTGAATCTGCGATGAATATCGTTGCGGGTCAGTGCCGTTCAATGGGCGTCAAGGTGGAGGATTAAGCCATGAGAATTACAAAAAGACAAAAAACGTGGGCTGAATTGGATACTGCAAAGGCGTATTCTTTTGCCGATGCAATTGAAGCGTTGCGGAAGTATTGTTCGAAAAAATTCGATGAAAGTTTGGAAATCGCCGTGCGTTTGGCCATTGATGTGACCAAGGCCGACCAAAATATCCGTGGTATGTTGTCATTGCCAAATGGTACGGGTAAAAAGGTGCGTGTTGCCGTTTTCACAAATGACAAGCAAGATGATGCGAAAAAGGCGGGGGCCGATGTCATTGGTGGCGAAGATTTAATTGAAAAAGTTGCCGCCGGTGAAATCAATTTCGACCGTGTTATCGCAACACCGGAAATGATGCCGAAAATGTCAAAGGTCGCGCGCGTCTTGGGTCCCAAGGGTTTGATGCCCAATCCGAAACTTGGAACGGTGACGAATGATGTCGCAACGGCGGTGGCGAATGCCAAGGCCGGGCAAATCGAATATCGTGCCGAAAAGAACGGTATTATCCACGCTGGGCTTGGCAAAATGTCGTTTGCAACCGATAAATTGGTCGAAAACGCAAATGCGTTGGTTGAACAATTGAAAAAGGTTAAACCGGCATCGGTCAAGGGTCAATATATTGTTGGAATCGCGGTTTCAACAACCCAAGGTCCGGGCCTGCACGTGGATGCAAAATAATTATTGCGGTTTGGTGCGAATGCATCACACCGCAAACAAAGATTTCTGTCCAAGACTGATGGTGCGGTAACGCTTAATTCCCATCATAGACAAAGAAAATTTCTTTGGGACAGGAAGTGGTCCCATCCCGGGGAAACCCGGATGGAAAGTTGAATTGGTTCGTGCGATTTTCAATCGAACCAGAAGTAAGGGTAAGAAAGATGAAACGCGAAGAAAAGTCAAACTTGATTTCTGCGTTGCAATCGTCCTTAGGACAGGCGAACGGCGTTTTCGTCGTCGAAAATCATGGCCTTAGTGTTCGGGAATTCGAAGGGTTGCGTAATGAATTGCGCCCATTGGTTTCCGTGTTCAAGGTTGTGAAAAATCGCCTTATGAAATTGGCATTGAAAGATACCGATTTCGAACCCGTATCCGAACTTATGAAACGTCCGACCGCCGTTGCCGTTGCAACCGACGGATTGGCCGTGACCAAGGTTTTGGTTAAATTCGCCGAAGAACATCCAAACCTTACCATCGTTGGTGGTAAAATGGATGCCGGCGTTTTGGGTGTGGACGATATTGTGCAATTATCCAAGCTTCCGTCGCTGCTTGAAATTCGTGGCACAATTGCGCGTATCTTGGTTGAACCGGGGTCGCGCCTTGCACGCGTTTCCGCAGAGTATGGAAAAAAGAATCAATAATTATTGGAATAACTTTCCAGTAAGAAATCTTAAGGAGCAAAAAAATGGCAGACATTCAAAAATTAGTTGAAGAATTGTCAAAATTGACCGTTTTGGAAGCCGTAGAACTTTCCAAAGCGTTGGAAGAAACATGGGGCGTTAGTGCCGCCGCCGCGGTCGCAGTTGCCGCAGGTCCGGCCGCCGGCCCAGCCGCCGAAGAAAAATCTGAATTCGACGTTGTTTTGACCGATGTCGGTGCAAACAAATTGGCGGTTATCAAGGCTGTGAAAGAAATCACAGGTCTTGGACTTGGCGAAGCCAAGGCGTTGGTTGAATCTGCGCCAAAGACGGTGAAAGAAGCCGTTGCCAAAGACGAAGCCGAAAAGATGAAGGCTTCGATAGAGGCCGCAGGTGCCAAGGTTGAATTGAAATAATTCACCCCGCGAACCACATGGTTCAAAAAACATTGTCCATGCCCGCACGGATAAAAATGTCTGTGCGGGCGATGGGCGAAAAAAAGTATATGTAATAGTTTCGTTTGCAAGATGCACAAAAAAAAGGATTGATACCCATGGCAGTTATCCAAAAATTAAGAAAATCTTTTGGTAAAAGTTTTTTGCAAACTCCGCTTCCTGATTTAATAGAAATTCAATACAATTCCTATAAAGAGTTTTTGCAGGGCGACGTTGCGCCCCAAAACCGCAAGAACAAAGGGTTGCAAAGTGTATTTACTTCTATGTTCCCAATCAAGGATTATGCGGGGGCCGCCGAATTGGAATTCGTGGAATACAATTTGGAAAAACCGGCGTATAACGTCAAAGAATGCCTTGCGCGGAAAATGACGTATTCAAGCAAGTTAAAACTGAAATTAAAACTGATTTTGTGGGATGTCGCCGAAGACGGCAAAAAGTCTTTGCGTGATATCAAAGAACAAGAAATATTCATGGGCGAAGTGCCATTGATGACCGAACGGGGCAGTTTTATTGCATCCGGTGTCGAACGTGTTATTGTTTCGCAAATGCACCGTGCCCAAGGTGTCGTTTTTGCTACCACCAAAGAAGCCAAGGTCGCGGGCAATCCTATTACATATACCGCGCGTATAATCCCCGAACACGGGTCATGGATTGATTTCGAAGAATCCAAGGGCATAATTTATGTTCGTATCGATCGTCGTCGTAAAGTTCCCGCGACGGTTTTGTTGCGTTGCCTGCCGTGTGCCGAAGACGAAAAGAAATGGAAAGACGAACCCCGCAAACCAACAATTCGTGGAATGTCGGATACCGAAATACTGTCGTCGTTCTATAAACGTATCGCACTTAAAAACAATGGCAAATTGTGGGTTGGCGACACATCTGTGTTCGAAGGTTTGGATAAATATCGTTTGAATTACGATTTGTTGAACCCCAAGGATAAAAAAGAATTGGCGGCCAAGGGTGACCGTTTGAACGCAAAACGTTTAAGCAAAATTATGGCGGCATCGAAACAGTTCGGTATCTTGCCGGATGCGCTGGTTGGGGAATACTTGTTTGACCCGATTACATCGGCGGGCGAAGTTATTTATCCATCGGGCACAGAAATCACCGAAGAAGTTTTGGCGGATATCGAAAAATTAGGTATCAAAGAAATATCGCTTATTTCGATTGACAACACGACGATAACCGCACATATGCGTAATACACTTGTCGCGGATAAAACGGCAAATCGTGAAGATGCATTGATTGAAATCTATAACATTATCCGTCCGGGCGAACGCCCAACATTAGAGGCGGCAATCAACCTGTTCATGCGCCAAGGTTTCGAACCGGCATACTATGACCTGTCGGCGGTTGGTCGTTTCAAAATGAACAAGCGTTTGAAAATCGATTCTGGCAAAAAGCCCGAAGACGAACGTTTGCTTACCAAAACCGATTTTCTTGCGGTGTTGAAAACATTGACCAACATCATTGACCACAAAGACACAATTGACGATATTGATAACCTTTCAAATCGTCGTGTTCGCACGGTTGGTGAATTGTTGGAACAAAATTTTCGCACCGGTATGGTTCGTATTGAACGTCTTGTCCGCGAAGCGTTGTCTTCGCCGAACATCGCAACAATGCAACCCCAAGATGTTGTGAATGTAAATCCGTTAATGTCGTTGGTCGCGGAATTCCTTGGAACAAGCCAATTGTCACAGTTTATGGATGCGTATAACCCGCTTTCGGAATTGGAACACAAACGTCGTATATCGGCATTGGGACCGGGTGGGCTGAATCGTGAACGTGCGGGTATCGATGTCCGCGACGTTCACCCGACACACTATGGTCGTCTGTGCCCAATCAACACACCCGAAGGTGCAAACATTGGTTTGATAAACCACCTTGCATCATATGCACGGGTGAATCCATACGGATTTATCGAAACACCGTACTATGTTGTCGAAAACAGCAAAATTACCGATAAAATGGTTTACCTTACCGCGGACGAAGAGTTGGGTCACAAAATCGCCCAGGGTAATACCCCAACAAATGACAAGGGCGTTTTAACCGAAGAAATGGTGACGGCGCGTGTTGATGGCGAATTTACACGTGTTCCGCGCGATGAAATTGACCTGATTGACGTTGAACCGCGCCAAGTTGTGTCCATTTCAACCGGACTTATTCCGTTCGTTGAAAACGACGACGCGAACCGCGCGTTGATGGGTTCAAACATGCAGCGCCAGGCCGTGCCATTGATGCGTGTGCAAACACCACTTGTTGGAACGGGCATTGAACGCGAGGTTGCACGTGATTCCCGTACGGGCAAGGTTGCAAAGCACAGTGGTATTGTTGAATCAGCGGACGCAAATCGTATCGTTGTAAAATGTATGAACAGCCGCAACGTCGTAACAGGTGTGGACATTTATAACCTGGAAAAATATGAACGTTCGAACAATGATACAATTTTACATCAAAAACCGTTGGTGCATGCGGGTGACCGCATATCCGCGGGTGATATCATCGCGGACGGTTCGTCAATGAACTATGGCGAATTAGCGTTGGGACGCAATGTGTTGGTCGCATTCGTGCCATGGCGCGGATATAACTATGAAGATTCCATTGTGATTTCGGAACGTATTTCGCGTGATGACGTTTTCACATCTGTCAAAATTGTGGAAAAAGAAATCAAGGTTCGCGATACGCAATTGGGACCTGAAAGTTTGACGCGTGATATTCCAAATGTTAGCGAAGAAGCGTTAAAGAATTTGGATGAATCTGGTATTATCTATATCGGTGCGCGCGTAAAGCAGGGCGATATTTTGGTTGGCCATGTGTCGCCGAAATCTGAAACATTGCTTACCCCCGAAGAAGCGTTGCTACGCAACATCTTTGGTGAAAAGGCATTAAATGTCAAAGATACATCACTGCGCGTCGGCCCGAACGAAGAAGGAACCGTTATCGGTGTGAATATCCTTACGCGTCACGGTGTTAAAAAGGACGAACGCACCCAAATGATTGAATTGGAAAAAATTGCGAAAATCAATAAAGACCGCGATGAAGAAGTTCAAATCATGGAAAAGGGTTTTGCCGATCAAATCTTCCAAATTGCCGAAGGTCATACGATTGAATCTGGCACGGGCAGTTTGAAACCGTTTATCGGTAAAAAATTGAATCAGGAAGTGTTCGATGCAATTAAACCGTCGGACTTTAAAAAGATGGTTATTTCCGATAAAGAGGCCCAGACAAAAATCGAAGAAATTCGTGATGTGCACATATTGACACTGAAACAGTTGAACGAAAATGCCGACCGTGAAATCGAAAAGGCAACGGAAAGCAATTCATTGAACGCCGGTGTTTTGAAAGAGGTTAAGGTTTACATCGCGCATAAAATGAAATTGCAACCGGGCGATAAAATGGCGGGACGTCACGGGAACAAGGGTATCGTTTCACGCGTTGTTCCAATCGAAGATATGCCACATATGGAAGACGGAACACCGGTTGACCTTGTGTTGAATCCACTTGGCGTGCCAAGTCGTATGAATTTTGGTCAAATTTTGGAAACACACCTTGGTATGGCGGCGCGCACGCTTGGTGAACAAATCGGTGCCGTGTTGGATGCGGTTAAACAAAAACGTGCGGTGACGGACGATTTGCGTGCGGTCATGGGCAAGATTTATGGCAAAGATATGGCGGAAAAATTGGCCAAGATGACCGATACCGATGTTCGTGCCAATGCCGCGTTGCTGCGCGATGGTGTGCCAATGGCAACCCCAACATTCGATGGCGCGAACGCCGAAGATATTCGCCGTATGTTGAGATTGGCGAATTTACCTGAAACGGGTCAGTTCACATTATATGACGGTGTGACCGGTGAAAAGTTTGCACGTCCGGTGACCGTTGGTGTGATGTATATGTTGAAATTGCATCACTTTGTGGACGAAAAGATTCACGCGCGTTCAACCGCAAGTTATTCACTTGTCACGCAACAGCCATTGTCCGGTAAGGCGCACATGGGTGGCCAGCGTTTGGGTGAAATGGAGGTTTGGGCACTAGAAGCGCACGGTGCTGCGCACTTGCTGCGTGAAATGCTTACGGTAAAGTCGGACGATATTGTTGGTCGTAACAAGATGTATGAATCCATCATTTCCGGCAGTGACGATATCCAAACCGGCACGCCTGAGGCATTTAACGTGTTCGTTCGCGAATTGCGTGGATTGGGTCTGGCAATGACGCCAAAGAAAATCGATTAAAGTGTTAGTGCAAGTGGTTAGTGGTTAGTAAAAAAATACTAACCATCACTAACCACTAACACTGACCACTAACCACTAAGTAAGGAGCTTAGAAAAATGGCAAATATGTTGCAAAAGATATTTGGGCAAATTGAAACAAGGGAACAATTTGATGCGTTACGCGTGACAATCGCATCGCCAGAAGAAATTCTTTCTTGGTCACATGGCGAAGTCACAAAACCCGAAACCATCAATTATCATTCGTTGAAACCGGAACCGGATGGATTGTTCTGTCAAAAGATTTTCGGACCCGTCAAAGATTACGAATGTGCATGCGGAAAATATAAAAGAATCAAATTCCGCGGTGTTATCTGCGAACGTTGCGGTGTCGAAGTTGGATCATCGTCTGTTCGTCGTGAACGTATGGGCCATATCAAATTGGCAATGCCGGTCGCGCATACTTGGTTCTTGCGTGAAGGTAAAATTGCAACATTGTTAAATAACCTGTCACAAAAGAAATTGGAACAGGTTGTATCGTATGATGCATACATCGTTATTGAACCGGGCCTTACGAACCTTAAACAATACGATGTTATTAGTGAAGATGAATATCGCGCCGCGGTCGAAGAATATGGTCCGGATGCGTTCCGTGTTGGTATCGGTGCCGAAGGCGTGCGCAGTATTATTGCAAACCTTGATATGGGTGACGAAAGAACACGTTTGCGTGCGGAATTGGCGGAAACTAAATCCGAAGCAAAACGCAAATCTATTATGAAACAATTAAAGTTGGTCGAAGCGTTCTTGGATTCCAAAACCGAACCGCAATGGATGTTGCCGGATATTATTCCGGTTATTCCGCCAGATATGCGACCGCTTGTCACATTGGACGCGGGACATGTTGCGGCATCTGATTTGAACGATTTGTATCGTCGTGTGATTATCCGCAATAACCGTTTGAAACGGTTTATGGAAATGCATGCGCCTGAAATCATCGTCCGTAATGAAAAGCGTATGTTGCAAGAAGCGGTCGATTCATTGTTTGACAATGAACACAAGGCGCGTCCGATGGTTTCACAAAATCGTCGTCCGCTTAAATCTTTGTCGGGTGCGTTGCATGGTAAATCTGGGCGTTTCCGTATGCATATGCTTGGTAAACGTGTGGATTATTCCGGGCGCAGTGTGATTGTGTCCGGCCCATCGTTAAAGATGCATCAGGTTGGCTTGCCCAAGGCGATGGCGTTGGAATTATTCAAACCATTTGTGTTTGCGCGCCTTATGGCGGGTGATTTCGCCAATACATTAAAGACTGCACGCAAAATGGTTGAAAACGGCGAACCGGTTGTGTGGGATATTTTGGAAAAGGTTATACATGAACATCCCGTTTTGTTGAACCGTGCGCCGACGTTGCACCGTTTGTCACTTTTGGCATTTGAACCCGTTTTAATCGAAGGCAAGGCAATTCGTTTGCACCCGTTGGTCTGTGCGGGATTTAACGCCGACTTTGACGGTGACCAAATGGCCGTGCACGTTCCAATTTCATTAGAGGCACAGTTAGAAGCGCGCACATTGATGCTTTCGACAAACAACATTTTGTCGCCGGCAAATGGTCAACCAATGACCGTTCCGTCACAGGACATGGTGTTGGGTATTTACTATATTTCGTTGATTGACGGCGAACATACCGACAAATCGCCACGTTTCAGCGGTATGGACGAAGTCGAAATGGCGTTGGAAAACAAGAGTATCACATTGCATACGCCGATTGTCGCACGCATCAACGGTAAAATATACAAAACAACCGCGGGTCGTATGATTATTGGTCAATTGCTGCCGAAATCCGATAATATGCCGTTCGATTTGGTGAACAAGGTTATGGGTCAACCGGATATCAAGGCGTTGTTGTCAACGACATATGAACGCTGTGGTGACAAGGCGATGATTTTACTTGCCGATGCATTAAAGAATACTGGATTTGAACAGGCGGCACGCAGTGGTATTTCAATCGGATACGAAGATGTCGTTATTCCCGAAGAAAAAGAACAAATGATTGCTGATACCGAAGAGGCCGCAAAAGATATTGAAGATCAATATCAAAACGGTTTGTTGTCGGCGGGCGAACGTTATAATAAATTGATTGACCTTTGGTCGAAAACGACCGACCGTCTTGGTGATTTGTCGTTTGCGGCACTTGGTAAATCCGAAGGCGACAATTGGAATTCCATCTATATGATGGCTGATTCCAAGGCGCGTGGTTCTAAACGTCAGATTCAACAGCTTGCCGGTATGCGTGGTATGATGTCAAAGCCCGACGGTTCGATTATCGAAGTTCCGATTATTTCAAACTTTAAGGAAGGTTTGACCATGGCGGAATACTTTACATCAACGCACGGTGCGCGCAAGGGTCTGTCGGACACCGCGTTGAAAACGGCCCAGGCGGGTTATTTGACGCGTCGTTTGGTTGACTTGGCGTTGAATACCGTTATTACCGAACACGATTGCGGAACATCTGAATTTATTACCGCAAAACCTGTGTACCAGGGCAGTACACTGTCCGTTCCGCTTGGTGATGTCGTTTTGGGCCGCACCGTGGCGCATGACGTTATCCACCCGATTACCAAGGAAGTTATCGTCCCGGCCGGCGAATTGGTGACCAAGGCCGCTGCGCGCAAGATAAATGAATCCGGCTTGCCCAGTGTTGATGTGCGCAGTGTCCTTACCTGTTGCAGTGACGGTCTGTGCGCAAAGTGCTATGGTATGGACTTGTCGCGCCAGTCATTGGTTCATGTGGGCGAAGCCGTCGGCGTCGTTGCGGGTCAATCCATTGGTGAACCAGGAACTCAGTTGACATTGCGTACCTTCCACATCGGTGGTATTGCGTCGGGCGGAACCGAAAGTCACTATATCGAAGTTCCGGTCGCCGGCAAGATTAAATTGATTGGTGTGAACACAATTAAAAATTCTGCGGGCCGCGTGGTTGTTCTTTCGCGTAATGGGAAAATCGCGGTTGAATCACCGTCTGGCGAAGAATTGTTTAGTTGCGGTTTGCCGTACGCATCTATGTTGATTGTGAACGAAGGCGACAGTGTCGAAAAAGGTGCCAAGGTTGCCGAATGGGATCCATATTCCAACACAATCATCGCGGAAAAAGACGGTATTGTGAACTTTAACGATTTGGTCGAAAATGTTTCGTTCCAAGAAGAAGTTGACGCAACAACCGGTATCGTTTCGCGCAAGGTTATAAATTGGAAACTGAACACGAAAAAGGCAATGCAACCCGCAATTCGTTTGGTAAATGACAAGGGCGATGTCCTTTCGCTTGGCGGGAAAAAGGTTGCGGAATACTTGTTGCCCATTCATTCGGTTTTGAACGTTGCAAATGGTGCAACGGTTGCGGCGGGTGATATTTTGGCACGCATCCCGGTCCAGGCAAAGCGTACGGGCGATATTACCGGTGGTTTGCCGCGGGTTGAAGAATTATTGGAAGTTCGTCGTCCGTCCAACCCGGCATTGCTTGCGGAAATCGATGGGACGGTCGAATTGGAAGATGCAAAATCAAAAATCATTATCCGTATTGAACCCGATGACGGAACCGCACCGGTCGAATATGCGGTGCCAAAGGGAACAAACCTGTTGGTGCGCAGTGGCGATGTCGTCAAAAAGGCGGATAAATTGGTCGATGGTGACCCCGTTCCGCAAGACATCTTGCGTATTTTGGGGCAAAAGGCACTTGCGACATTTATGGTTGAACAAATTCAACAGGTTTACCGGCTTCAGGGTGTGTCCATCAACGATAAACACATCGAAATTTTGATTCGTGAAATGACGCGTCGTGTGGAAATCACCGACCCCGGCGACACAAGTTTCCTGACCGGACACGTTGTTGACCGCGTTGATTTCGAAGAAGAAAACGCGCGTGTTGTCCACGATGGTGGTCGCCCGGCGGTCGCGTCCCAGGTTCTGGTTGGACTTACCCGTGCATCGCTGACCACACGTTCGTTCATATCGAACGCATCGTTCCAACAAACGACCAAGGTTTTGGTGGATGCGGCAATCAATGGTTCAACCGATAAATTGGTCGGTATAAATGAAAACGTGATTGTTGGTCGTCTTATTCCGATTGGAACGGGCGCATACGTCCGTCGCGTGCGTGAAATTGCGCGGGCCGAAGAAAAGGCCGAACGCATCGCACGTGAAGGTGGCGAAAACCAACAATTGCTGGATTTGTAAAGTGTAAAGGTGGTTGGTGTGGTTCCCCTCTGGCTAGAGGGGTGCCCGAAGGGCGTGGTGTCGCTCTCTCACTAGCCACCAACACTTACACTAATCACTAACAATTTTTCCTTGCAAATGGGCAAGAATTGGATAGAATTAACAACTGTCGAATAAAAGGATAGAAAAAATGGCAACGCCAAGAAGTAAAACAAGTAAAGCACGCAGCGCACAACGTCGTTCACATGATGCATTATCTGTGATGCCGTGCGGCGTGTGCAAAACATGTGGCGAAAAGAAACGTCCACATCACATTTGCCCGGCTTGCGGTGCAAAATAATAAACAAAATATATGCAGATTGGGCGCATTCGTGTGCCCTTCTGTATTTCTAAAACAATGTCCGACAACGATAAAAAAATTATTGCGATTGATGCGATGGGAGGCGACCGTGGGCCGGCCGCGGTGCTGGGCGGTATAAATCAGTTTTTGTACCAGCACGGTGAATCGCACACTGTTTTCCGTATCTTTGGCGATGAAAAATTGTTACGCAAATTGCTTGCGAAATATCCGCGTGTTGCGCGTAATTCCACGGTGATTGATGCGCCGGATGTTATTCGTGGCACGGATAAAATTCGCGATGTAATCCGCCACGCGCAAAATACTTCGATGTATATGGCGATAAAGGACGTGCGCGAAGGGAACGCTGCCGCGGTGGTCAGTTCCGGGAACACCGGCGTTTTAATGTCGCTTTCGAAACTTGCACTAAAGACCGTTGATGGGATTTCGCGCCCGGCGATTACGACAATGTTGCCATCGGGTGCGGGCGATTCACGTGTGGTTGTGCTTGATTTGGGTGCAAACGTGCAATGCGATGCGGAAAACCTGTTTGACTTTGCCATTTTGGGCAGTGTTTATGCCGAAATCATCGGTAAAATGTCACGTCCGAAACTGGGGGTGCTAAATATCGGCGAAGAAGAAACCAAGGGCAACGAAACATTGCAACATATAAACAAATTGCTGACCGCGCACCGTGCGGAATTGCCGTTCGAATACCTTGGGTTTGTGGAACCGACGGACATCAGTGTCGGCCGGGTCCAGGTTGTAGTCACCGACGGATTTACCGGCAACATCGTTTTGAAAACTGTCGAAGGTACGGCGAAACTTATCAAACGCGTTATATCTGAAAATATGAAGAAATCGTGGCTTGCGATAATCGGTGCGTTTTTCCTGGTGCACGTGTTCAAACGGTTAAAACATAAAATTGATCCGCGTTCCTATGCGGGCGCGACATTTTTGGGGTTAAAGGGTTTTGTTGTTAAAACACACGGAAATTCGGATGCGCTGGCGTTCGCAAATGCGATACAATATGCGTCTGAATTCGCAAAGAAAGATTTGAACGATATCATCGGTGGCCGCGTTGCAAACCTTGCCCACATCCGTTCGGAATTACAATAATATTTCTGTTGAATTTTTACCCATCATTATGTTAGGATACCACTGGTATCGGCGGTTGTCGTTACCTGGGGATTCCAAACCCATTACATAGATATCAGCGATGATATAAAAAATCTCCAACCGGTTGGTTGGAGTGTGTGAATATATCGAATAAGCACGACAATTTCTATGTATTGTCTTGGAAACTCCAACCCATTATTTTGCTTAATGGGTATTTTTATAACAAAAAATAACCAAAGGAGAAAAAAATGAAAAAATGTTTAATAATAACACCGGTTGTTTGTGCTTGTTTGAATTCGGCATTTGCAAAAAATAGTGCCCCGAATGTAAAACAATACAATGACGCCGACGTTTACTATGATGAGAATTATGTATATTACAATCGCCCCAGGGTAGATTATGCCGATTTATATAATGAAAAAAAACAAAAAAACGAAAGTGGTTCCGTGCGTGGATACTTGGGGGTCGGGTTCCTTGGTCAGGCTGTAAATGAAAAATTATATGTTAATGATATAGAATTTGCGAGTGCGGATATAAGTGGGGTTGGATTAAATCTTAACGGCGGTATAAAGACAAAATATTTTAGAATCGGTTTAGATGTGAGTTCAACAGTTGGTGAAGGTGAAACAGTTGGCGAAGGTGAAATGTCTGGATATTATTCTACGTTTGATGTTAATGTAGTGAAATATTCAATAGAATTAGCCGGAATAATAAAATGCGGTGAACATTTTGATTTGGAACTTGGGGGTACTATTGGTAGGGGCAGATTCCAGATAGAAGATGATTGGTCTGATTGGATGACACCATACGGTTTGATATTGGGGGCTACTGTAAATTTCAATGCACATCATGCGTTGACACTAGCGTTAAAGGGGTATGGATATTCCTATGACGGAGATTATTATGAAGAAAAGGGTTCTGTTGGGGAATTTGTTGTTGGGTACAGATATTCTTTCTAGGGATGTTTTGTAGAAATTTTCTATGGTTTACAAAAAACATCGTCGGCAATTACTTGCCGACGTGCTCTCCTTCCTTCCGGAAACCGGAAACTTTTTTGGGCCTATGCCGCCATTGCGACGGTGCCGTTTGATTTACCTTCGTCCGCGTCCATTATACGTTTTGCCTCTGCAAAGACCATTTCTTTGACGCGCAACGCCAAATCACGTGTTTCAAGCGATTCCGCGGCGACATCGAAATTGTCGGTTCGAATTTGCAATGACACATACGCACCAATCAACGACGGGCGCGGCAAATCTTCAATCGAACGTGGTGCGTTGTTGTGACCGATTTGCAATTCATCGCTAAGCGAAATAATTTGCCGGTCGGCGTTTACCCACACGGTTGTGCTAAGCACTTTGTGCAGCGCAATCATGATTTCTTTGATGTTTTTTTGTTGCATGTGTGTCCCTCCTTTCTGGGTGTTTTATTTGAATCTTAGCCGGAATTTGTATTTACATCGTGTATTTACATTTTGCCGACAAAAAATTCCAAATTGTTCATTATTTTGCCCGAAAATCCGCGGTTTTTGCAAACTTTCGAACGATTTTCCTCTGGTCCCGTTGTCTATACAGTGATGATAGAATAAAAACGAATCGCCGGTCAAGCAAAAAAAATAAATAAATGAAAAAAAATTAAAAAATTTTTAACCGATTGTATTCAGACGAATTTTTCCGGAATAATTTTTGCAATTGTTTTAAATGTGCGTCTAAAAATTGTCGTGTCGGGGTCGTGGTGATAAATTTTTGGGGTGTTATTACCGCTCCGAATTCCCATCCAAGTTGTGCGACCATCTTCAATCGTCACATGCCACGATGTTTTTGTATCGTCAATAATCATATTGCGCAGTTTTTCCGCGAATTCCGCGCTTTCAAAGATTGCAACATTTTCGGTGTTGTAATACGCACTGCGCGGGTCAAGGTTGAAACTGCCTATCCATGAGATTTTGTCGTCGAACACGATTGTCTTGCTGTGCATGACGGAAAAACTTGATTGCTTGCGCATGCGGTCATGCCGTTTCCCGCGCCGATTTTCCGCCGAAGACATAAATTCGTAAACATCGACCCCGTCGCGAATAAGTTTGCGTCTATATTTTTCCCATTTGCCGAAAACGGTTGGCGCGTTCGTTGATGAAAGTGAATTCGTGACGATTGTGACATGCACGCCGGATTGTTCAATGTGTCGCATCATTTGCATTCCGCCACGCCCGGGAACAAAGTATGCGGCGGACACATAGGCGGACTTTTTTGTTGCGTTCCAAAGTTTATTCAATGTTCGCATAATTTGTCCGGTGTATTTTTCTTTTCGTGACATTGGCATTTGCACCTTGGCGGGCGCATCGGCAAGGAATTGCCCGCGACCCCACGAAAAATCAAAATTCTTGCGCCCGTATTCCCGCATAACCAGTGAAATGATGGTGTTATATCGTCTAAGGTTCCGCGTCCCTATTTGTTCTTGGCGCCGAAATTGTCGATTTAATTTTTGCATTGCGCGCGCGGAACATGCCTTTGGAATAACACCCGCCGGCACCGACAATTCATAGTTCCAATATTCATTAAAACTTTTTGTTGCGTCATGCGTGATGTTTCCAATAAATAAAACATCAGTATCGGAAAAATTCGCCGCGGTTTCAGGCATGAAATAATTACTGCCTATGTTTCGGCCGCCGGTAATCAGCGCAACATTATCCACAATAAAAAGTTTATTATGCATGCGCGAATTTAACCGATTAAAATCCAACAGCATTTGCGGATAATACAGCAACCGCGACCGATGCTTTACGGCATTAAAAATTTTCACTTCGATATTCGGATGTTGGTTCAGCACGATAACATCGGCGATATCAGAATTTGTTCCATAATCGTCAATAAGGATTCGCACCTTTACCCCCCTATCGGCGGCGTTTTTAAGTTCGCTTATTAAAACATGTGCGGAAAAATCGTTGCTATATATATAGGTTTGCAAATCGATTGTTTTTGTCGCCATGCGCGCGAACGCGGCGCGAATGATAAATGCGGACAGCCCATCGTCAATCAGTGTTGCGCCACTAACATTCGGCGCACCGCAAAGTTCTTTTTTATAAACCTTGGCGATTGGTGTTGCGATTGGATTATATTCAAAATCTTTTTCGGTGATTTTGGGTTCATAGTTTCGCAACCGTTTGTCCTTCATACTGGTTGGAATTGCGCAACCGAAAAAAGAAAACCGGGTCCACGGCAAAAATTTTTTTGTTTTTGTCATAACCGCATTATATCAATTTGCATGTTTGCCCGCAAGTTAAAACACCAAAAGATATTATTCATAAAAAGATTTTTTTAGAACACGTACTCATTTTTCGCTTGCGTTAAAATTCTATAAAATGATAAACTTTTCGTAAAGGAAGGAAATTTTTACCATGAAACGACTTGCTATATTTATTGGTGGACTGCTTGTAATGCCCGCATTTGCTGAGGTTGCACCCGTTTTCATCGACGAAAACGATGCGATTGAATATGCGGACGGCATGTACGATGAAAACGGTTTTTTTGTCGCGCCCGAGGAAATTGTTGAAACGGAAACCGAAGCGGACACGCAAAAAGTGCAGACGCCGGTAAAAATTTCGCGCGCACCCGTGAACGCAACACCGGTCGCGAACCGAACGACCACAACGCGTGCAATGCCCGCATCGGCGGGCGCGACGACGGCGTCGGGTCGCGGGTCGGCAAATGGAAATTCATCGCGTGTTGTTGCGGCACGAACAACAACCGCAACGCCACGCGCAACCGCATCGCGTACGGTCGCATCACGTGGAACGACGGCCACATCACCGCGTGCGGGCGCGACATCAACACGAACCGCAACATCAACGGCGGCAACCCGCGCGGCGGCGGCAAGGACAACCGGCGGCGCAACACGTGCAACATCGGCGGCCACGGGTGCAACCGTTGCGCGGACGGCGACATCTACTGGACGGACGACCGCGGCACGCACCGCGACGGCAACAACCGCGCGTGCGGCAACGGCATCGGGGCGTTTGTCGGTGGATCCAAATCGTAATGTTGGTACGGCACTAAAAAATGCGACTATTACTGCGGCAAATGGTACGGTCACATTGAATGATTCGGGTGGTACGCTTTACAACAAATCTGCATCAATTCGTCGGACGCCAACAATTCGTATGTCATCATTGAACGGAATATCGGCGGAAACGACGGCGGTTTCCACCATGTCATTGGAAGATATGGACGACCTGGCGGAACTTACGGATTATTGCAAGGCGCAGTATGCAAACTGTATGGATAATTATTGCAATGTCTTGGATGATAACCAGGGCCGGTGCAGTTGCAGTGCGAATTTGAAAAATTATGCGCGGGCCGAGGCGGCATTAAAAACCGCGACCGAAGAATTACAAGATGTCGCGCAAAAAATCCAATACATCGGCCTTACCACGCGTGAGGTTGAAACCCTGTTCACGGAAACGATTGCCGAAGAAACAATGCGCACCAAGGGTACGGACACCAGCCAACTTCAGGCGAGTTTGAACAAGATAAAAGATATGATTATCGATGTGAAATCCGGCACCGCCACCAGCAGCGCCAGCAACGATATCCTGGGGTTAAACTTTGACCTTTCGGGGTTGCTTGAATTTTCCTTTGACAGCACCGGTTTCGACCTGGGCTCGCTCTTTGGCACCACAAACACGAACAGTGTTAGCAATCAACGCGGCGAAGAACTTTATAAAACCGCGGCGGCGCGTTGCAAATCATCGGTGTTAAAGGCATGCACGGCGCGCGGTGTTGACGCGTCACTTGTCACGAACGCGTACGATTTGGAAATCGACCGCGAATGCATGGCATATGAACGCAGTTTGAATGATTCTAACGACCAAATGTTGGCGACGGTTCGGAACGCGAAAAACGTTTTGCAAAAGGCGCGCCTTATGGTTGCGCAACAAAAGAACGCATACGACATGCGCGGTTGTATAAATGCGTTGGATGCCTGTATGCAGGATGAATTTGTCTGTGGTTCGGATTATGAAAATTGCCTTGACCCGACGGGCCGTTATATCGTGAACGGTGAAATCGTGGTGGGCAGCCAACCCGGCCATGCCATCGACCCGGAAAGCCAATCGCGTGTGGCAAGTGTGATGACCAGTGACGTTTGCCGTGTGAACCTCTATCGGACATGGGATATGCCGGGTGAAACATGCCGTGCGCATAGTGGTAGTCCCGCGGCGAATTATGAATCTTATCCAACTGATTATCAGGGCAACGCCTGGGGCAGTGGCACCGAAGACACATTGTCGAAATACATTGAAAAAACTGTGATCGGTAATTACCCGGCCAAGACCAGTGAAAATATGTCACTGTATCTGCAAAACAAAATTGGGTATAATCAAAAAGACCGCAATTATGGTATGTGCATGTCGGTCCTTAACAAGTGCCAGGATTACACATACACCCGCGGCACTGGCACATCCGCACAATACGAACCCGCGAACCAGGTTGTTCAACAATACCTTGCGCGCGTTTTGGTTCAGATCAAGGCGAAACAGGATGAAATCTTGGCCAACTATGCCGAAACATGCGTTAGTGACGTCACATCGTGCCTGGGGCAGAACGGTTATCCAACCGAAGATCCATCCGAATGGGATTACAGTTCCACATATGGATACAGCACGTATACAACAAAAATGAATATCGCGGTCAACGCGTGCCGTGCACAAATCGTCACATGTATGTCGGTGAACGGATATTCAATCGAGACACCAACACCAACGGAAATGAATTGTTGGGTTCAGGGATTGTTATATAGTACATCCACAGACAAATGTATGCCTAATAACCTTAAACAAGATTGTGCCGATGGCCAAAAACTATGCAATGGGGAGTGCATAGATGAGAGTGAAATTTGCGAACAGCCGGTTCAGCAATATTATGTATCGTTGGAGTGTGGAAATGGGTGTAATGGGTCGAAAACCGTAAACGGTACTTTCGACCAAGGTTCGTCTGTCACTGTGCCATCGTGTGGCACAATTCAAAAACCGAATGTGACGTGGACTTGTTCGGTTCCGTCCGGTTTAAGCATCAGTGGCGGAGCAACCATAACCGTGACAAACAAGATAACATGTTCCGCAACGTGTGACAGCAATCCTACGCCACCAACGCCCCAAGAATATGTGGTAAATATAAATTGCGGTTCTAACGGACAGTTTGTTTCAAAAACTGGTACTACCCCAGGTGGTAACGATTGTTCTTCCACGCAGTGTGGTACAGTAACGTTTACAGACGATTGCATAAATTTAAACGAGTATTGCAGCATAGATGGGGGGGAACAGCAGTATCAATGGAATTGTGCTGACTCTATAATTCTTGGGAATAATATTCAAACACAATATTGCCCCGCTGCTGCTTCGACATCGTGCGTCTTAACTTGGAAGGGGGGGCATGGCAGTTCTAATCCTGAATGGGTGACGGTTAACTTTAATTATGGAACCGCGACCGGCGTGACACCTGCGAATCCATCAAAGTTATATGTTGATGCCACACACCAGGCCTGCTACGATGCTTATGATACCACCGCAACTGTCGGTGGGGAAAAATGCCCGGCAAATATCGTGTATAACATTACTGTCCCATCTGCAACGGGGGTGGTATTTGATGGTTTTTATAATGGCAAAACTGAATACATTAATGAAAACGGCGTGATACAAAACGCGTTTTACAACATTGATGGCAATATCACCCTTACCGCACATTGGAAATCCCCCGCCGCGGGTGGCATGCGTTATGTGCAAATAGAGGATAATGGTGGTGCGCGCACCAAACAAACCCGTGGAAATTCATGGGAACTTAAGACCGTATGGATTGACACCGACGGCAGTACGTGCCAGTATCCTGGTGTTTATATTGCCGACCCAAATACCAATATGGTTGTGTGCACTTCACCCGTGGACACCATTGGTTGGTGGGTTAAACCCGGCAGTCGCAGTTCCGGTTTTTACATCGATGTCAATGGCGAAAAGGTTTTGTTCGCGCGTGAATGGGGTGAAATTGTCACGGAAAACATTAGCAAATTTGCCGCGACCGACCCGGATACGACACTTGTTGCAACACCCACGGTATATGATACCAACGTTGGATATGTTTCGTTTGATGAAGAAAACAAAACTTGGACGGATACTTATTCAACTTCTCAGGTTGATCAGTACGCCTACCTTCACAACAAGTTTAATATAGATTTCTATCCAAATCGTCCAACCAGTAGTGGTTCACTACTACCATTAAGTTATACATACATCGAAGGTGACGGATATTATAAACAACCAGTTGGAATGAAAGTTACCGCCGCCCCAGTATTCGAAGAAAACGAAACAGGCTATACTTTCCGTGGATTTTATCCGGGGCCATTACCCGCGGTATCGAGCAATAGTTCAACCGGAATGGTTTGGCCGGCCACCACGGGCGGGATGAGTCCGGTGCCGTTATTAAATACAAAATGGGTTCTTGTGACGGATAATCCGGATTTCCAAACTTTGAACCTGTATGCCGCCTGGGCCAAGAATTGCCCAAGCCCACTTCCCGCCGGGATGAAAAAATGTAATTTGACAATCGGTACGAATGGTTCGGTCACATATGCCGTTGAATGTCAGGATGGATATGAAATCCAAGGCGCGGGCGCCGATGCAAAATGCATAATCCCAGGCAGTAATTGGCGTTCCGTGATATTTGATGGTGCAACGGTCGCGTATTAGTCCCGGCGCCACCACCGTCATCCCGGCGCAGGCCGGGATCCGGTGGCCTCGGTCGTGAAGACAAGACCCCGCGTGAAATCGCCCACGCAAAACTTTGTTTTGCGCGGAGCCCGATACCGCGGGGTGACGGAAAAGGAATGATGGGATACCGCCCTGTGGCGGTATGACGAATAAAAAAAAGGAAACATACGATGAAACGTTTTTTGACATGTGCGTTGTGTTTTGTATCATTGCCGGCAATCGCCGTCACCCTTTATTACGAACAGGATGGCGCATGCCCGGGATTATACAGCAGCCAACCTTTGGGGGGGTGTGGCGCATCCACTGTTGCGAAACTTAACGTGATACCGATAAATGGTACCGTTTTTAATGGTTTCTTTATTAATGGTCAAAAAGTCGTTAATGCCGACGGGACTTTTACGAACAATGCCTTGGACATACTGCGTGGCGCGGATTTGACATCTGGTGCCGAAATTCCACAAACATATACTTGTTCAAATGGTGTAACCGAAACTGGTTATGGTGAATGTCAATCGGGTACCCCTTTGGTCACCGTTAAACTTGATACCCGTGGGGGCAGTATGGCCGCCCCAACACAGGTAAAGGTTGCGCATGGTGGAACCTTGACCGCATATGCCCCCGACCGCAGCAGTTTCGACGGCGCAATATTTGTTGGTTGGGCTAAATCAGGTCAACCAGATTCATCCGCGGCAAAAAACGCGGTGGTTAACGATACAGTTGGTACAACGGTGACATACCGTGCGGTATATTCTTGCCCGGATGGTTATTACATGAATCAATACAATGTTTGTGTATCCGATGGTGACGATTATTTTGATCGATATGGGAACGATGTCCCCGCGGGAAATCTGCAATGTTGGCGTCCAACCGGTCCAAACGGCACCTATCAAAATTATTGTCATTGGAATGTCAAAATCACATTTCACAATAATAACCAAGGTTTTAGTTTAACATCTGGGACACAAAATGACGGTATGGTGCTGACGTGCTATGGGGGACGTGGATGTGGTAAAAATAGTTTGTGTGCAAGTAACAACTCTAGTGAAACCTGTACGCATCTTTATCAACCAAAAGCGAATGATTATTGGTTTAGGGGGTATTTTAGACTTAATGACAAAGAAGTCCAAAATCCAAGCATAGTAATTGTTGAAGAAAACAACGACAGGGCCGCGTACAATAATTTTTATCCAAAGACAATGATGGGTAATACAATGAGTATTACAGGACATGCGGTCGTCGCAATGTCTGATAGTATAGTAGAATTGGATTGTCGACCTTTTGGACCGGGAACAACGGGTAACTGGATTACCAATCCAGACGGTACCACGTATTGTGATGGTATGGTAACAGATACAAATCAGTTCTCTCTCGACGTTTACGGTGGGTGGGCGCATAAATGCGCGCAGAGTACTACACAGAACCCATTTTCTTGTCAAGAGGTAATCGGCACCGCCTATTATGCCAGCGAAGGTTTCTTAAAGGGGTACGTCAAATATAATACATCTTGCGAGGCCGGATACACCATGACCAGCGGTAATAACACATATTATCCACAGTGTACGAAAGAAAGTGGAACACTTGATATGACATATAACTTTGTCGATCAGTATGGGCTTGCTGTGAATGGGTGCAATGTATCCGGTACAACATGTGAAGTTCATAATACGTATTATCTCCCACATCAAGCGGTTTGTGGTTCAAATAATACGTTAAAGTATCTGGATACATATGCAGGTTTATATACACCTAATCATCCCGTCACATGCAGCAGTAATGTGTTCGGTAACGAACCTCGCGTTGTAACTGGCTATGTATGCAGGTATTCTTGTGAATTGGGTCAAACGGTACCTAATGGAACCTGTGTCCAGGCCTATCGGTCCGGGGGTACTGTTAATGGCAACGAATATGTTTCGAATATATACGAAGGTTGTAACGCTATAACATGTCGTTCTGGTTACAAAATAACTTTGACGGGTAATGGTATAGAATGTATTCAGCAATAGTGTATAAACATAAAAAACAGGCGCGGTACAAAACCAACGCGCTTTTTTTGCTGTCATTCCGCCGAAAGGCGGTATCTCGTCATCACATTTGAAACCACAAGCCCCCGCGTTTCCGCGGGATGACAACGAAACGCCCACTAACCACCATCACGTCTTTGAAACCCGGGCGCGGAATTCCGCACAGGGACGGAACGAAACAACGCGCCGTGCGGTTACAATCGCCATTTCACCGGTCTTTGGATTGCGGCCAACGCGTGCCGATTTATCCAGAATCTTGAAAGTGCCGAATCCGGCGAACTTTACTTCTTCACCGTTAATCAGCGATTCGCATATTTCATCGAATATTGAATCAATCAGTTTTCCCGACTGTGCCGCCGTAAAACCAAAATCATCACGCAATATCGTTGCCAAATCATTTCTTGTTATTGTTGCCATTTTTTACACCCTTATTAATGTTGCACCCCACGTCAGCCCGGCGCCAAACGCGGGATAAAGCACCAGTTGCCCGTGCCGTATTATGTTATTATCGAACGCATACGCCAACGCCAGTGCGCCGGATGCGCCACTGGTATTCGCATGTTTGTCCACCGTTATCAAAATCTTTTCTATTGGAAAACCAAGGCGCGCCGCACACGATTCGATAATCCTTATGTTTGCCTGGTGCGGGACAATCCAATCGATGTCATCTTGGGTAATACCGGCGTGTTCCATGATATATCGCGCCGCGTCCGGCATCAATGATACCGCCATTTTGTATGTTTCCGGCCCGTTCATAACGATTTTATGGTCATTCGACCCGTGCAGCATATCAAATTTTTTCCCATCCGACATAACCACTGTATCGATTATCCCGGAATAACTTGATGTTGACCGTTCAAATATCAACGCCGCCGCACCGTCACCAAACAGAACCGCCGTAGACCGGTCTTTCATATCAATAAATCGCGACATCTTTTCCGCGCCGATAATCATAATGCGTTCGTGCATGCCCGCGGTAAAGAATCCGCGCGCACAGTGCAGGGCGTATATATATCCCGTACACGCACCGCGAACATCGAACGCCGGCATATTATTCGTCGCACCCAAACGCCCCGCAATTTGCACCGCAACCGACGGAAAATCGATTTCTGGTGTGGTTGTCGCAACAATTATCATATCGATATCGTTAATCGAAAGATTTGCCTTTTTTAATGCCGCACGCGCCGCGTTTGTCGCCATATCTACAACGGTTTCTTTTTCGTCCGCAAAGTGCCGCGCCCGAATGCCCGTACGTTCAACAATCCACGTGTCCGTCGTGTCCATCACGCGTTCCAAGTCCACGTTCGTCACAACGCGCGACGGCAAATAAGAACCATATCCGACAAGTTTATTTCCCATTTCAAATCTTCCTAAATCAATGTCCAAACATTATACAGATTTTAATATAACTTGCAATATCAAAATCAAAGATTAAAATATAATCTCGTGTCCCCATAGTTCAATCGGATAGAACAAGTTCCTCCTAAGAATTAGATGTCGGTTCGATTCCGGCTGGGGATACCAAAGAAATGGATTTTATTATGAAAAATCGCGCTGTTAAAATTGGAATTATCGCCGGAATTTTGCCGCACTTGTTTTGTTGCGTGTTGCCGGTGGTGTTGGGCCTGGTTGGGTTGGTCGCGCCGGGTGCGTTGGAAAATGACTTTATTCCCGAAAGTGCGGAAATATGGTTGTTCGTGTTTTCGGGACTTATGTTGTGCTTGTCGTGGATTATGTATTTTGGCAATCGCGATTGTAATTGCGACCACTGTGGCGCGACGCATCATCATCGCGTGCAAATGATAATTTTAATCTGTATCACAATTTTGACCGTCGCCGGAATTGCGGCGCACTTACTTTTGCATCACTAAAAATTTTTACCACAAACGTGTCCGCTTTTCGGGTGCAAGATACATTTTGTCGCCGGGTTTTACACCAAACACATCGTACCACGCATCAATATGCGGCAAAATCCCATTTACGCGCCAACGCTGTAATGAATGTGGGTCGGTTTTTGTCCGGACCAAAACTTGTTCGGGACGAATGTTTCCCGCCCACGCGCCCGCATATGCGATAAAGAACCGCATGTCCGGCGAAAGGTTTTGCACCGTTTCTGACGCTTTACCAAAATTTTTATATGCCGTGTATGCAATCGTCACGCCACCATAGTCCGCCAAGTTTTCACCCAATGTAAATTCGCCGTTTGCATGCGTGTCGGGCGCAACCAATATGCCATCAAAATAATTCCGCATAACATTTGCGCGCGCGGTGAATGCGTCCGAATCCGCATCTGTCCACCAATCGCGCATATTTCCATGTTCGTCAAAGTGCCGCCCCGAATCGTCAAACCCATGCGTCATTTCATGCCCAATTATCGCGCCAATCGCACCATAGTTAAACGCATCATCCGCGTTCATATCAAAGAACGGCGGTTGCAAAATTCCGGCCGGAAAACAAATTTCGTTCGTGGTCGGGTCATAATACGCATTGATTTCGTGCGCATTCATATACCAAAGCGTTGGGTCTTTTTCTTTGCCGATTTTTTCCAACCAAAATTCATCTTCGAATTTTGCGACACGCATCATATTTTCAAACAAACTTTCGCCCTTTTCCAAACTCAGTTTCGAATAATCGCGCCATTTGTCCGGATACCCAATCTTTGCACGAAAGGCATTTAGTTTTCGCAACGCATTTGCGCGCGTTTCATCCGACATCCAATCAACCTTTTGAATACGTGCGGCATACGCCCGACGCAGGTTTTCCACCAATTCCTGCATACGTTTTTTCGCGGCGGCCGGAAAATATTTTGACACATAAAGCCGCCCGATTTCTTCACCAATTGCGCCGTCAATCATACCAACCGCGCGTTTCCACCGTGGTTTTTGTTCACGCTGGCCCGACATTTCACGATTGAAAAAGTCAAATGATATTTCATACGTGTCATCATCCAACAACGAATCGGCCGCCAAAATAATTTGATATTTCAAATATGCCTTTATTAAACCAAGGTCGGTATCATTTATAATTTTTATTGATTCTTTTATCGCCTCTGGCTGACCAACATCGATAAATTCTGCGGCGTTCGCACCACGCGCATCGAAATATGTTTTCCAATCGAATCCGTCATATTCACGCATAAAATCATCGCGCGATATTTTATGATAGTTTGCATGCGGGTCGCGCAATTTTTCTTTTGGGTAAAAAGACCGTGCCATGCGTTCTTCGAATTCATAGATTTTTTTCGCGTCCGCATCCACACCGAAATTTTTTAATTGTTTTGCAATAAATTCGATATATTTTTTGCGAATGTCTTTTGTGCGTGCATCATCATCAAAATAATAATCGCGCGGTAATCCAATTCCCGCCTGGTTCAGGCCATATATAAAATGTTCGCTGTCGCCGGCATCGATTCCAACCGTGTCACCCCAAAAGCCGGAAAAATACGCATGACTTTTACCAAGGTATTTTGGTAAATCAGATTTTGATTTTATAGCATCGATTTTTTCAAAATATGGTCTTACAGGATTCGTTTTGTCGGCGTTTAATTTTTCCGCGTTCATCGCAACACTGTAAAGCAATCCGATTTTTCCATCGTCTTTTTCGGCAATTTCGCGCACGCGGTTAAGGTTTGTGTCAATCAAAACCTCAAACACACCATATCGGGTGTAATCGTCAGGAATCGGATTTGCGCGCCGCCAACGCAATGTCACATAGTCAAAAAAATCATCCGTCGGATTTATTGAAAAATCTATGTTATTCATATCTATACCAATGCCCATTTTTTTACCCCCTTTGATTTGTATTGCAAACATTACCGCAAAAGCCACGGCGATAATTCCAAAAATGTTTAATAAAGTATGTCGCATTTTATTTCACCAACCTTTCGATTAAATTATCAAGAATCAAAATCCCCGCATCGGTTGCGCGAATTCGATTGTCGGGTCTAAACTCTATCACATCGGGATTTGATTTTGCAAATTCTATATCAATTATTTTTTTTATCGCGTCATCAACAAAAACACCACGCCGTGTCCGCATGCCGGTTATAACGCGTTCCGTTGCGCGCGCGGAATCAGATAACGATTCGAATAATTTTCCATCACCCATTTGTTCATACCACATATTATCTATCAAAATTCGTCCCGCCGCACCATCACCGATTCCAATATAGGGTGCGCCATCCCAAACATTTTGATTGTGCCGGCATTCCGCACCATCCACCGCATAGTTCGAAACTTCATAACGATTTAATTTTAATGTTTTCGCAATCGCCATATACATTTCCGCCATTGTTTCATTAGACGGCATTTGCAAATTCATTTTTCCAAATGGCGTGTTTGGTTCAATCGTCAATTCATACATCGAACAATGCGAAAGTCCGATTCTGTTTATTGCATCACATGTTTTTATTACATCGTCAACAGTGTCCGATGGCAATCCATAAATAAAATCGGCCGAAACATTTTTAATTTGCGACATTGCAATATCAATTAGTCGCCGCGCATCATCGGCATTGTGTGCCCGCCCAAGAAAAAGCAGTTTTTCATCATCAAAAGATTGCACCCCAATTGAAACCCGATTCGCGCCCGCATCACAAAATTCACGTAATCGCACCATATCAAGTGTTTTTGGATTTGCCTCTATCGTGATTTCTGCATTGTCCAATAGATTAAAATTTTCATAGGTTGCATTTATTATTTTTGCAAAAATTTTTGTTGGCAAAAGTGACGGTGTTCCACCACCAAAGAAAATTGTTGGCACCGAAATCCGTCCCAATATATCATGCCAATGTTTTATCTCTGTGATAATTTTTTTTGCATACGATTCCCAATCCGGGTTCGCACACGCGCGCGAAAAAAAGGCACAATAGTTGCACTTTGAAATACAAAACGGAACATGAATATAAATGTTGTGCGGCGCGTTCATAACCCCGATATTACAACGGGTATAAAAATCTGCAACAAAAAATGCAAATAGCATAAAATAGTTGTTTACAAAATAATGTCGATGTTATAATATCGCATTGAAAGGAAAGTGATGAAACGGGGAATAATATCGTTTTTGCCGGCAATGTTGATACATTGTGCCGCATTCGCGGTGAATGAAGGCGTGCCGTCTTATTACCAAGATGCCCCAACGGTAAACACAAACCAATCAAATTATGGCGCGTATGCCAACAATGGTTATACAAAATATATCGGTAAAACCGGTGAAAAGCAGGTTGTCGGAACACGAACGTATTCATACACAACCGAAAGACGTAATCGTCCCGTTCCAACAATCGAAGAATATTCTGAAAATTTAACATATGCCACCGCGGGCACCATGACGGTAAATGGTCTTGGGTTGGATCCGGAAATGGAACCATCAACATATCTTTATGCGGGGTATTCACGCCGTTTCGCAAATTTCGAATTCAAGACGGGCGTAAATTCGATACTTAAATGGGACGATATGATTTTTGACGAAATAAATGTCGGCGCGCGTCACGTGTTTTCATTTGGTAATTTTGATGTGTTTGCTTTTGCTGATTATGCATACGGCAAAATGTCAAGTGGTGGACTTTCTATGGACTATGATTTGGAACCGTATGATTGGTCGGAACCCGAATACGGAATATTTACGATTTCGATGGGTGGGCAATCTGGGGATTCGCATCATTTGCGCCTTGGGATTGGGGCAAAACATATTTGGAATATTGGCGGGTGGAAAGTGTCGCCGGTCATTGGTTATGAAATTTTCAAACACAATTTGGAAATGTCTGATCACCTGTATCCGAACCAGGGGATATATTTACCACTTATGACAAATTTGGGCGAATATGTCTATGGGGATGAGGAGGGTAATTATTATTCGTTGCCGATTGATGTGTTGCCGCCTGAAACCTGGTACCAGGTTTGCATGGGTCCCGAAGATATCAAGGTTGTAAATCAAAACGGTTCATCAACGGGGTATGTCACATACCTTGGTGATGTTTTGCAAACAATGGATTACAACGAACAAACAATGGGTAATTTGCCATGGGGGGTGTATGCGGGTGACTGTGTCATCATTGGTGGTGACGGACCGATAAGGGTTGGTGGTCTTACGCACATTTATAACACAACGTGGGGTGGTTTCTACTTTGGACTAGAGGTTGAAAAGCAAATGACATTGGCGGACAAATTGCGTTTGTATTTTCAGGTTGGTATGCCAAAGTATTCATCCGAAGGTATTTGGCCCAATCGGACGGATTGGCAACAAAACCCAAGTTTTTTGGACGAAGGAACAAATGGTTCATACACATACGCGGCCGAAATGGAATATGATGTCCGTGTTGCGTCGCGGTTGCAATTGGCAATAAAGGTTGACACGAACTTTTTCCATGTTGGAAAAATACCTGGGAAACTTTATATTGCCGAATATACCGAATTTGTATTGGATGAAAACGGACAATATGCGGTTGATGAAAATGGGTTGCCATATCTGCAAACGGTTCCGGCGCACACCGAAAATGTGAGCGAGTCATTAAAATACGCCGATTGGCAATCGTTTGGTGTTCACCTTGGGTTCAAATATACATTTTAGTGATGAAATTTGTGTTTAGTATAATTTTTACAGGATTCTTTTTTTGCGCGGCATTCGCGGACAGTGGCGAATTTGATATGGCACGTTGGAAGGGAATAATGGATGATGTTCGCGCGCGTGCAACCGCACAAAATATATCAGAATCAACAATAAATGATACGTTGCGTTCGCCCGCGTTTATTCCGTCAATTGTAAAAAGTGATAAAAATCAATCCGAATTCAAATTGACATTGGACGAATACCTTAAACGCACGGTCAATTCAACACGGATTTCGCGTGGTCACCAAATGAAGGCAAAATATCCAACATTGCTTTCGCGGGTTGAAAGTGACTATGGTTTGCCCCCGCATGTAATACTTGCATTTTGGGGCATGGAATCAAACTATGGCGAAGTAAAAGCACGCCATCGTTTGGTTGATGCGTTCTTTACATTGATGTATGATGGCCGGCGTGAAAAGTTCTTTGGTGACCAATTGTTGGCGCTAATGAAAATTGCAGATAAAAATTCATTGGATATAAATAAAATCAGTGGCAGTTGGGCGGGCGCCATGGGTCATTTTCAATTTATTCCAACAACACTTGCATCGTATGGTGTGGACGGAAATGGCGACGGACGGGTCGATATTATCAATAGTGTTGGCGATGCGATGGCCAGTGCGGGAAATTACCTGAACAAACTTGGGTGGAATAAAAATGAAAAAATCGTGCGTCGCGTGATTTTGTCGGCGGATTTTGATACGTCGCTGATGGACGGCAAAACAAAAAAAACATTGGATGAATGGGCGCGTATGGGGGTGTTGAACCCGGATGGAACCAAAATCCCGACTGGTAAAATGGTGGCGGGTTTGGTTGCGGATGTGGCGAATTTGCCGGAACCCACATTGGATGAAAACCCGGATTCCGACATTGCACCACGTCCGGTAATAACGGCATATCTGACCTATCCAAATTTTTATCGTATCAAGAAATGGAATAATTCAAATTGGTACGCGATTGCGATTGCGGAACTTTCGGACAAATTGAAATAATTTTCCCAAAAAAAAATTAAAAAAATAAAAAGATTGCACCGGCATCTTTTGTTTGGTATTCTTAGAAATGATTCTTAAAGCAAGGAATTTATTATGGCTATCAAGGTTCGTGATTTCGAAGTTCGTTTAACACACACCAAAGAAGAACGGCGCATGGTGCGCGCGTTGCGCTATGATGTTTTTGTCGAAGAAGAAGGTGCAACCCCGACACCCGAACAAAAAGAATTGCACGAAGAATTTGATGAATTTGATAAATATGCCGAATATATGGCGGTGTTTCATAACGGGAAAATTGTTGGTACCTATCGTATTATTGATAAAAAGGCCGCGGACAAAATGGGCGGTTTTTATACCGAAACTGAATTTAACATTTCAAAAATAAAAAAGGCATCTGATAACATCGCGGAAATGTCGCGTGCATGCGTGGCGCGTGAATATCGCGAAAATGCGTTGGTTATGCGTATGCTGTGGGCGGGACTTAGTGAATATGTCTTGCGCCGGCGCATTGCGGTTTTGTTTGGTGTTGCATCTTGGGTTGGACAAAAGCCTGTTGAATCGGCCCAGGCGATATCGTATCTGTATTACAATTACCTTTCGCCACTGCGTTTGCGCGCGCGTGTGATTCCCGAACGGTTTGCGGACGGTGTTGACCAACGTATGTCGAAAATGAACATTTTGCCACGCGCCTTTGTGGACGAAGAAATTGCAAAAAAGCAAATGACCCCACTTATCAAGGGGTACCTGCGTATGGGTGCCACATTTGGTCAGGGTGTATTTATTGACAAACCGTTTAACACATACGATGTCTTTGTTATGTTGCAAACGAAAAATATGGATGCCGCGTATCAAAAGCATTTTTATGGTCGTGAAAACGCATTGGAACATTTGGATGTAAAACGTCGCCCGATTCAAACGCTGGGCAAAATAATGCTTATGCCGATAACGGGGTCGTTAAATGTTCTTGGCGCATTCTTTGAATTTTTATTGCGCGAAGATGCGGCGGACGCGGAATTTATCGAAGAATCACAAAATCCGGACGAAGAACAATAAAATGACAATGGTACGCAGGCAAAATTTTTCCAATACGATTACGGGCGCACTACGCTTTATGGTGTTTTGGATAATGGTCTTTTTGCAATTGCCAATACTTTTGGTATTGCCGGCGCGGAAAAAGATAACCGTAAAGTATATGTCCATCTTTATGCGGATTTTCTTGTTTATCGCCGGCGTTAAAATTGTAAAGCATGGGACATTATCGCCGCGGCGGCCACTGCTGGTTGCGGGTAATCATATTTCCGTGTTTGAAATCGCAACTTTCCCGGTTATGTTCGGCGGAACATTTATTTCGAAAAATGATGTCCGCAATTGGCCACTGGTCGGATGGATTGCGAACAAGTTCGGTGTTGTATTCATTGACCGTCGACCGTCGCATGCGGCCGAAGTCCTGGCCCAGGTGCAAAAAGAAATCATGAACATCGATTGGCCACTTTATGTTTTCCCCGAAGGAACAACAACCAACGGCGCGTATGTGAAGGATTTCAAAAGCCCGCTGTTCAATGTGGCCGAGGGCGCCGATGTCACCGTTCAACCAGTTGTCGTTCAATATTGTTATCGTGATGGCACGCCGATAAACGATGCGGACTTGGCGGAACACTATGCGTATTTCGATAACGCGAAACAGACCGCAGGCCCCAAGTGTTCCCGCGAACGCAGTGCATTTGGTCAAATCTTTCACATCATGGTCTTGGGCGGATTCCGCGTGAACGTTTATATGTTGCCGCCACCGCCATTGGCGGGACAAGACAGAAAACAAATCGCAGAAACAATGTACGAAATAATTTCAAAAAAATATATGGAACTTAAAAGGGATAAAAATGAGAATTGAAAATTTATGTGTAAAAAGACAAATTGGTGATGTTGCGGGTGCAACTACGCGTGGCCATAAAATGGCGGTCCGGGGCGGATATATCTATCAAACTTTTCAAGGAGGATATACACTAACGCCGACCGGTTGGCGCGTTGTTCATAAAATTGAAAATATTATTCGCGATGAAATGGATAAAATCGACGGCCAAGAAATCCTAATGCCGGTCGTATGCACTGCGGATTTGTGGCGCGAAACCGGTCGTTATGATGCGATGGCGGTGCTTGCAAAATTCAAAGGTTCATCGGGTGCGGACTATGTGATATGTCCAACACATGAAGAGGTTGTGACTGATTACGCGCGTTCTGTCATTGGTTCTTATCGTCAGTTGCCGTTTATGCTGTATCAAATTCAAACAAAGTTCCGTGATGAATTGCGCGTGCGTGCGGGTTTGATTCGCACCCGTGAATTTATCATGAAGGACGGTTATTCTTTCCATGAAACCCAAGAAGACCTGGAACGGTATTATAAACTTTGTTTTGATGCGTATTATCGCATATTCCGTCGTTGTGGATTAAAGAATATTGTTGACGTTATGTCGTCAACGGGTGATATGGGCGGTGCGGTCGCGCATGAATTCCAATTGGTCAACGAAATGGGCGAAGATACACTTTATATCTGTGATTGTGGTTTTCGCGCGAACAAAGAACTGGAGGATCAACAGGGCGGTGGCGAAAACGCCGTTTGCCCAAAGTGTGGTAAACCGATGCAAAAGGTTCGTGGTATTGAAATCGGAAATATTTTCCAACTTGGGAAAAAATATACCGATTCAATGCACATGACCTATACCGCGGCGGACGGCACGGAAAAGACACCGATTATGGGTTGCTATGGCATCGGTGTTGGTCGCACCATGGCGGCAATTTTGGAAGAAAGCGCGGACGACAACGGCCCGATTTGGAATATGGAAACCGCACCTTTTGCGGTAGAGGTTATCGGCCTTGTTGACAAAGAAAACAAAACTTTGCCGATGGCGGAAAAAATTTATAATGAATTGAAAAATGCGGGCGTTGATGTATTGCTTGATTCGCGTGATATCCGCGCCGGTGAAAAATTTGCGGATGCGGATTTAATCGCGGCGCCAATTCGCCTAATTGTATCGGAAAAGAATCTTTCGCGTAATGTGATTGAGGTTAAATACCGTGTTAACGATTTTGACACATCGTCGTTACCAAACGAATTCAAAATTGAAACTTGCGTTGCGGATACTTTGACCACAATACAAAAATTGCTATATAAATAAAAAAACAAAACATAAAATCAAAACGGGGATTTACCCCGTTTTTTGTTTGTTGTTTTTGTGAAAATATGGTACAATACCTGCATAAAAAGGGGGTCAAATTATGTTAAAATCGGAATTTGAAAAACGTCACGGTAAAATTCAGCCAAATTTTAGCCACTATTGGAATACTGCTATTGCAAAGAAATACGGTGTTTTGAAAACTTTTGATAGTAATGCTGATCAGCCAGCACATATTTGGCATATAATACAAAATAGTATGCCCAAACCGACCCCCGAAACAGTTCAAAACGTTTTTCAATATCTTACAAGTGAACCGCGCAAGGAAGTGCGTGATCTATTTCTTCAAAATTTAGATGGGTTTTATTTTGCAGATTATTGGGGATACTTTAGCCGGAAAGATCCGAAAGACTATGATGAAGAAGAAAAAAAGGAGTTTGTAAAAATTTTAAAGATTATAAAGAACGGTTTCAAAAAATATAAATATAGTTCAGGAACCACCAGAACCCACTATATAGATAGACTTATTACCAGATATGGTGGTTATAAAAATTCCACAGCAAAGCAGGATTTCGCACGTGGTATAGAAAAAATCAAGACTGCTAAAAAATTACCACGTAAATTAAAAAAAGAGGCTAAAAAACCGAGTTTCTGGGCGCGCTTTGGTGTGCGTTCGAAATAAATCGTGCCATATATAAAAAACCAAAACGGGCGTGTTTGCGCCCGTTTCACTAACCACTTACACTAACACTAACCACTATCGCCCAAACTTCCCGCTTCGTGGGAATCCGACGGGAATGGTGCGGCCCTGGGTTGCACGCCGGCCGACCCATGGTTTCCAATCGTCAAGTTTTGTTGTTCCGCGTCCCGTTGTCCAACCAAATCCATCCGCCGCATCAAAGAACATTACATCCAAAACATATGTCCGTTCGGCGTTGTATTTTTGTAAAATCACGCCCTTGCCACGAACCATTTCTGGAATTTCGGCCGCCGCGAAAATCAAAATCTTGTCATTTGACCCTGACATCGCAACCGTGTCGCCCGTGACCCGAACACAGAACGTTGCGGGATTTGCGTCATCAACATTCATAACCTGTTTCCCAGTGCGCGTTTGCGCCAGGCAATTTTCACCCGCAACGATAAAGCCGTTCCCATGCCGCGACACCAACAGGTATTTTGCCGATGCATCCAAAACGAACGCGTTTACAATCGCTTCTTCTGCGCCAATGTCAACCATCATGCGCACCGATTCACCAAACCCGCGCGCCGACGGCAAATCATTTGCGGCAATTGTGAACATGCGCCCCGATGCCCCAAACAGATTTATTTTATCGGTTGACATCGCATGGAAAGCAAATTGCAATTCATCGCCTTCTTTGAATTTCAAATCGAGTGCGTTTAAATCCATATGTCCCCGCGCCGCACGAATCCAACCCATCGTTGAAAGGATAACGGTTAGCGGTTCTTTTTCGATAAAATCTTCGGCATTTACGGTGATTTCTTCGGTTTGTGCCGCCCAGGTCGTACGCCGCCGCCCAAGTGCGGTCTTTTTATCATATTGCTTTTTAATATCCGCAAACCACGCCTTTATTTGGTTGTTCTGAATTTCTTCACTTTCAAGCAGCGCAACCAACTGTTCCCGTTCCGCACGCAGGTTTTTATCTTCGCGCCGAATTTCCATTTCTTCCAATTTACGCAACGCGCGCAGGCGGGTATTCAAAATCGCCTCTACCTGAACATCGGTCAATTTAAATTCCGCCATAAGTACCGTTTTTGGGTCATCTTCGGTCCGGATTATTTCAATTACGCGGTCAAGATTCAGATATACAATCAGCAATCCGCCCAAAATTTCAAGCCGTTTATCGATGTTTGCAAGTCGCCACCGTGACCGCCGACAAAGAACATTTTTCTGGTGCGTGATAAATTCATTCAACACATCGCGAATCCCCATCACGCGCGGCGCGCCGTTGGAATCGATAACATTAAAGTTCATATTAAACCGATATTCCAAATCGGTCAGGGCGAACAAATGCGCCATCATTTTATCCGCGGGGACATTACGACTTTTGGGTGTGATGACAATGCGAACATCGGTCGTGGATTCATCAACGATGTCATCAACCAACGGCAATTTTTTTGCATCAATCATTTCGCCGATTTGTTCGACCAATTTGGACTTTATAATTCCATACGGGATTTCGGTAATTACAACCTGATACCCGCCGCGGTCAAGTTCTTCGATTTCATATTTTGCGCGAATCCGGAATGTGCCTTTGCCGGTTTCATAGTTTTTAACAATCGTATCAAAATCATCAATTAAAACACCGCCCGTCGGAAAATCTGGCCCAATCATTTTCTTGCATATCTGTGCGGTCGTGGATTCAGGTTTGTCGACCATCAATGTCAATGCGTCGCAAACCTCTGCCACGTTATGGGTTGGAATGTTTGTTGCCATACCAACCGCAATACCCATTCCCCCGTTTGCGAGTAAATTCGGAAAGGCACCCGGCATAACCACCGGTTCAACCGTCGTCCCGTCAAAGTTCGGCATCATATCGACACTATCTTCGTCAATGCCGTCCATAATCAGCATTGCCGCTTCGGTCATTTTGGATTCAGTATAGCGGTATGCCGCCTGGGGGTCACCGTCGATATTTCCAAAATTCCCCTGGCCATCAATCAGTGGATATCGCACGGAAAAATCCTGGGCAAGTCGCACCATCGCATCATACACGGACGAATCGCCATGCGGGTGATAGTGCCCCAGTACGTCGCCAACCACCGTCGCACATTTGCGAAACGCCGCCGCGGGCGATAACTTTTGCCGCAACATAGAATACAAAATACGGCGATGCACGGGCTTTAACCCATCGCGCACATCGGGCAGGGCGCGCGACACAATCGTACTGACCGCGTACGACAAATACCGCGTGGACAGGGCGTCCGCCAATTGTTGTGAATCAATTCTTTCGACTATTTCTTTACTCATAACGACATAAAACATAGAACATTTGAAAAAAAATAACAACCAAAAAACACGAATTATTGGGCGATTTTATTTTTGATTTCACGAATTCGTGCCAAAATTTCGCGTAAATCGGCATCCGTCACACTTGGGGTGGGTTTGTTGCGCAACTCATCGGCCAGAACAATACAAACGGTGGCCAGCAACGAACTTTCCGGCAACGGCCCGATTTTATCCAAAATTTGCCGCGCACGCGCATCCACCATTTGCCCCAGTTCGACCAGGCGCCCTTCTTGACCATCTTCGCAGCCCATAGGGTAATTTTTATTTACAATCGGGATTGAAACGACACTCATTTCAGCCCCCCAAGAATTTCAATAGATTGGTCAATAAGTTCGGTCGCCCGCGCATTTTTCGCACGCAAATTTCGCACCTGTTGCGTTAAAATTGCAACCTCCAAATCGGTTTGTTTACTTGCATCAACCGCCGTCGCCCGCAGACGCGCGGTCGCGTCTTCAAGTTTTGATAGTTCCTGAAAAATTTGTTCCCTTATATCCGACATATTGTCATTTTAAGACATTTTTTATATGCGTTCAACCCTAAAATGTGATATAATCGTCCTGACGATGATTTCAAAAATGCGATGGTGATGCAAATGAAGAAAAAGATAATTTATATTTCAGGCGCGGATTCTTTTAACCCCGATGAAGTGCGAACCGCGTTTGAAGAAGTTCGGTCTACACTGGGGCTGGATGCGGATACGGTTTTGTTCGGGGTTCCGGTGGACGATTTAATCGCGGTGGAAACCGCGCCAGTTGTCGCCGATTCGGTTGTCACGCCCACACCGGATGTGACCGAAGAACCGGTGGCAAAACCCAAAAAAACGGCGAAAGCAAAGAAGGAAAAGCCGGTCGAAAAAACAGTTGAAAAACCGATCGCGGCGCCCGTTGTTCCGATTCTGTCGGTTTTGGGCGGTGGCGAAGAATCCGCGCCGGCCGCAGAACCCCCGGTCCAAGAAGTGGTTGCAGAAACCGTCACCGTCGAAACCGATGATGTGCCGGAATTTAACGATATTGGTGATATCGATGAAATGTTGCAAGACGATGTGCCGGATGCGCCACATGAAAAAACACTGGAAGAATTGTTGGAAACGATGACGCCACTGCGTGAAGATGCGCAACCGGACGAAGAAGATGTCGGCGAAACCCCGGAACCAGTCGCGGCGGATGAATCTTTGGATGATGCCGATGCAACACTTGCAAGTTTGGCGACCGAATTCGTCGATGTCCAAGATAAAATGCCAACATTTAGAAAAAGTCCTGAACGTGGGAAAATCAGCAAGTTAAAAAGTATATTGCCATTTAAAAAGAAAAAAAGTGATGATACCGGAATTATGGGCGATTTGTTCGGTTGGGCGGGTGTCGCCGCAAATGACGAAGATTTTTCCATACCGGGATTCTTTACGAATGTCGCATCGAAAAAATAAAAGACAATGAATGACATCGATACCATCAGAACAATGTTAGAAAACGTCGGTTTGCACGTGCGTGGTGTCGATGCAAATTTTTTTTATATCGAAGACCCGGCATGTATATTGCGTGGGTTTGAAAATTTCCTTTATTATGCATGGATGGTTTTGGGATTGTTTACCGCGGGCCTGGTTATCGGTTGGGGCATATCCATGATACGCGGTGCCAAAAATGATATCAAAGAAAATTTCAAAACATTGGTTTTAATTTTTGGAATCTTGACTGCGGTTTGGCCGATTTTAAATGTTATTTATGGTGGTGACATTTTGGCCATTGGGTGCAAGACAACGCGGATTTCGGTTGATGGCGTAAATGAAATTTTGGCGACAAAAATTGCCGCGCGTGGCACGAATTCGATGCTTTATGAAGATATCGATATATACGATTCCGGAAGTGGAATTTTGCCAAACTATGAAATGCCAGAAACGAAAGATTTTCCGGATTTATCTGGTTTAATGAATTGGACACCGGACGGAAATATCACCGGTGGCGCAACAGGCCCGGCAAGTGTTCCGGTAAGTATTCCACCAATATCAACCGGTGGTCGAACGGCGGTTGCCGCAATCAATATAAACGTGGGCGAAATCACATATACCGCACCGGACGGTTCAAAATATACACACCTCGGGGGCAGTTTGACCTGGCGTGCGAATAACCCGGGTGCACTTCGGTATTCAGATTTTACACGGCGTATGGGTGCCATAGGAAAAACGATAAACAATTTTGCAATTTTTCCAAACCCAGAGGTTGGTCGCCGGGCAAATATCGCCTTATTAAAAACCGAAAAGTATCAAAACAAAACGCTTGCGGAGGCAATTCATACCTATGCCCCATCATCGGACGGAAATAACCCGGCATCCTATGCGGCACGCCTTGCGCGGGCGATGGGTGTTCCGGTAAATATGTATTTGCGCGATATGTCCGATATCCAGTTGGAACGCATGGCCGAAGGTATTCGTCGCATCGAAGGTTGGCGCGAAGGAACCGTTCGAAATAATTAAAAAGGAAATAAAATGGAAAAAAATAATGGTTGGATAAAAATTATAATAATTCTGGCATTGATTGGGGTTGGTGTTTTTGTTTTTTATAAATTTAATAAACCACATACCGAAACCAAATCAATAAGTGTAATGGTCGAACCAATTGTTGAAACCACGGGTGGGGCGGAATTTACTGATGGTTTGGAAAATCCGGTGTCCGTGCATAACTTTGAACCCGATGAATTCGGCGAAGGCGTTGTCGAAGTTGCAACGTTTTCTTATGACATTGACGAAGATGGTCGCCCCGACCGAATTTCCCGCGCACGTCGTGAAACCGGCACCGCACACTTTCAGTATATATATAAGGTTGAATTAAACAACGGCGAAAAAATGGTAAATATAACGCCGAAAGATTTCTTTACCGTCGAAGGCGCAGAATGCGCACATCAAAAGATTCAGTTTTCATTTAAACCTGATTTTTCAATAACAAAAATTTCGCGTCCCATGGGCGAAGATTGGGATACACCAACACAATCAACAAAAACCGTTTACACATTGTGGAATAATAATTTGCATGTCGCCACAACATCGGAATATAAAACCGTGTGCGATGTGGCGGAATTATTTTAACCAGTGTTGGTCTTTCATTGAATATACAACCCCGCCCGATACGACAAAGTGATCATAAAGTTGTATGCGCACATTTAACAGGGCGTTTTTTAATTGTTCGGTGATGTCGATATCTTCACGTGAAAACCCAAGCCCAGGAATCGGATGATTGTGAACCAGTGCAACAAATTTCGCGCCCATATTTAGTGCGTTTTTAACAATTTCATTGTTATATAAAACCGTGCAATCGATTGTTCCCGTACTGTGCAGTTCGTTTTTTAATAAACGCAAATTTTCATCCATATATAAAACATGCATTTCTTCGGTTGCGCGCCCACCAAGCATGATTCGTATATAATTATCAAACTGTTCCCGATTGTGCAGAACAGGTTTTTCTTCCGCTTCGGACCGGTATCCATCAATAATGATTTTTTGTATCGCCTTAATAAAAATTGCGGTGTTGTGCCCAAGCCCCGGAATCCGTTCCAAATCATCAATCGATGCACACAAAATTGGAAATGTCCCACCGAATTTTTTATACAGCATTCGCGCAATTGGGCGAACATCTTTGCGCGGAATTGCATATCCCAAAATCAATTCCATAATTTCATAATTCGCAAGTTCACCATCCAAGAATTTTTGGCGCAACCTGTCGCGATGTCCGGCACGCAAAGATAATTCCAACGATTTGTCTTTCATGCGTTTATCATTTTTTCCGTAAAGATTGTGACGCCGTCTTCGGTAATCCCCAGTGTGTGTTCCCATTGCGCCGAAAGCCCGCCGTCCACCGTGCGTGCCGTCCAACCGTCCGCATCAATTTTACATTCGGGCCGTCCCGTATTTATCATCGGTTCAATTGTGAAAACCAATCCCGGCACCATTTTTACCTGGTCCCACATTTTATCATAGAAATGAAAAATTTGTGGATCGTCATGCATAACCTTGCCAATGCCATGCCCAACAAAATCGCGCGATATTGAAAAACCGTGCGGTTTAACAACGGCCTCTATCGTTTTGCCGATTTCGGAAAGTGGCACGCCCGGCGCACATACCGCAATCGCGGCGTTCAATGCGTCTTGGCATGTTTGCACCAATTCGCGCGCCTTGTCGGATACTTTGCCAATCATAAACATGCGCGACGCATCACCATGGAAACCCTTGTATTCCGCGGTCAAATCAACATTTACAATATCGCCGTCCTTTAAGATGACATCGTCACTTGGAATTCCGTGCACAATAACATCGTTCACCGAAGTGCAAATACTTTTAGGGTACCCCTGGTATCCCAAATCGGACGACCGCGCACCGTTTTCACGCAAAAATCCCGCAACCAAACGGTCAATTTCGCCGGTTGAAATTCCGGCTTTGACGCGCGGTGTAATATAATCGAAACAACGCGCCACCAAATCACCAACCACGCGCAATCTTTTAAAATCTTTTGGTGCATACACAGATGATAACATAATCAGTTCCTTCGTTTAACAGACATTTTGTAAGTTTTTAATACCAATTTTAACGCAAAATCGCGCAACAAAATTTCCGCCGGCATCCCGGTCGTGCGCATTTGCATTTCAAGTTCATTTAACCGCGTCAAAACCGCGGTTATATCATCGCCCCGCCATATTTTTGTGGCAAGGTTGAATTTATCCGCAACCTTCCAAAAAAGCCGTGGTAATTGACCGTCAACCACCGCGGTTAGCAACGATTTGAAATGCCGGTCCAACATTCGTACCAACATATTCGGTTCCGCATTGTCATACAACAACCGGTCAAGTGCAAGCATGGTTTGCTGAATATGTCCCGCCGTCAGTGAATATAAAAAATCATCAGTATTTGCCGCCCCCGTGTCAGGCAGGCATTTTTCGACATCTTCTAATTCAATGGTTTTCTTGTCGTCGACATAGATTGTGATTTTGTTCAAAAATCCACGCGTAATTCCACGATCACCACCAAGATGGCTTGTCATATAAACCATCGCATCGGGCGAAATCTGTTTGATTCCGGCATTGGTAAAAAGTTCATTTCGAATAAGGTTTTCGAGTGTTTTTGCATCGTCACTATAACACGCTATTGCGGCGATTTTTTCGCCACCTTCGAACAAAGTGCGAAGTGATCCCCCCGAACGCAAATCGCCCGCCGTCACGATAACCATTGCATCCAACGACGGGTGTTCAACCAAATCGCGGATTGTTTTTGCGTCTGAATCGCCGGCGTTTGAAATAATAACCATCTTGCGACCACCAAACATGGACGGTGTGCACGCTTCGGCAAAAAGCGAATCTTGCTTGTCGCGCAATTCATTGGAATCCAGTGCAAATATATTATCTTTTTCAATAGATAAAATATCGACCGATTTATCGCAAAGTTCATCAACCAATCCCGCGTCCGGTCCATAAATTAACACACCGCGAACATTGGTAATCCCTTTGGAAAAATCAGATTCTTTCCACTTCATTTCTTTGCCATTTCACGTTCGTGTTTTGAAACATCGGCAATTGCACGCGTACCAATTTTATCGGCCAAAACCGTAATAGTATTTGTGACCGCATTATTATACGATGCGTTTGCCGCAACCAAATACCGCACGAACGTGTATGATTCAGATGCCACCTCTGTTCCGGTGGAAATGGTTTTGCCACCCGCGGTTAAAACGTAATTCGCGGTCAGTTTTATTTCTTGCCACGTTGCGGCGCCGGTCGGTTCCAATGCTTTGTATTTTGTTTGCGGTTCATTTAGTGTCACGGTCAATTTATATGGCGCGGTGCTTTCCTTTTGACCACCGAACTTTGTATTCAGTGCATTGCGCAGTTCAATTCCATTTATACCACTTATGACCGGAACATAAATATCAGTATTCGATTCAGAAAACATGGGGCTAAACCCACAACCACAAAGCAGTAATAAACCCAAATATTTTTTCATCGTTTTTTACCAAATAAAAATAATTTTTTCTTGAAATTCATCCATATAATACTTAGAATCTTATTGAATCGCAAGGGGGAATTATGAATATTTTTCTTATAATGCTTATGTCTTTATTTATGGCGGGATACTATATGTTTTTTGCGCCAAATACACGTGTGGTTGAACAAGAAACTGATTATGCAATCGCCGTATCTGATCTGCGTTCGATTGCTGAATGTGCGTTGGCGGTGCATAATGCAACAATTACCGGGAATACTTTCAACGACATATGTGTTGAACAAAATCAAATTAAAACAGAACACGTGTGTTTTGATTCACGTTTTTCTATTATGGATTGTTATTCTGACGGCGTAAAACGCCCAAGCCACAGTTTTATCATAACAACCACCGGCGCACTGGACACATCTGAATATAACGAAATGATGGATATTTTGGAAAAGAATTTTACAACGAACGGAACATTTGGAATATATCAAAACGATTTGATTATGATTGCGGGGACCAGTACGAAACAAACATTACCCAAGGCGATGGTTGATAAACTTGGTCTTGAAAACGGACAACTTATATATATGACCAATTATGATATTCCGGATCCGGAACGCGTATTCACGGACCCCGGGGTGGAAGATGTAAACTGTCCCGCCGGCACGCAAAAGGTTTTTCGTTTTGGCCGGTGGCAATGCGCTAATTATAATGTAAAGACAAGTTGTGGCGGTGACCAGGTTTGGGATGCATCGGCGATGGAATGTATCCCTGATGAATCGCGGCGACCGTTATGCGTTGGGGTTGAAACCGCGGTTATGGTTGATGGTGTTTGGGAATGTGTTGCGCCATTTGGTGAATACAAATGCCCCGGGGGGCAAATCGCACGCCTTAATTACGAAACATTGGAATGGGAATGCACCCAAGATCCGAACAAGGCCACAAAACGCGGAAAATGTACAATGCCAACCCCCACGGTTATTAGGGGGCACAATGGTGCAACATTACGTGTTGTCCCAAATGATTGTACGGATTGTGAAAAGGCGATAATCAATGAAGAAAATTGCACCATTACATGTGTTCCCGATTTAACTAAACTTTCATCATCTGCGTGTTACCCGGGGCGGGTAAATGATTGTCGTGGTCCGTCCAAGGCGTTTTACTTTGGATTCCCCGATGCTGAATACGCTGATAAAGCGGGCGTCGTATCGGTTAAATCGATACCATTTGATTCCGAACATTCAAAAAATCGTCGTTTTAATTGTCTTGATTGTGGCAAGGAAACCGTAAATTCTTTACTGTCCAAGCATCCATTCGTTGCGGTTTGTGGGGGCGGATTGGGGATCATCAAAGAAAAAGAAATAAAAGATATTAAAAAAGAATAATTATATCGATTACTATTAATTTCCTAGCAAAAATATCAATGTTTTTGCTTTGGGAAACGTGTTTTTGGTCGTTTTCGATTCGATTAATACACATAACAATCTGTATTTAGGCAAATTTTATATATTTTTCTATATATGGGTGTTTTTATGTGCTTTTATAACTATATTTTGTGTTTTTTATAATTTTCGAATCGGTTTTGATTCGTTTTTTTATGTTTCTTTGACACAAAACAACCTTTGGTGTGCGAATCGGGCGATGACCAAATTCCTGAACCCCACGGAAAATGGGCTTTTTTAAATGTCCAGTAAAAAAATAAAAAAAATTGCATTTTATGTGTTGTATCTGAATCGAAAAAACTATATATTGTTGCTGAAATAACAAAAATGACACAAGATATTGTGTTTTTGACAAAAATTGGAGTTTAATAATGTCTGGGAACGAAAGAGAGGTTAAAATGCAAATTGCGCCAACATTTATATGTAATGTTATGAGTGTTAAGAAACGTTCTGGCGAAACGGTTGCATTCGAAGCGAAAAAAATCTATAACGCAATTAAAAAGGCGGCAACGGCCACAAATGAGATATCTGATGAAGCAATTGTCCAAATCACAAATGATGTTTTGAAAGATTTGGACAATAATTTTATGGCGCGCACCCCGTCGGTCGAAGAAATCCAAGATACGGTGATTCGCAAATTGATGGATGCCAAAGCGTATAAAACGGCGGAGGCATATATTATATACCGCCAGAAACATTCTGAAATTCGTAACGCAAATGTTGATGCAATTGACATAATCGAAAGTTATGTCGGCGGTTCAAATTGGCGTATCAAAGAAAACGCAAATATCGGTTATTCAATCGGCGGACTTATTTTGCGGACCAGTGAACGCGTCACGGCGGAATACTGGCTGAATATGTTCCCGGCGGAAATTGCCGATGCACACCGCAGTGCGGCGATTCATATTCATGACCTTGGGTGGTTGACGGGATATTGCGCCGGTTGGTCATTGCGTGAATTGTTGTACGAAGGTTTCAACGGTGTTCCGGGTTATCTGCAATGTGAACCGGCGCGCCACATGGCAACCGCGATTTCGCACATGGTAAATTTCCTTGGCACGTTGCAAAACGAATTTGCCGGTGCCCAGGCGTTTTCTTCGGTTGATACATACCTTGCGCCATATGTCCGCGTTGATAATATGTCCTATGCCGATGTTAAAAACGCGATGCAAACGTTGGTGTTCAATTGCGCGGTGCCGTGCCGTTGGGGAACACAAACGCCGTTCATCAACTTTACATTCGATTGGACATGCCCCGAAGATTTGAAACCGCAACGTCCATTTATCGGTAAAAAACAGGTTGACTTTACATACGGCGATTTGCAAAACGAAATGGATATGATAAATCGGGCGTTTATTGAGGTTATGACCGAAGGCGATGCCCTGGGTCGTCCGTTCACTTTCCCGATTCCGACATACAATATTACGAACGATTTTCCGTGGGACCATCCGAACGTCAAACCACTGTTCGATTTGGCGGCAAAGTACGGAATTCCGAATTTTCAGAATTTCTTGAATTCTGATTTGAATCCGACGGATGTTCGTTCAATGTGCTGCCGGTTGCGTCTTGATGTACGTGAATTGCTAAAACGTGGCGGTGGTTTGTTCGGTTCTGCGGAAAAAACCGGTTCAATCGGCGTTGTCACAATGAACCTTGCGCGCCTTGGGTATATGCACAAGGGCGACCGGGATGGATTATTCCGTGATTTGGAACGACTTATGAACATGGGGCGCGAAGTTTTGGAAATAAAACGCCGCGTCATCACAAAGCACATGGAAAACGGACTGTATCCGTTTACCCGCCGTTATCTTGGGAATTGGAATCATCACTTTTCCACAATCGGTGTGAACGGTGCGAACGAAATGGTTTTAAACTTTACGGATGGCAAGGAAAACATCGCAACCCCGTATGGTAAAAAATTGGTTTTGGACCTAATGGACTTTATGCGCGAAAAACTTGTAAAGTTCCAAGAAGAAACCGGCAACCTTTATAACCTAGAGGCAACGCCGGCCGAAGGTTGTTCGTATCGCTTTGCGAAAACCGATGTTAAAAATTTCCCGGATATTATCACCGCTGGCACGCGTGATGCACCGTATTACACGAATTCAACGCAATTGCCGGTGAACTTTACCGACGACCCGTTTGTTGCATTGGAACACCAGGAAGAATTGCAACGCAAATATACCGGTGGCACAATGTTGCACCTTTATATGGGCGAACCGGTATCCAGTGGTGAAGCGGCCCAGAAAATCGTCCGCACGATATTCGAAAACTATAAGATTCCGTACATGACACTTACCCCGACATTTTCAATATGTCCAAAGCATGGGTATTTGCCAGGCCGGCATGAGTTTTGCCCAAAGTGTGACGCCGAACTTGGCATAACGCCAGACGACGTGTCAAACAAGGCATAAAAACAAGAACCAAAAAAGCAATACAAAAAGAAAGGAGAGAAACATGATTGCTAACCAACAACAAAGAACACCTTGCGAAGTATTTTCACGCAGCATGGGATTTATTCGCCCGACAAAAAATTTCAACATCGGGAAATATTCCGAATTCTGCGAACGCAAGACGTTCACCGAATGCAATTGTTTGACGACCGGCGCACGGCATGCCGAATTGATGAAAAAGGCCGCGTAAAAATGAATACTGTTCAGATTGGCGGGTTGGTATCGTTCACAACGATTGACTTCCCGGGCAAATTGGCGGCGGTTTTGTTCTTGGTCGGTTGCCCATTGCGTTGTGCGTATTGTTCCAACCCGCATCTGATTGACGTTGCCCCCGGCGAATACGATGCGGACAAAGTTTTTGATTGGCTGCGTACCCGCATTGGAAAGCTAGAGGGCGTTGTTTTTTCCGGTGGCGAAGCATTGATGCAGGGCGATGCAACAATCGACTATATGCGACGCGTGCGCGATTTGGGGTTTGCAATCGGCCTGCATACAAATGGGTTTTATCCCGAAAGATTGGCGGCGGCCGCGGATTTAATTGATTGGATTGGTATTGATTACAAGGCAACCAAAACAAATTACGAAAAATTGACCGGAATAAATATCGCATACGACCGGTTGCTGCAAAGTTTGGACGTATGGGCAAAGACGGGCAAACCGGCAGAGGTTCGTGTCACCTGTGACCCGCGATATGTGACAACGGACGATTTACTGAACATTGCGCGTGATGTGTCGGCGCGCGGATTTAAAAACTTTGCGGTGCAAAAATATATACCGCACTTTGAAGACGAAGAAAATAAAACAACCCCCGCGATGCGTGGCGCATTTTTTACCGATGATAAATTGCGCGCCGAAATAAATTCCCTGTTTGAAACTGTCACCTGGCGGGAATAGGGCAAATAGTGGTTAGTCCGTCACGACCGCGGCGCGGCGTGCCGCGACGGGTGTAAGTGGTTGGTGATTAGTGGGAAGTAAACCCCGCCCTTGCGGCGGGGTCAATGCGAACGAGCGTATGCGACGGTCAAATCGGGGGCGGGTTGATTATATTATTTTTTACCCGCCCCCGCCGCAAGGGCTGGGATGATCCCCTTTCCATGGGAAAGTGGTGGGGTGGAAAGGAGGGGATTATTAAAATCGCCACCTGGCGATTTTTTTATTTTTTTACCCTTGACCCGATTCGATAATTTTTGATAGAATAAATCTGAATCAGATGGGAATCTGGTTCGGGGCTGTAGCAGGCCCAAATCCGTCGGCACATTATGTCGTAATCCGCGTTTCAATTCGCAATTTTTTCGATATCTTGTGCCGTAATTTTGATTACCCCGTTGTTGGGGTGCCGTTGGTTATAATGCCTTTGGCAAAAGGCCACGGAATCATCACGGATTTGATTTGCTAACACCCCGACACGTCCCATTTGGCGACGTTTTTTAGTTCTCCTCCTGTGGAGGAGTACCCGCAGGAGGAGGTGGTCTTTCGTATTCCAGAAATGTTGCCACTTTCTCTGGCAAAGGACACAAAACAACAAGCAAAATGGAGAGGACACAATGAAAAAGATAAACATATTCAACCGTAATACAAATTCACCGTCATACCGGCGCATGCCGGTATCCCGTGGTTTCAACCGTGGCGGGGGTATCCCGCTTTTCAGCGGGATGACCGCGGTTATATTTGCACTCTTTGTCGCAACGCCGTCGTTTGCGGAACCAACAGAATTGGACAAGAAAACCGTGGCATCCAAGGCCTATGTCGATACGAAACAGGATATTATCGAAACCGGTTCGATGACATTTAACGTTCCAGAAGCTGGTTCTGACTATACTGTTTCAAATATGCTGATATTTTCTGGTGGTAACGGTATTACGGGTACACAAATCGGTTTAATAGATTCTAGTGATATATTAGCAATTTATGAAGATTTGGGAGTAACTGATTATGATATCCTTGATTTGCGGGGCAGCGGTGTATCTGATGCAACTCTATCTAGACTTGTTCCAACAGTTAAGGCTTTATCAGATGCACTCACACCACTTTCCTGGGACTCCACCAAAGATACGAAAGCAATCAATGCATATTATACAACATTTGGAACCGACACAAACAATTGGGCGGGAAACGGTGCAGATTTGATAAACGGGCGATTTTTGGCAAAATCCCTTGCCCTGAAACAAAATAAAATTGCAAAATCGGGATATTATTACAATACATCTGGAACTTTGACGGCGTATGGCAACAGTTCGGCGACCAATGGTTGGCTACATGCCGGGGTCAAGGGAACGGGACTGGTGACGAAAACCGCAACCGAAGGCGTGGTTGGTGAACGTAAGATTTTTGAAGCGACCGATGTCGCGAATTATCATGCGACCGGATTGACACGAATTCAACAAGATATCCAGGATATTTCCATCCCGACCGTTGGGGCGATGATGACAGCGATTGCAAATGGCGCGAATGCCGCATTGCCGACGGGGACGACCGGAACGGTTGTGACATATAACGGCGTAAATGCCGAAACCGGTGTCCAAGAATTTACCGAAACCGCCATATCCGGCACCGCAACATATGACGATAACGACCAACTGACCAATGGTAATAACATTGCAAATGTGTCATTGGTTGAAACAGAAATCGCCACCCGCCAGAAAAAACGCACCTGTGCCGGATATGAACCGGGACATGAAAACGAAGCGGATTATTGTTGGCTTTGGAATTTCCCAGATGATTAGTTATAATATATGGGACACTTACCATGTATCGAAAAAATAAACTGGCGCAGTATTGCGCCAGTTTCACTAACCACCTACACTACCACTAACCACTTTTAGTGTGGCATTTTCGCCTCTGTCATTTTGACATGCTTGCGCAATTTTGGGTCGTATTTACGACGACTGACCTTGCCAGTGGCGGTTTTGGTGTTTTTTACCACCGTATAGAAATAACCGGTTTCTTTGTTTTCCAGTTTAATGATTTCTTTGCTACCTTTTTTAGATGCCATTTTATTTGCCTTTTATTTACGTTGCGTCAAATCATAGATTATTTTTTACTGGAAATCAAGTATTTTTTATCATAACATATTTTGCGCGGGGCCTGTGGCGAAATTGGTAGACGCGCTGGATTTAGGTTCCAGTGGGGAAACCCATGGGGGTTCAAATCCCCCCCGGCCCACCACCGATTTTCGTTATCGCGTGCAAAGCACACGATTAAGAAAATCGAGTGCCGCGGCGGAGTTCGCACAGTGAACGGAGACGGGCGGAATTCCAGATAACGCGCCGCGCCGTAGCAAGCGCGTTTATTGAAAATAACCCATCCAACACAAGTAATTTATCACCCGAAATTAAGCACCAGCGTAGGCGGGCCCTGGCATATTTTTCAGTGTCTCGCTTTGCAAGCGTTGAAAATTTGAGTGCCGCGGCGGAGTTCGCAAAGCGAACGTAGACGGGCAGAATCCCAGATAACGTGCCGCGCCGTAGCATTGTTCGCAACAAGAAAAAACCCAAGATAAAAACCTATCGTTTTAATTCCGGCGTTTTTAACACAGGTTTTTTAGCGCGCACTTTTGAGCGTTGCTTTACTGCAAAATTATATACATCGGCCATAAATTTAACACCATTTTTCTGCATTTGTTCAAACAGCCCACGCATACCCGCGCGATTTTTTTTACCAAGCACCAATTCCGATGTCGGGGGCAGTGGCGTAAACTTTTTCTTTAACGAATTTTCTATGCCGTTTTTTAGTATATTTCCGGCGATAGTGTTCATAAACACGCCAAGATTGTTTTGCCCCTCTATCGCCACATAGCGCATATTATAGTGTTCAACAGAACTTGGGCGAACGTTCTTATTCGGTTCGAATGCATTATGTATAATAAACACATCGCCATCACGCCCGGCAAGAAAACAGGGTTGTAACCAATCGGTACCGATTTCTTTTTCCTTGGATTGTTTGTATCGGACATATTTTGTCACCCAATTATTTGGACGTCGCGCAAGGAAATCACGTGCGGTTGTAAAACTAATTATGCGAAATTTTGACACCCCCAACGGAATAACGGGGGCATGTGCCACAACTAAAACTTGCGACAAAACCTGATTCGTTTCTATTGGGCTGTATCCCAATTTTCGCATTTTATCTTGCATTTTTTCTTCTAATTTTTGTGCAACATATGCCCCGTGACAATGTGCGACAATGTTGATTTTTCTGGCGCGCGCCATCGCGACCGTCAACGGCAATCGTGCGTTACTATCAGAAATCCGTGGCAAAATCGCCGCATCGAATAATTCATCGATATATTGCGTATCGAAATCTTTGGCTGATATAGAATTGTTAATTATAATTTGGACCAATGCCTTGGAATCTGCGGCGCTAACCCCACGTTCTGCTAGGGTTGCTTGTAATTCAAGGGTCATCTTACTGCGTAATGCCTTGGCATCGCCATCGAACACCAAACTTAATTTATTAAGTTTTTCTTTCGCACTATTATTGCCCAATGGACGCCCTGTGCGCCCGACAACACGCGGTAATACGTCGTTTTTAAGTATCGTTTTGAAATTCTGTTCGGTGACCAACACGGAATTATATGCGCGCGGCGATCCCAAAAAGTTATGGCCATATTTGCTAAAGTTAGATTCTTTTTCAGCCGCCATATTATTTGTATCAATCATATATTGTGCGGCATAGACCGGGACATGAACCGATAAGTCCGGTAAAATATCCTGCTCAATTATTTTTGCATACCCGGATGCAGCACTCCCAGAATTTGTATCATTCCCGCCAAGGTAAAGGACGCAAACCTCATCACCCGGAATATCATTAACGGTTGTTATTCCGTGCACGTTGTCTGATGTTTTTGGAACGCGTTGAATCAACCTTGCGTGCGACATTTTGTTCCCCCATTAATACACCGGATAATCGCGCAACGGCCCGTTCGGCCGCGACAGGTCAGATTTAACCCCGCACGCACAAAGCATAAACGCACACAATAAAATCAAAACTATTTTTTTCATCTGTTCACCGTTAGACAACACTTTATGATACATAAAAAACGCCGAAATGTCTATTGTTTTTGTAATTAGTATTATTTTAATGAATTGTTGATGTTTCGGGAAAGAAATTAAAACTTTTTTACGAATTTTGTGATATAATCCCAAAGAAAGGATATGAAATATGAAAAAGGCTACAGAAACAAATACAGAAAAGATATTTAATAAATTAAAAAAGCAAAATGGCGAAAAATTTGCCCAGGCTATTAGGGGTGATAGAGATCATGATGGGAATTTACTTATTATTCCAAATATCCTTCACATATTGGAATTTGCCGGGCATGATGAAAATGAAGCAAGAAAATTACGTCCAATTCTAAAAGAAATATACCTTACAAAAACAGAAAATCAATATCAGACAGATCAAGATCCATTGGAATTATTGAACGCAGCGGGATATGATGCATTTGTCGTGACAAATGAAGAACAGAAAAATTCCATTAAAAAATATTATAGACCGGGCGAAGAGATCTGCACTCTTCGCGATCCACATCGTCATGAAAATTATTATATGATTCATGCAATTAAACGTGGGGCTGATAAAATCCAACCGTCAAATCATCCGGAGCGAGAGGACGAATATGGAACGTCGGTCATTTCGATCCAAATCGCCAAAAACGGTGGTTTTATATCAATCAAAAACCGTTATAATCACACAATAAGTGATCCAGATGCAACTTTTGGAAACAATCCTGATAATATTATCCTTGGCCTAAGCGAATCTCTAAAGAGATATTTTCAAGTGGATTTTAACACGTCCAAAAATTTATTGCCATATAATTTCCGAATAGTCAATGATCAATTTGTTCGGTATAACTATGAAGTTGATAATGTTTATTTTGCCTCAAACTATTATTTCAGTGGCAGCACCATCACAAAAATAGATAAAAACCATCAAATTATGATGGATTGTTTCGTTTTAGATACAAAAACGAGTGAACTAATATCACCAGTAGGTGAAAATGTTGGCGGTTATAATACATTAAGGGCAGTATTTAATAATAAAAAAATTAAAATAGAAGATAATCCAAAAAACAAAAAAGAAAAAATCATATTTGCAGATGGAAAAAAGGTCGCCATTATATCAAATGGACAAATTGTTGAATTAAATTTACCAAATATAACAACAATTGAAAATGATTTCCTATCGTACAACAATACAATCAGATTGTTGAGTTTACCAAATGTTATAAAAATTGGTAGTGGATTTTTATTGCAAAATACAAATTTAGAAGAATTAAATTTACCTGTTGTACAAGAAGTAGGAACAAATTTTCTTTCCAACGATGCCGGTTTGTGCAAGATAAATTTGCCCAACTGCACAAAAATTGATGATAACTTTTTACTGAATAATGAACGTTTATATGAATTAAATTTGCCAATTTTAAAAAAAATAGGAAGTAACTTTCTTGGTTATAATAAAAGATTGAGAACGATAAATTTACCAAATGTCGAAAATATCGGTCATAATTTTTTATCAGACAACATGATGATAAGTCTCGTAAATATGCCCAAGGTTAAGGAAATAGGTGATAGTTTTCTAAGTAATACTAAGTATTTGCAAAAAATAAGTCTACCTAATGTGGAACATATAGGCAATAATTTTGGGGTAAATATGCCTTTAATAGAATTAGAGCTACCCAATGTTATCAGTATAGGTTCGTATTTTTTGAATAATAATAACACGTTGTCATCTGTACGTTTACCGAAAGCAGAGTCAATAAAACACAATTTTTTGACATGTGATGAAAAACTAACAGAACTATATTTACCAAATGTAACAGAAATCGGGGATGATTCATTATGGCATAGTCACAAGCTGGCATATATCTATTTACCAAAAGCCAAAACTTGTGGTCGTTTATCACTACCACAACCAGAATTAGAATATTTCTTTGCGCCTAATTTGTCAGATCAGTTATCAAAAGAATTCATGGATTCGTCAAAACAAGATTTTAGTATTGTCTTCAGATTGGCAACCCAACGTATTAATAAACGCATAGATGAAATGGCAGAACAAGCAAGTAGAAAGATAGATGAAAATATTGAACGGGTAACAAAGCAAATTATGATACAACCACAAGATTTAGAAATAAGGAAATGATTTTCTTGAATAAAAAGTTCGAGAATTGACATAAGTAGTGCGTTTTTAAGGCTAATTATCTCGAACTGTTATATTAATGGGGGAAACGCTAGGTTTTCCTTAAAAAATCGCTTCCTTTTTTCGTAAAAAACCCAAATATGAACATTTGGCAGGGCCCACTGTGCAATTCACGAGTTGATGATATACGCGAATTGTTGATGTTCGGGAAAGATGTTAAAATATTTTTACAACTTGCAATTGCAGATAAGTCTTGCTACAATGCCAAAAAAGGATAGCGTATGACACCAGAAGAAGAAAAACGAAACATAAAATATGATCGTTTTGGTATTGGTGCGATTGTTGTTTTATCTGGTCTCAGTGCTTATATGATGTTTGGTATTATAATACCAAGGGGTATAAAAGAAGATAAAGAAAAAGCCAAACAATCCGTTATTGATAATAAAGTAAAACAATATGAACAAGCTTTGCCATATTATAACGAATATCTAAAAACAAAAGAACAAATCGGGCGATATCGTGATAGTTTACAGTCTACGATGAAATAAAAAGTTCGTAAGTCAGCAAAACGGTGGGTGTTTTCAACACCCAACCTACGAACTCGTGAAAGTATTGAAAAACGAACAAAAAACCGCAAAAATGCGGTTTTGTTATATTTGGCAGGGCCATCTGTGCAATTCACGAGTTGATGATATACGCGAATTGTTGATGTTTGGGAAAGAAATTAAAACATTTTTGCAAATTTTGTGATATAATGAGTTGTGAATAATGAAAGGATTATAAAATGATAACAGACGCTTTTGATAATGCTACACCTGCAATTATAAATCCAGAAGAAAACCCAGACACAGTCGTTGTTGACGCATGTATTATCACTTTTTCCTACAAAATAGAAGAATATGTATTGTCACGTTTTAAGCCAACACAAATTGGAGAGTTGCATTTTGCGACAGGTATTACACCAGTATGGTTGATTGAAAGAAATGGGAAAAAGTTCGCTTTTTTCAAAACTTATGTTGGTGCGCCGGCATGCGTTGGATCGATCGAAGATTCTTTTGGTTGTATAAAAACCAAGAAATACATTCTTTTCGGTGGTGCTGGTTGTTTAAACAAAGAAATAGCACGAGGCAAAGTAATGGTGCCGAATGCGGCATGGCGAGATGAAGGAACTTCTTATCATTACATGCCAGCAAGCGATTGGGTAGATATCCAAAATTATGAAAAAGTATCTGAATTTATGAAACAAAGCAAATTGCCATTCGTGATTGGTAAAACTTGGACCACTGATTCTTTTTATCGTGAAACACGGGGCAATTTTGAAAAGCGTAAAGCAGCCGGTTGTATAAGTGTTGAAATGGAAAGTGCAGCCGTTCAAGCAATGTGTGATTTTCGCGGACTTGATTTTTATGTATTTTTTACAAGTGGGGATTTGCTTGATGCACCGGAATGGGATGAAAGGCATGCTTTTGAAGGCCAGATTGAAGGAACCCAACACGATGCGAAACATTTTGAAATCGCTTTGGAACTTGCAGATTTTATAAGTTAATCAAAATAAAAAGTTCGTAAATGGGTGAAACGGTGCCTGTTTTTACTACCCGACTTACGAACTCGTGAAAGTATTAGAAAACAAAGAAAAAACACCGCGCGAAGCGGTGTTTTGATTTCTGGCAGCCCTACCGCGTCCTTGACAAACAATAATCAAACCCAGGTGCAAAAACTCTATTAAACATATCCGTTTTTGCGGGTTTGCTAATTGTTCGTCTGCGTTTTCGCCATGCATGTCTTGTGGGCTATCGCCCACGAAAACTGCGTTTTCAAACGGCACTTGTCGTGCCGTTGACATTCTTGCGCAATCCTCGTAGGGCTTTTTAACCAAAAATAAAAAATACCCATTCGGGTATTTTTAATTTTTGGCAGCCCAAGACCTTACAAATTTGAACCGATTTATTGAACAAACAATAAATATCAGTGAATCCCTAATGGATGTGGATTTTGCACTTTATGCCAAATATAATCACGCGCCAGCGCAAAGCCAACATTTTCCAATAAATATAATCCAGAACGATATTCTAACCAGGGATAATAACAGTGGTATAGATGGGATATAAAGGTTAAGATAACACCCATAACATGAACCATAACTTAATGGTATATGGTGTAAAAAAAGCATTCTTTGATATATATCGCACAATTCAAGCACTACCTCCATAGGGGGGTGGGGGGGATAAGTACGGTTATTCTATATAATTGTCTAATTTATCCAATTGGTTTTCATTTAACAAGATAACGTCGCATGCATTGGCCGCCTGACGCGCAGATTTTGTATATCCCGCATTAGTGACAACAACCGCATAATCGCATTTATAAAAATCACGTCCTGTATTCGCTTCTTGAACGGCCTTGTTGCTAACAGGATGTGTATGTTTCTTACATTGAATACCAAATTTTACACCATCTTTATCTGCTATTACATCTACCCCTTGGTCTCCACTTGCTTTTGTCACACGGGCATTAAAACCGAGCTCTTTCAATTTGTTTGCTATCTCGCGTTCATATTCCAAGGGTGATACTACTTTCCTCACGACAGCCGTTTTTTTATGTGTGTCCAATTTAGATATAAAAACGTCGATAACTTCCCCTATTTTATCTGAAAACTTTTGCCCATATGGCTCTGTAAAAATAATATGATTATTTTCTATACGGGCTTTTGTTAAATCTTCGAACATACCATCAACGATAAAAGAACATGTAGCTTTCCTTTCATACTTTTTATAATCGCCATACAAATCAATATAAAAACCTCTTTCTTTACAATATTCATAGTGATAATAAACGAAAGAATGACAAGCCTTAACTTTCCATTTGTTATTTATACAACAGAACAATAGTGATACATTAGTCGCATTATTATACATTGGAGGTTCTGCGTGCTGATTAAACCAACCTGTATAATTGTTAGACACAATGTCTCTGATACTCTGCAATATTTCTTTATTTGGTAAAACAACCTTATTTATGAAATACTTTTTTTCTTTTTTCCAACCATTATCAATCAAGAGGCCATAATCATCTTTATACTGCATCTGCTTCTTTTTGGCGCACAATACGTCTTTATGTTGCATAATAATATCCAATAAAGCATCCGCAAACTTCTGTGTGTTTTCTATATCTGCCGGTGCTGGATCAATATCAACATCATCCAAATTGTCTTCATCATGTTCGCGTTCTTTCCGATTGTGTGTTTTTTTGGGTGTATCCTGTTGTTTGGGTTTCAAAAAAGTAAAAGCCATTTGTTATCCTTATTTCTTACCTGAAACATTTTATCATAAAATTCACATAAAAGATATATAACTTTGTGTTATTTCCCCAAAAACTTGTCATCAAATACATCAAAATTTTACACGATTTACATTGGTGTTAACATCAGCACCAGTTTTTTTGTTTAAAGGTTCCATTTCTGTTCCATCCTCAAAAATAACCTTACAAACAATATCTGGCGATGTGCCAGCGAAGAAAAATCCCCACATTTTTAACTTAAAAATTATCTCTTTTACTTTTTTCGCATTTTTTACTTTAAATGCCCCTCGTGTATCAGACATGGACACATCTATATCCAATTCGGTTATGTCTTCAGGTAATTCCACCCGCTTACTTTCGTGTCCGCTTAATTTAACGCTATATTCATCATTTATTACAATGGTTGTATTCCAAAATCCACCATTTTGTCGTGTTAAGGTTATCATTTGATTTATCCTTTATTTCTTAAAACCAACATGCGTTTTGATCGCCCATGAAATAATTTTGATGCGGATCGCAACAACCATCCCCATTTACAGGTTCATATCCAGTGCCTGAAATACTATTTTTGAATACATAACATGCCGTGGATTGTGATGCAGGGGAAATACTAAGAACACTTGATGACATGGCCGCAACCTTAATATCCGTGTCATAATTTATATTAACATATGTCACTTTACACACTGGCGTTCCATACACATTATGACGGGAACCTGTGCGTTCAATTTTCTTTACAATATGGCTTTTTATATAATCACGCGACACATCTGGTTGGATGCCACGATATTTAAATTCTTTATTGTTCTGGATATAAAACTCGATTGCGCTGGTCATATTACAATCCGCCGGATCATCACTACAACCCGCCAACAAACCCAACAAAATTACACACGGTATAATTTTTTTCATTTTTAACTCCTGTTTTTTGTTAAAAAATCGACCGCCAAGAAAGAGCGGTCGGGGAGTTGATAAATCACCTTGTTATGGATTTCGTGGGTTTCGGGTTTCCCCTGTTTTATAACCACGACTCCCCGGCCATGCGGGGAAATCAACGGTGCGAAAAACACCGAGATAATAGATTACGATGCTTTCGCACCGAACAAGGTGGGCTTATCACAGCCCCGAACCCAATCTCTTGGATTCATGGAAAACTTTACAGGGAAACATGAAAAAAGTCAAAATATAAATTGTCTGCGCTGGTTTTACATTTGATGCGCGACAATTGCATTGTCGTGGCCGACGTCACGATGTTTCGTTTTTCGGCATAGGACATATTCTAAACCCAGGACATCGCGTGTCGAGGCAAAATAACACCGTTTACGAATCGTTCATAACTTAATGCAACAACGTCAACATACCGGAAAACCGATAAAAACAAAAAAATATGTTGTTGGAGCTTGACATTTTATCATTTTTTAACTATAATAAAAATCGTTCAAAGCCACAGTCACAAAGGAGTTGCGAGGATTTAAGATGACAATTTATGATTCGGGTTTTATGATTCGTTAATTGATTTCTTATTAGCCCCCATTCTGTTTATTTGTGACTATATTATGATTGTGCTCTTTGTGAGCATTTTTTTATGATTCGGGTTTATGACAACCCTTTGTGATTCCCCTTTTACGATTCATACATGTGTTATTCCCCACGCGCAATTTTATTGCGTTCATTTTGTCTTTTTTGTCTGCGGACTTGACTCGACAAGTGGACGAGAGCAACAATCCTGACACAAAATGACTTGTGGTGGGCAAGTGTTGTGAATTTTGCGATAACCAAAAGGATAATAAAATGCAAAATTCAAATTATGTAAACATTGAAAAAATATCACAAGAAACCAACGCATTTTTCGATGCGTTTGCAACCAGTGCCAAACAGATTGATTGGTGCAATCTTAACAGGCACATATCCGGCATTGGCGACTTTTTGCCAGGCAACATACAACAGGTGTTAAAAGAATGGGTGACCCGAGGGTTGATTTATGTGGAATCCGGACAGGCGATGTCCATTCGTGATACCGCGATGTTAAGTGTGCTGACCGTGCTCAAAAAGCGCGGTCTTTCTTTATCTGCATTGAGACAAATACGAGATGCATTGAATTTGCCAATGTATGATAACTGTTCGGTGTTAGAATTCGCCACATTGCTATGTCGCAATTTAGCATTAGAACAACCAGATGCCGATAAAACACCATATTTGGTTATAGACGGCGAAAATCGGATAACATTGGCATTGAAACGCGACCTGAACAAAATCATTACAGACCCGGATATAAACACATATTCACATATCATATTGAATACTATGCAGATATTCAATGAATGTGATGTGGTGCTAAAAATCAACGAATCCAGGATGGGTGAATTTGTGGATATACCGACAAACATTGCCAACAAACTATATGATCCCGGGGTTAAAAAACTGAATATCGATAAAACAGCCAACCGCATCCATACAGTGTCAGATGGTGGCATAAGCCCAAACTATGGGGAACGCACCATCAAATACCAAAATGGTCGCGAAGTTTTTAACGAGGTCAAATCAACGGAGGTCTTGTATGAATAAAATACACCATATCAACATGCTGAGAATAACTATCGAACAAATCGAAATTATTACCAGCGCAAATGAACAACATTGTTTTAGTGACTGGACAAACCAGAGCCGAAACGCAACCAAAAAGGTGTTGCGATGGCTTTATTGTCAATCACTGAGGCAAAGCGCATTTTAGGTTCTA
>JAFRSV010000015.1 GCA_017427405.1 Alphaproteobacteria bacterium
CATTCGTGTTGCAACTGGTGCAAAACGCACTCTGGCAAATACTGGCAATACAGAAATGCAATATATCTGTATCCAAGCAAAAGAAAATTCACTAACCCAGTTTGGTTTTGGTGATGCAGAAATTTGCTAAAATCAATTTTCGCCATCGGGTGAAATTAACCATTTTTCGTTAAACATTTTTACTTGAAACATTAAATCGGAAAATTCTTTTTCTGCTCGAGTAGTGCAAGATGTCTCCCACCAAAATAGAAAATGACCCGTTTGGGTCATTTTTTATTTTGCAATGTGGGGTGGGTGGATGCGCAAGAGCGCCATGGCACGATAGTGCCATACGAAAATGAAATTTTCGTGAGTAATTGGCGCGCATGGCGAATACGAGAATACACAAAATCTCCACCCCCCCCAAGATAAAAAAGACCTGCATTTTGAACCGTATCCCAAAAAGTGGCGAAAAAAGTTGCAATCGTGTATTTTTATACTACAATCCCAAACAAACCAAGAGAGAAAATGTTAGATTAATAAAGGATGATAGCATGACACAAATCGGTACTTTTGATCGGTTCATTAATTCTGAATATCTTCCAAAGATTAAAGAAAATCCGGAATATATAAAAGATATACCTTCGGACATCATCACGCGTGAAATGTGCAACGCGGCATTAGAGGCCGGGGCCGGCGATTATAGAATATGTTCATGGGTTTTTAATAATTACCCAAACTTTATCGATGAAAAATCGTGTAAAATTGCCGTATCGCATTCCCCGGCATACAAAGTTGAAGAGGACGATACTTGTGATATACCTGGTGAAGGATACGGGGCTGTTATCTATTTTGATCCCGTATTAAAATACGTTCCTAAACAATATCGGACATATGATGTTTGTCTTGCCGCGGTAAAGCATGATGAACGTGCATTGCAATTTGTATCACCAGATATGCAGGTTGCACACCCTGACATTTGCGTGGCCGCCGACTATGATGGGTTGGAATTTGTTTCACAAAATTTTTGGCTGGCACATCCTTTTGTTTTGTTCGATGGGCACTATACATTAGAATACATGTCAAAAGAAAATCAAAATGCAAACCCAGATATAGTTAAACAGTTATTGGCCAAATATCCATATAAGTATGAACAGGTTTCTAAAACATTACGTCCAAAAGTTATTGATGTGGTTAAACAGACGAATGATACATCATTTGTTCAACATTTGTCTGCGGCACAGCAAAAAAAACAACTTGATTCGTGCATTAAATATATCGGTGAAAATCCGGAAAATTTGCAACATATTAAACCAGATGTGCAACTTCTTATTGCGGACACCTGTATCAAAGCGGTTAAATCCAAACCAGTGGTGTTAAAATATTTGGCACCTGGGTTGCAAAATCAATGTCTTGATATTTTGGAAAGTGCGGCGACTTCGGATCTAGATTGTTTTAAATGTATTCAAAATGATATATTATCCAAAAATCCACAAATTTGTATTGCGGCGGTTATGACATGGGGTGAGAAGGCATTGGACTATTTAAAACAAAAAAAACTTTTGACCAAGGATATTTGCGAAACAATCGCAAAGGAAAAACCGGGATTTGTTGCTCTTTTCTCGCCGATATATCGAACAGAACAAATGTGGAATATCGCAATGGATGCCGAACCATATATGGTAACAAAAGCCCCAATGGGTATGCGGACACACAAAAGGTATATGGCCCTTATGGAGGACTGGTGTGTTTGTTTTGAAAATATTCCACTAAGTTTCCGAACAAATTTCGAATTATGCAACTTGGCGGTTGGTAAGTGGAAAGAAAATTTGAAACATGTTCCGTCATCTGTTTTGATCGAACACCCTGAAATATGCTATCCAATACTGGACCAGGACCCGACAGACATTTATATGGTTCCCAAAAAGGTTCAACAACAAAAACCTGAATTATGTCAATATGCGTTGGCCAAGGCGCGGTTTCAAAAAAGATACGATTTTTCGGAAACGCATGCAGACAAACACATAAATAATGTTATGAAATCAATAGATCCAATCGCATTAAAGAACAATTGGAACCTTATCAACACCGACCCGGACCCTATCCCAGAACAGTGGATACAAGAGGGGGAAAATTTTGTGCAAGATATAAAAAATATGTTCGGACCAAAGCGGCTTCGTTAATAAAAAAAGAGAAAGGCCCAGATTTAAATATCTGGGCTCTTTCTATATTTTAATCTGTTATTACAAAATCCGTATAACACCAAAATCCAATAACAATGTTAAAACAATCCACCACCAAGAACAATTTAACACGTTTGTTAATTTCAGTATTGCAAATATAAGTGTTAACATGTTTTACTCCTTTCTGACACACTATGATTATATTCCAATTTCGAATTTTTTGCAACTTTATATTGACCAAACATAATTAAAAATAATACACTTGGCACATAAAAGGGGGAATTATGAAAAAAATCTTTGCTTTATTTATTATGATGGCTTGTACCGGGGCATTTGCGGTAAGCCCAGATTCTGAAATTGGACGTGAATTTGTTGATTCTGCGATGGAAGAATGCGTTGATAGTATGGTGGAAGATGGTGCCGGACTTGGAATGGCTTCGGATTACTGTAATTGTGTTTTGTTAAAGGTTGTATCTGAATTATCTGTGGAACAAATAACCGAATACTATAAACATGGGCGTACGATTGAACAGTTGATGGAACTTTCGGCCAAAGAATGTGTCGGTATATTATTAGATTCGCCAGATTCTGATACCAAAGAACAAATTATATCGGCAATAACAGAACAATGTGTCGAAAGCGCGATGGAATCTGGGGCTGGGTTGGGTATAGCGTCAGAGTATTGCAAATGCGCGGCAAACAAAATGTTTGAAAACCTTAGTATCGAACAAATAACCGAATACTATAACCACGGTCAGGAAATAGAAGACCAATTAAAAGTGTTGACCAAGGAATGTGTTGAATTGTTGGGAAAATAAATTTTTTACACAATAAAAAACCATCGGAAAACCGATGGTTTTTCGTTACACAAAAATTCAATTATTCTTGAACCACAACACTAACGGTATAAAGGGAATTTTCATCCATAACCGGATTTTTCACCATTATGCGGTATTCTTTATATGTCGCCCATTCATACGCGCCCGCCGGAATAACGTTCACATAGACATGTTCCGCATCCGCGGCCAATTCTGAAACGTTAAAATTGTCGTGCGGAACAAATATGCCTGTTGGTGTCTGTTCCTGTAATGATGCAAACGTTTCATTGGTCGGGCATTTCACAATCATATCGCCCTGTTCGAAAACGGCGACCTTTTCACAAGATGCATCAAAAACCTTGACTTCTTTTGTTTCTTCCTTTGTCGAACATCCCGCAATAGCGGCGACCGCGACACCATAGATAAGTATTTTTTTCATGTGTTTTCTCCTTTGATTTTACTAATCCGCCTGAATCCTAGCACCTTTTATAAAAAAAAGTCAATAGAGCAATAATGGCAATTTGAAATTTTTTTGACAATACTATATTTCAATGCTATGGTATCACCTGTAAATCAAGAGATATGTGATGAAAAATAAAAACTGGACGCGGTTGGAAATTCAAGATAAACTGAATAACGCGTTGTATGCTTGCGATATTATTAGTGTTAAATCCAAGAATAATGGCGATATTCTGTTGGCCCTGGATTCTTTTGATTGGTACAACCTTTGGGAACATTTGGAACACGAATTTGGTACCGAAATGAATTGTGACCCCAAAGATGGTTTAACAACCAAACCGAATGTAACCATGAATGATATCATAGATTTTTTGTATGATAACATGAATGTTCAACCCCAGATTAAACAAATTGATCAAAAAAAATCATTGTTTCGTGACTGGTTCTATAGCAAAACAAAAGAAAGATATTAATAAAAACATCGCCGAAATTCGGCGATGTTTTTACTTTGAAAACGAAAAGCCACGCACAATTCCAAATTCAGCGTATGGCGTGATTTTTTCATAGTTTTCGTTAGCCCCGTGCATCGGGTCATGATATGTTGCACCAATCGCGGCATATGCGCCACTTTTTGTATGCCGCAATCCCAATGCACCACCCGCAACACCATCACCCGTTTGCTTAAATCCGTTCACAAAAATATCCATGTTGCCCCGTGTGAAAGTGTGTTTATACGCACCATGAAATCCGGCCTGATTATTGATTCCTGTGACCTCTAGTAATAAAGAGTTTTGATTATTTGGTGTCCAAACGATTTGAAAATCTAGTACTGTTTTTTCACCAATGGTCACCAAAAAACCACCTTTGAATATATCTTCAATAAATACTTCGCTTGCGATTACAACTGCGCCGCCACCAGTAAATTTTAATCCGCCGGCATTTTCTTCGGCGTAACCGATTTGAATGGCCATTTCATTATTACTAAATCCACCAATAATTGCGCGTGGGTAAAAATGTCCCGACCGCATGTAAAGCGCATTTATAAAGAAATTATTAATTGGCATTGCAATTAAAAAATCCCCTGCATAATTCATTGCAGAAAATTTCCCTACTTGAAATAAAAAATTTCCAACACGTGTTCGTAATTTTGCATGTGCATACATGTTGTGCGTAAGTGTGGTCATTTTATCAGATGTATAATTTTGAACCATCTGTGTCGTGGTAATACCAATATCGAATCTATCTTTGAATCTAATAAATGGTTTAATAACAACAAGTGGGGCAAACACGCATTTAACATTATCGGTTGTTGCGTTTGTAAAAGTTTCTAATTCAATATACAAAGATTCATCCAGATTTGAAATTTTTACATTTGGATTTTTTGGAATGTTGGGTTCACGCAAAGGCTTAAACGGTGCCGTATGCGTCATTGTTTGGATTGAATCTTTTGCAACGTTTTCTGTCTTTGCATGTCGCCGATTCTGGGGCGGGTTTTGTGCATTGCCATGCCCGGCGACACCTAATGTAAGCGCGCAAGCAAGAATATATTTATCAAGACTTTTCATTTTTGATATCCATATTTCATCTGCCATGCGCATGCGTTTTTAATATATTTTTCGGCGAGTGTCGTATCGAACAGTTTTTTACCATTATCATCGGGACTTTTTAATTTTCCTTCGGCATCAATCCAAGTATCGTAATTTGCCGGCAAAAGTGTGTTTATATAATTCAGGTTTTCAACGACATTGTCCGGTGACAAACCACCCGCATAACCTGTTTGATGACCCGGTAAAATAATACCGCCCCACGAATCACACGACAATTTACCTTCGCCGCCAGATACATCATATAACAATGCAAATGGGACATTTTGTTTGGCAAGTTGCCGTATGCGTTCGTATTGTGCGGGCGCATATTGAAAGATAAATTTAATACCCAGGTATGCACGAATTATATTTGCGACTTTATCGGGATAAAAATCAAATTTATCATTGCCACCGTTTATATTTATTTGAACCCGACCGATAACAGGTTTGTCCGCATTCTGTGTTCCTTTTTGACGCTTGATACTCCATAAATCTTGAAAAAATTCCGGGACAATTCCGCGACACAAATCTGTCCTATATTCAAGATTCACATGCATTGCAAGATTCACGTCATTCACGGTGCATGTGGCAACCAATGTTCGAAAGAAATTATACCTATCATTATATGGGAAAAATTTTTCACGACTTACCTGAACCGCAAATTCTGCATTTTCATAATTTTTACCAAGATTGATAATTTCTGATATATCGTTATGTGGACCGATACCGCTGCAGGTTATATATTCTATGTTCATGTTTTCTCCTTTTTTTTATCCTGCTCTCTCCCCGATATGTCCCCCTTTAATTTTTTCCTTTAATTCGTAACTGTCCGCACGCAGAGCCAATATCCGTTCCACGTTCGCGGCGTATGCGTGCATGAATTCCGTTTTTAATTAGTACATCTTGGAATCGATGTACCGCGTTGCCCGATGGTGCGGTAAATTCACGTTCCGCAACCGTATTCCATGGAATTAAATTCACCATGCAATTTTTCCCGCGTAACAATTCAACCAATTCGTTCGCGCATTCATTTGTTGCGTTCAATAAATTGCCGTCTTTGTCCGCAACCAACAAGTATTCTATCATCAATTGCCGATTATGCAAGTCGGTAAACTGAAGTGCCGCATCCATTATTTCCGCAATACTATATTTGTTCGCAATCGGCATCAATTTCCGGCGCAATTCATCGTTTGGCGCATGCAGCGATATCGCCAGATTTATCGGTCGCCCCCAATCAATCAATTCATATATTCCCGGCACAATCCCACAGGTTGAAACAGTAATACGTCGCCACCCGATTCCCATTTCGCCGTTTGCACGTTCCATAAACCCAATAACATTTTGCACATTTTGCAACGGTTCGCCCGTTCCCATAATCACGATATGCGACACATCGTCATTGTTTGCATCGCCGTTTGCATGAATTGTTTTTTCAGAAAATTTGTCATTTCGCAATTCCCATTGGGCAACAAGTATTTGTGCAAAAATTTCATTCACGGTTAAATTGCGTTTAAGCCCAAGCAACGTACTTGCACAAAATTTGCACCCCATTGCGCATCCAGCCTGGGAACTTACGCATACACTGTTGCCATAACTTGTGCGCATTAAAACACATTCAATTTGTTCCGCGTCCGCCAATTCCAATAAAAACTTGGTCGTTTGCCCGTCGGACGATTGCAGTTTTTTTACAATTTTTACCGGCAAAGTTTCTGCGCATTCCTCTAAATCATGACGCAATGTTTCTGGTAAATTTTTCATCACCGAAAAATCAGGTGCACCACGCGACAGCCATTCTGAAATCTGTTTTGCGCGAAAACGCGGTTGCCCCATATCGGTGACAAATTTTTCCAATTCTGCGCCGGTCAAATTAAATAATACGGTTTTCATTATATTTTATACCTGTCGTCATTTATAATCACAACCGCGCGCCGGCGTAGTTGTTTAAGTTGCTGGTCCGCGATAAACATAGATTGTTTGTATATCGCATTTTGTTTTATTATGTTATCAAGTTTTCCATATTCCTTGGTCTTTTTCGTATCGCAAATCAGAAACACCGAACCATCCGCGGTTGGCTTTGACCAGGTTAGTTTTTTCAGCCCCGCAATACGTTCACGAATATCAGATGCCAATTCATACTGGGCTGCGGTGAATTTTTGTGGCGCCCCGCCAAGACGCGTTGCGATATTCATCGCATCATCGCAACTTTTGGGTGCGCTTAGTTTTTTTACAACATCATCCGGCACGGAAAGCAAACGCACCATTGTCATTTCAATTGGCAACCCGTGTTCGCGTTCAAGTGTCGTTTTTTCGTTTTTTATATCTTCATCGGTGACATCAACCGTTGGCATAATTGTCCGCGCAACTATTACCTGCCATGCGATGTTTGCACGGACGGCACTGCGCGCCATTTCGCGTTCAGATGCACTTAAATCGCCCAAATCCATACGTTTTAATTCGCTATCTACATCTTTATCGGACGGAACCGCATTAAACTTTGCGGCATAGTTTAATTTCACACTGTCGTCGATTATGTTCTGTAATGCCTGGCGTCGATTATCTGTTGATGTATTACCTTGACGCGCCATCAGTTTTGTTCGTGCGGTAATATCGGTATCGGTCACCGGTTTACCGTCAACCGTTGCGATAACCGTCGCCGCATTTGCGTAAAATCCAACAAAAGCCAACATTATAAACAAAACAAATTTTTTCATTTTTTCTCCTTTTTAATAATGTTTCCCGTCCATACTTATTCCGAATCTAAATTGAAAAGTCGTGTTTCCGACATAATCTTCCTTATAGGCATTATCGCGCCGATATCCAACACTTAGATAATAACACGGATGTTCATAGTATACCGCACCACTGTGTTGTTGAAAACGGTCATTGGTCGCGTTATATATCCCGGTCCACCGCACAGACCATCGGTCGGTTATTGCAAATCCAACACCGCCCGCAAATTCATGAATTGATTCGGCCACGGTTTGCACATCGACAAATTGCTTTGACCAAATATGCCCAACATTTACAAAATTTCGTGGTGTTCCGATAACCGCATTTGTTTCAATATGGCGCAGACCAAAATTTTCCTTTGAAAAACGAAAACGCGAATATATATCCATCCACTTCATATTATTATACCCGATGCGCCCAACATAGTCCGATTGCCCGTTGCGGAAACCACTGTTGGGGTCGGTTGCTTCGCGCCGTGTAAAATCATAACTTTGACCAAAAAATGTTTCGATTGTTTCGCCGTCTGGGTTAAATGCCGCCCAACGCAGTCCGTAATCCGCGAATGTTCCGTTTTCCCATAAATCAAGTCCCGAAAAACGGTTCGATGAAAAAAGCGTCGCGTCCGACAACAATGCACCGGCGGAATCATTATCAACCGCGAATTGATTTTCATGTGTGTGCCGCATTACGGTTAGGCGCGCGCGCGGTTCAACCACATTTGTCCATTTTTCGCCGGGCCTAAATAATGGCAATCCCCATTCCAAATATCCACTTGGTAAAAACCTGTCACGAACACCAGAATAAATATCGCCATCAACCATTGGTGTGTTTTTGAAATTATAAACATCGTATCGCGCGGCGATACTTGCGGTTATGCGGTTGCCACCCAAAATCGTCCAAGGCGATATTATGCGTGCTTCACCAATTACGCGTTGCGAAGAAATTCCATCACCCGATATTCCAAGTATATCGCCCATAAATGTCGCGTATGTCGCAGCGAACAATGGACTTGTTTGATACACGCCACGAACGTTTGGCAATATGTTGCCATTTGGAACGGAATAGTTATACATGTCATTACGCAGTTCTTGGAATATATGCGCATCCGCAATTACATATCCCGATTGACCAAATAATTCCACGCGCGCCCCGGAATCCAAATACGGTTGTTCTTCATAGAATCCATATTTTTGCAAATATGTTTTATCGGACGCGCGGTCCAAGAATATCGTTGCACGTGCATTTTCGCCCAATTCGATTATATCATCATTAAATATATGCCAACGATTTTCGCCTTCGCGATTGTGTGTGAATGAACCTTGGGTTCTAAATTCCGCATGCGACAAATTCAACCGATGTTCCAATTGAAACAGCGGATTTTCCTTGGTTAAATAAGAAAAAGTTGTCGTTAAATCATGCGTGTCCGATATATAAAAATACACCGGGATATTTATTTGCGTTCCCATTTTGTTTGTGGATTCCAAATTAGGCGTTAAAAAACCAGTCTTGTGTTTAACGCCGGGGTCGGGCATACTGAAATAAGGCAACCACATAACCGGCAAATCGTAAATCCAAAACACCATGTTTTTGAAATAAAGCATACGGGAACTAAAGTCGTGTTTCACTTTTTTTGCGGTTATTTCCCACGCATCCCCATAATCATCACAATTTTTACACGCGGTGAATGTCGCCAATTCTGCGTTTGTTATGTTACCATCGCGCGAAACCGCTGCTGATTCCAAATACACGTGTTTCCCAAGCCATATTTCAATATCGTCACCCGATAAATTTTTCCCGTTATTTGTGATGTATGAATCGCGCAGTGTCATTTTTTGCCCAGATTTGTTGGTAATTTCGGTTTTTCCAACGGTTTTCAAAGTTCCGGATTTAAGGTTGTATTCAATTTTATCCGCCTTGATTGTCGTTGGTTCATTCGTATTCACCGATATTGCAAATGCGATACGCGATAAAACAAGCGATAAAAATGCGATAAAAATTTTTTTCATTTCCGAAACAATATCACCATTGTTATGCACATCAATAATACAATTCCGCCACCCAAAAGCCAAAAATCAACAATCCCTGTTAGCATATTCGACAAGGTCATAAATACCGCCATAACGCCCCCCATGCAAAGGACGGATATCGCGGGTGCAAAACTTGTCCGCCGTCGCAACAACGAAGAACGCAACAGCACCGCCAAACAAATCGCCACCAAAATAAAATTCATCAACGGTGCATACAACCGATTGCACAGTTCGGACATCACGGTTTTATATTGTTTGGGCCCAAGTTCTGTTTGCAAACTTTTAAAGAGTGCCCCCGTGGACATACATCGCGCCTTAAACGCGGTATCGTTATTTTTTTCCGCGATGCTTAAATCCATATCAAATGTATCAAATGTGCCAATCACATTACCGTTATTTATCGCATGCAACGACCCGTCTGTCATCACAATCGAAAGTCCGCGCATTGTTGTCACAAGTTTACCGGTTTTGGCAAAAATTGTAACCTGGGAATTTGCATCACGCATATCAGACAACATAACCTGATTCAAATCGTGTCCTGAAACCTTGTCCACATAAACAACCAACCCGTGGGTGATTTCGGTAAACGCGCCTTCTTGCAATTTCATATGCGCAAGCCCATATCGTAAATTCCATTGTGTGTCGTAAAACTTTGCCTGGGTCATTGGCACAATCCAAAGGTTTAAAACAAAATGCACCGCAACCAAAATCCCGGCCAAGAATAATGCCGGTCGTGCAATTTGCGCCGGGGAACAACCCGACGATGCCATAACTACAACCTCGTTATCGCCAATCATTTTGTTATATACAAACAAAACCGTAATAAATGTCACAAATGGCAAAATTATGGAAACAATAAACGGAATCATCATGGCGGTAAGGCCCAAAAAACTGCTAAGTTCCACACCATAGTTCACCAAAAACTTCATCATGGCGACAATCTGGACCATCCATGCAAGTCCAGTCAAAATCAACAACAGCAACATAAATATCATGCCAAGTTGCCGTATAAAATACCTGTTTATGGTTCTCATCATGGGCAAGTATAGTGCCGAAAACCAACCCCGTCAAATATATTATTAGTGTTAGTGATTAGTGTAAGTGATAAGTGCACCACACCCCTCGGCGGTTCCGCCGGCCCCCTCTCTAGAGGGGAACTTTGTTTTCTGGAATAAATTGGCAATTACGAACAGATTCCAGAATCCACTAACCACTAGCCACTAACACTAACCACTAAAAAAACATTTGCAATTGTGCGATTCGGTGTTATAATCGGTGTGTTCTTAAAAGATTAAATTTTAAGGGCGGGGCGAAAAACCCCGCCCTTAAAGATAAACGATACACCAACCAAGGGAGAAAATAAATGTCGTTTGTTTCTATGCCGCGTCAAGATTTGCTTTTGTCCATTGATTCTTTGGCGTCTGAAAAACAGATTGATCGTGAAACCGTTTTTGAATCGTTGGAAATTGCGATCGCGAAAATTGCAAAGCATAAATATGGCGAAGAATTCAATATCGTCGCCAACATTGACCGCAAAAACGGGTCTATTCATGTAAAGCGTTTGTTTGATGTTATTGAATCGCCGGAATCCATGGGCGAAGAATATAACCCATTTACAATGCTGACGGTTGCGGATGCAAAGAAATATAGCAAAAATCCATCGGTTGGTGATGTTGTCGAAGATTCTTTGCCGGAACCAGAATTTGGCCGTATGGCGTTCCAAACCGCGCGTCAGATTATGACCGCCCGCGTGCGTGACGCGGAAAAGGGCCGCCAATACGAAGAATTCAAAGACAATATCGGCGATATTATCAACGGTGTTGTAAAACGCATCGAATTCGGAAATGTTTATGTTGATATAAATGGCAAGGCCGAAGGATATATAAAGGGAACCGAACTTATTCCGGGCGAACGCCTTGGGGTTGGTGACCGTGTGCGCGCACTGATTATGGATGTCGCGCGTTCAAATTCGGGACCGCAAATTTTCTTGACCCGGACACATCCGTTGTTTATGGAAAAACTGTTCACCCAAGAAGTTCCTGAAATTTACGAAGGTATCATTAAAATTAAATCTGTGGCGCGCGCACCGGGTTCGCACGCAAAAATCGCCGTCGAAACCCAGGACCCGTCCATCGATGCGGTTGGTATGACCGTTGGTATCAAGGGAACGCGTATTCAACCGGTTATCAACGAATGCCACGGTGAAAAAATTGATGTTATTTTGTATTCCGAAGATCCAGCGGTGTTCATTGTGAATGCCATGCAACCGGCCAAGGTCGCGAAAATCATCGTTGACGAAGACACGCGTGGCGCGGTTGTTGTTGTGAACGAAGATCAACAATCACTTGCCATTGGTCGTCGTGGTCAAAATGTTCGCCTTGCGTCACAATTGACGGGGTGGAACATCGATGTTTTGAACGAGGCCGAAGAACAAGAACGTAGGGCTAAGGAAGTCAAAGAAAAAACCGAACTATTTATGACGGGACTGGACGTTGATGAAATGATTGCGCAATTGTTGGTATCCGAAGGTTTCCGCACAATCGAAGAGGTTGCATTCGTTGAATTAAAAGAACTTGAATCAATTGAAGGTTTCAATACTGAATTGGCAACCGAATTGCAAAACCGCGCCAAGGCATATCTTGAAAAAATCGAAAAAGATTATTTCGAACAGGGTCACAACCTTGGTATGTCCGACGATTTGTTGAACTTTGATTTTATCAAACGCCCGATAATTATGAAGTTGGGCGCGGCTGGAATCAAAACACTTTCTGATTTGGCGGATTTGGCATCGGACGAATTGGTTGAAATCCTTGGCGAAGAAACAATGAGTCATCGCCTTGCCGGTCGCGTGATTATGAAGGCACGCGAAATCGCATTCGGTATAACGGTGGCGGAAAACGAAGAAGAAAATCGATAAAATAAAGGGCAAAATATGGCGACACTGACACTTGGAAAATCTGTGACTTTGGGGGCGGTGCAAAGCAAAAAGGGCGATTCCGTTTTCGTGGAACGCCGTCGCCGTGTTGTTGCCCCGGGCAGTAATGAATTGCGCGAAGAACCGGTCGCGCCAACCGCAACAAAAAATAATCAGGCGGATGAAAAATTGCGCGCGGTCTTAGAGGCCGCACGTGCCCGCGAAGAAGAACGCAAACAACGCGAAGCGGAAGAAGCCGCGGCCCGTGCCGCGCGTGAGGCAGAAATTGCCCGTGAAACCCGCGAATATGAACAGGTCAAAGAGCAACTTGCCGCGCGTGAAAATGCGATGCAAAACGTGGACGAAGAACCGGAACCCGTCGCCGCCCCACGTAATTTTGGTCAAAAAAATCCTGCGCATCGACAAAATAATGGCAAAGATGATGACGATATGCCCGCACGCCGTAATCAAAAAAATGGCGCGGGGCGACGTGATTTTGCGCGGTCTGGGAAAATATCGTTGCGTGATATTGTTATTGGTAATGACGATGATGACGATGAAATCGGCCTGCGCGGGGCAAATCGCCGCCGGTCCGAAGCGTCACTTAAACGTTTCCGTGAAAAGGCGCGTGCGATGTTCAACGCCCCGCAAAAGGTCGCACACGAAGTCGTTATCGGTGACACAATTGTCGTCAAAGATTTGGCGGCGGCGATGGCGGAAAAGGTTGGCAATGTTATCAAAAAACTGATGGAAATGGGAATGATGGTTTCCCAAAATCAATCTATTGATGCGGACACGGCGGAAATTATCGCCGGCGAATTTGGCGCAACCGTAAAACGGGTAGAGGTTAAACCATACGCCGATTTGTTGGAACGTGCGCCGAATCCGGAAAACCTTAAACCGCGCGCGCCGATTGTGACGGTTGTCGGACATGTTGACCATGGAAAAACATCGTTGCTTGATGCGTTCCGTAACGCAAACGTTGTCGCAGGCGAAGCGGGCGGTATAACCCAACACATTTCTTCGTACGAGGTTAAAACAAAATCCGGCGCGGTCATAACTTTCCTTGATACGCCGGGACATGAAACATTTACCGCGATGCGTGCGCGTGGCGCGCAAATGGCGGATATCGTGGTCTTGGTCGTTGCGGCAAATGATTCAATAATGCCCCAAACTATCGAAGCCATAAACCACATTCGCGCGGCCAAGGTTCCATTCATTGTTGCAATAAACAAAATCGATTTACCCGAAGCCAATCCGCAAAAGGTTAAAACGGATTTGCTGCAACAGGAAGTCCAGGTCGAAGAAATGGGCGGCGATGTTCAATGCGTTGAAATTTCTGCGAAACAAAAAATCGGTCTTGATAAATTGGAAGATGCCATTTTGCTTCAGGCCGAAATGATGGACCTGCGCGCGGACCCGGATATGCCGGCGGTCGCCACGGTTGTCGAAGCCAAAATGGAACGCGGCCTGGGCGCGGTTGCAACGGTTATAATTCGCGAAGGCACATTAAAGATTGGTGACGTGTTTGTTGTCGGCGAAACATTTGGTCGTGTGCGGGGCCTGGTTATGTCAAATGGCGAACGCGTGAAAATGGTCAAACCGGCACAGCCCGTTATGGTATTGGGGCTTGACGCGGTGCCATTGGCGGGCGATATGTTGAACGTTATGGAAACCGAAGCGCAAACACGTGAAGTTGCGGCATGGCGCATACAGCGCGCGCGTGACCGTGCAAACGCGATGAAACGTTCGTCACTCGAAGAACTTTTTGCGAAACAATCGGGCGATAAAAAATTGACTTTGCCAATTGTATTGCGTGCCGATGTCCAGGGCAGTGTAGAGGCAATTACCGACATGTTGCGCGACATTAAAACGGACAAGGCGTCGGTGGAAATTCTGTCGTCCGGGGTTGGCCAAATTACCGAAGGCGACGTGCGCCTTGCGTCCGCGTCGGGCGCGGTCATAATCGCGTTCAATGTTCGTGCGGATGCGGCGGTGCGTGATATGGCGCGTGCGGCAAATGTTGATATCCGCTATCACAGTGTCGTGTATCGCATCACCGATGAAATCAAAGAAATTTTGTCCGGAAAACTTGCGCCGGAAAAGAAAGAAAACTTTATTGGCTATGCCGATGTTATCGCACTGTTCACGGTCGGCAAGGGTATTCGTGTTGCGGGTTGCCGTATGAGTGAAGGTGTGATTAAAAAAGATGCGTTTGTGCGATTGCTGCGCGACAATGTTGTGGTGTACGACGGAAAAATCGGCGAACTGCGCCGCGAAAAGAACGAGGTTAAAGAGGTTTCCGGTGGTGTCGAATTCGGTATGAGTTTTGATAAGTATAACGACATCAAAGAAGGCGACCGCGTTGAATGTTACGAAGTCCAAGAAATAAAAGCACAATTATAATCCACCGCCCATTCGGGCGGTTTTTGTTATTTTTTGTCATGGCGGGCATCGGGCCCCAAAAAATGCAAAGCATTTTTTGGGTGATTCTGGTCCGCCATAGGGTTCTGAAACAAGTTCAGAATGACAAAAAACATTTTACTATTACGAAATATTCGTCACAAATGCCTAGCCCTATTGCGGCCTACGCCGCAATGACAATTCTTCTTTAATGTATTTACCAATGGTAATTATTTGCGCGCTTTACGACATTGTGACCAATGATTTAAATCTGTTCCCAATGAATAGGTATCATTGTCTACAAAATGCAGGAACATTGGTTGTTCATCGTTTTCATTTTTGTATATTCCGTCATCATCATAAACCGCCATTGTTTCTTCTGTTGCGTCTTGGGTGTATAATTTGAATACTATTGTTTTGTCATCTGTTTTTAATATCGCTTTTTCAGAATCTACATCAAGCGACTTATATTTGTCCCAAACATTGCTGCATTCTTCTTCTACACAGGTCACATTCAAACATTCTATATCTGTTTCGTGAAAGTTTAATTCCGGTTTCTCGAAAAGTTTTTGTATTTTTCTTTGTGTTTTTCTATCTATCTCTTTTGATTGTAAATGTTGATATGGGTTGTCTGCTTCTACTTCTGCCCAAAAGCATTTGCGACCATTCAAAATAAATCCTATTTGCACCCAATCTTGACCTTTTGCTGACATAACATCATCAGAAGATAGTTTATAAAACTCCAATTTATATTCAAAATCCGAATACCGTATAAAAGTTTCATCGACTCGTTTCTTTTCTAGTTTGATATCTTTATTACCAATAGTTATAATCGCATAATCTTTGTACAGTTTGATATCCGTTGTCTGTTTGTCATTTGTGGTGCCATTACAAAAAAAACCCTTTTGAACGAAAACAGGTTTATCAGAACAAGCACACAACCCCAATAAAATTGATAAAACATATAGCGGTTTCATTTTTTCTCCTTTTTTATAGCATTATAATTTTATTATAAATTGCGGTGTTTGACAACATTTTATTCCCCTAACTTCGCCATGAATTCGTCGTGGATTTTTTGTTGCGTTTGGACTTTTTATGATATAATTCCCATGTTATGAATTTGTTTGGAATTTTGGTTGCTTTTATTGGGCCTATGATGTGGGCTGTATCCAATATATTTGATTCCTATGTATTGGGTAGTGTTTTTAAGCGGGTGCCAACAACCATTTTTTACATGAATTTGACAAATATATTGGGGATTTTGTGTTTGCCACTGTTTGGCCAAATTCATTCATTGCCGTTGGAAGCATGGTTATTCGTTGGTCTGTTATCAATCATACAGATTGGATATCAATTTCCATATTTTGCTGCATTGAATAAACTTGATACATCTGTGGTGGCCGCATTATTTCAAATGGAAAAAGTTTTTGTTCCGTTATGGGCTTTTTTAATAGTTGGCGAAACTTTACATCCCATTCAATATATAGGTTTTGGTATAATAATATTGTTTTCTGTGTTTTTGAATCTAACCCATGAAAATCGTATCAAGATAAATTCTGGTTTTTGGTTAATGTGCTTGGCCAGTATAATGCTGTCATTCGAAGGAAGTTTCTATAAAGTCTTGTTAGAAAATACTAACTGGGTATCGGTGGCGTTTTGGGTTATGGTGACATCTTTTATTGCGCAATTTACAATGTTATTTATTCGCCCCGTTCGTCAAGATATCATAAAAAGTTTCGGCGCATATCGTAAAAAATTCGGCATGTTTGTATTGATGGAATGTTTTGACAGGTTGGCTTCATTAAGCCTTGTGTTCGCACTGGCATTGATACCGATTATTGTGGATTCGGGAATTCAATCAGTTCAACCAATTTTTGTTGCCGTATATGGAATCATTCTTGCAAAATTATTTGGCAAACGTTTTCACGAAGATATATCACGCCAAATCATGATAAAAAAAATATTATGTTTTATCATGATTAGTATTGGTGTAATGATGACCGTAATGGGATAAATTATTCCCCCAACTTTGCCATGAATTCATCGTGGATTTTTTGTTCGGCATCTGACACTGGGAATTGGCGGTACGGAAAATTCGCACCAATTTTTGGGTGTTTCAAAAATGCCTCGTGCTGTTTTGCGACAATTTCCGAAATTTCCGGCGCGGGCGCGGTATTTTCAAGTTCCAAATAAACCTTGGCCAAGATTTCAGAGTCAATCAACGCCCCGTGCGCATCGGCACGCGCGGTCAGTGATATTCCAAACCATTTTGCAAGTGCGTCCAGTGTATAACTTTTTGGTCCAAACACACGATTGCGCGCGATGACCAACGTGTCCGCCATTTGCGAACGCGGAATCGGCGGCAAGTGCAACATTTCCAATTCGTGATTCACAAACGGAAAGTCAAAGTCCAATCCGTTATGTGCAACAATCGTCGAATCACCAACAAATTCCAAGAACTTTGGTGCAACAACGGACATTTTCGGCTTGTCATCCAAAAACGCGTTTGAAATTTTGTGAACCATATATGTTTCCGGCGGAATAATTTTACCTTCGGGATTTATGTATTCGTGAAAAGTTTTATCGGTGATTTTTCCATCCACAATTTCCACCGCACCGATTTCGATGCACCGGTCCCCGCGCAGGTATTCGAATCCGGTCGTTTCAATATCAAAACAAATTACCCTTGCCATAATTCCACCATAGTTTTATTATCCATAGGCCAATTATAATAAAACAATGAATGTAAATCTAGAAAATCTTAACCCCGAACAAAAGAAAGCGGTCGAAACAACCGCGGGGCCGGTTTTGGTGCTGTCGGGGGCGGGAACGGGGAAAACGCGCGTGCTGGTTATGCGGGTTGCACACATATTAAATATGAATTTGGCGTTGCCGTGGCAAATTTTGGCGCTGACCTTTACGAACAAGGCCGCAAACGAAATGAAAAATCGCATTGCGGAAATTTTGAACGCGGGCGGTGGAAATTTTTATGCGCGCGATTTATGGTGCGGAACATTTCATTCAATATGTCTGCGTATTTTGCGGGCGAACGCCGCGCGCGCGGGGTTAAAGTCGGATTTTATAATCTTTGGCGAAGATGACCAAAAGGCGGTTTTGAAAAATGTCTTTGCCGCGATGGGTGCGGACGCCAAGGAATACGATGCCGGCGATTGGGTCGAAAAAATTTCAAATATCAAAGACCGCGGAAATATCGAAAGTCCCGACATCGGTGCGCGCACGAAAAAAATCCTAAGTGATTACAATGCGGAATTACGGCGATTGGGGGCGGTTGATTTTGGCGATATTATTTTGCTTGTTCTGAAACTGTTTGAATCTGCGCCGGATGTGCGCGAAAAATACACGCGGCAATTCAAATACATTATGGTCGATGAATTCCAAGATACAAACAATGCGCAAATGCAGTTCATAAAATTGCTAACGCGGGATGTGGAAAAACCTAATGTGTGTTGCGTGGGCGATGACGACCAATCGATTTATTCTTGGCGCGGGGCGGAAATAAAAAACATTTTGGAATTTGAAAAAAATTTTCCGGGCGCGCAAATTATACGCCTTGAAACAAATTACCGCAGTACCGGAAACATACTGGGGGCGGCGAATTCGTTGATACGGCATAACAATGGGCGATTGGGCAAAGACCTGCGCCCGGCGGATGAAAAAAGCGTTGGCGAACCGGTCTATGTCCTAACGGTGCCATCAAATTATGACGAAGCAAAACTTATTGCCGACACAATTTTGCGGTATGCGAATGGCAATTATTCGAATTTTGCGGTTTTGATTCGCACGGGTTCACTTTCGCGCGGATTCGAAGAAGAATTCGCAAATGCGCATATTCCATATAGGTTGATTGGAACAACCAAGTTCTATGACCGTATGGAAATTCGCGATGTTATTGCGTATGTGCGGTTGTTGGTGCATGCGGAAGATGATGTTTCTTTCGCCCGCGTGATTGCGCGCCCGCGACGCGGATTTGGCCCGACGGCGATTGCAAAAATGCGCGCGGCGGGCGGTTCACTGATGACCGGATTGCGCGCGGCAAATTTTGGGGGCAAGCAAGGAATCGCCGCAAATGAATTTTTATCGGTGTTTGATTTTGAATGGCAATCTATGCGGCCGGCGGATGCGGTGAAAAAATTACTTGAAGATGCAAAATATATGCAATACTGGCGCGAATCCAAAGACCCCGATGCCGAAGAAAGAATTTCAAACATTCGTGATTTAATTACAAATGTTATTTCAACATACGACAGTTTGCCGGACTTTTTGGAACACGCGGCATTGATGACAACCGATGATAACGATAATGAAATCGCCGATAATACCCAGGCGGTAAATATAATGACGATTCACGCCGCCAAAGGTTTGGAATTTGATACGGTGTTTTTGCCCGCATGGGAAGACGGAATTTTCCCAAATGACAAATCAATCAAAGAAGGCGGAATGGAAGAAGAACGCCGCTTGGCCTATGTTGCATTAACGCGGGCGCGGCGGCGTGCGATTATCACAAACACCATGTCGCGTGTTATTTTCGGTGCGCGTCAATACTATTCGCCGGCGCGATTCATAACCGAAATGGATAATCGATATTTGGACTTTGGTGGACGCACGCCGCGGTATGAAACGCCCGCGCGGACAATGCAACCGAAAACACATACGGTTAAAAGCATTGTTGGAAAATTGGTTGAACATGGTGAACTTGGGCGTGGTGTTGTTATCGAATCAAACGGCGGAATTTTAACTGTTGCATTTAATCGCACAGGGATAAAAAAGGTCGCCGAAAGTTTTGTAAAAATTATCGATTAGATTTTTATTTCTTTAATGCCTTGATAAATTCTTCGGCTTTTTTCTTGGTGTCGGTATAAAGTGTTTTCAAATCTTTTTGCAGGTTTGTTCCGATTCCCGCATCGATTCCACCGCCAATTGATTTTGCAATTTCATCAGCATGCGTTGCGATATACGCAACCAACGCGCCGGTCATAAGTAATGTGATAACATTGCCGTCCAATATAGAAATAATATGTGTTTGCGTGTTTAATTGAACCGCACCACCAAGCAACGCGCCACCAATCGAAACAACAATAGCAAGTGCGACAAAATAAATCGCCGCATCAATGAACTTTTTAACCTGGGACGAAAGATTCGATGTTTTGAATATGCCAAGGAATCCATTATATATATCGCCGGCGATACCTTTGTACGATGTCTTTTGAACCGTTTCCGCAATCGCCGTAAACGGCAACAGTATTATCACTAAAAATAAATCTGCAATCACACCAAACGCCACAAATGCAAACTTAAACGCGGTGTATATGAACAAGACAACAAACACCAACCCCATTAAAAATGTAAATGTGCTGGTCCCCAATCCTGCGCCCATCATTTTCCAACCGAACTTTATCGCACCATAATAAAACCCGGACATACGCGTTGGCACACACATAATATCTGCGGCGGTTTTTGCATCAACAATTGATGTGTCTGTCATATGTGCCGCGGCATAATTTTGAATTGCGGCGCATGTGTCGGAAAGTTCAAAATTACCAATTTTCGCAACCGTATCCAAAATCAGATTTGCAACATACGAACCAAACGCAACAATCGGCCCCATAATCATTCCAAACAATCGTGGCAATCCGATTCCCAAAATTATCAACCATATCGCAAGGGTGATACCCTTTTTTATTATATCTTCAACCGTCGGCATCGCTTTGACTTTGGAATCTTTAATCATTCGATACGCTTCAAACATAACCCAAAAAACGAAAGCAACAATCAAAAATATATTTACAAACCGCACCAACGAATCATCCAAAATATGTGCCGTGTATGTCAATGCACTCATAAACGATATCCCAAGTTTTGCCTCTATCGGAACACCGGTTTCAACATATTCGCGTTCGAATCCTGACTCAAAACCATCCAAATCATTTTGCACGGTTTGAATAAGTTCTTCGCGATTGTGTTCGGTTGTCCATGCACCGAAATCGCCAATGTCGCCGGTCACCAGGTTAGATTCCGCCGCCACCGCCACACCACAAAAAGCGATACAAACAACAAACAATAAAAATTTTTTAATTATATTTTTCATTTTTCCTTTATCAATTTATCCGCAAATTCTTGTGGTTTTTTCCATGTCATTTTGACCAATTTTTTCAAATCTGTGCCAAAATTATCAACACCGCCGCCGCTATCATCGGATTTTCCAAACGGTTCAAATGATGGCACACTTGCAATAAGTTTATCAACACGTGGCGCCAAAACATAGAAATATATAAATATCAACCCCGCCATTAAAAGCAAAAATCCAAAACCGTCACGCATAAAATCAAATGCGCCCGGATAACGTGATTCAATTTGTGCCCGATGCAAATTAAAGCAATTTTTGAATGCGTCTTTATCCACCGTGCCGTTTATCGTTGCCGCCGATTCACATGTTGCAAAAACATTTCTTATGGACAACGCGGTGGTATCGGTTGGCATTACTTCACCAACCAACAATGGTGGGAATATCGCACTATATTTATCCACCGGCCCGGGGAAAAATTCATCGGCGGCAAAGAACACCATCGCGTAAACAATTACAACCTTTAATGATATTGCAACAACCTTGACCGCGGATTCAACCAACATTTTTACCGCACTGTTTACAATTCCCGATGCCTTTTTCCATGTTTTTTCAAATGCCGCCGCCGCCGCAAGTAATGGTAAAAATATCACAAGGAAAACAAGTTTGAATATCACTGATAAAATTTCAAAGAACAAATTGAACCCGATCACCACAAACATAATCACAACCAACAATCCCGCAATCCATGTGAACGCGCCACCACCCAATCCCATCCACGCGTAATTCATCAGAGCGAATCCGCCCGCCGCGCCCGCAAGCATAACACTGTTGATATTTCCAACAATGCACATAAATGAATTTGAAACCGACGCCATCGGATTATCAGCACCAATTTCCGCCGGTACGCATTGTGCGGAACTTGATATGCCCGTTGCCGCCATGGACAGTTCCGTTCCAACATACAGCACCGGTTGAATTGTTATGTTTGATAATGCCTTTATTGATGATATGCCACCCATACCAAACGCGCCGATAATTGCACCAACAATCATAATGCGCACGCCATTTTTCCAAACATCATCGAACCATGGACCGAACGCAAGTTTCTTTTCACCCGTGTCCAATTTTGTTGTTTCCATCATTGCCTTGTAAATATACTTCGCGGTGTGAATGAATAAAAACACGCCAAACCCAATCACCATTAAAATCCAAAGGTGTGAAACAATCGTGCGCCAAAAAGATTCTGACGCATCGCCCAACACAAAGAACAAATCGCTTACATATTTGCAAAGGAAACATCCATTGGTGGACGCAACATTTCCGTCCCCCGCACCAATTGAACGCAAGAATCCATCCATACTGGTGTACGTCAATGATGCCCCCGATAGCGATGAACTTACATACCAAATGCCAACACCCAACGCGATTGCGCCGAACAAGAATCGAACAAGATACCCAAGGAATAATTTTTTCATCTACTTTTTCCCATCGTCCTTTTTCTCGTCTTTCTTCTCGCCGTTATTTATAATTTTGTTGCCGACATTTTTTATCCCGTTTGTAACAAGCGCAACTAATTTTTCCGCGTCATTTGCCATTTGTTCACTTAGTTTATTTTCGCCATCACTTGCACCAAACGCCCCAAGAACCATTTTTGAAACATTTGGAATTTGCTTGTATATATAATTCAAAACATACACTAAAATTATTGCGCCAATCAATGTAATACTTGCAAGGTTTTCTTCTGATAAATCAGACGCAAAAACTTCGCCCGATAAAATTGCATTCATCAATTCGTTGGTATCCATGCCGGCATCAGAAAAATATCGTGATATAATCGCAAGGATTACCATGTATGTTATCACCGCCGATGCAAGTGTTATAATCGCACTAATAAGTTTTTTTAGTTGGTTCGTGCCAAGTCCTTTGCCCAATGACGACATCCAATCCGGCATTTCACCGCCACGAAATGACATCATCATAAGTCCAATCGGAAACAGAAACGCAAACATCGCCATATCCACAATCACATCTACGAAATAAAAACAAAATTTTATAAACAACTTGAAAAATCCATAGAACAAATATAGCCCCACAAAAAACATAATAATATGTCGGAATATATCGCCAAGGTTATGAATATGCCGCCATGAAAATGCACCGTCCATAACCGCAATCCCAAGTTTCATATAATCTTGAAACATCGTCACGGTTGTTTTCATTATCGATATAATTGTGTTGCGCAGCGCAGGTCTAAAAAAACCATCATCTTTCATTTTTGTTGGTTGATAATGTACGCGTTCATCAATTGCCGCCGGCGTTGTTTGCAACATTGCCTGGCTGTATATCAACGTCACATCGGCAACCGGTTCAAATGTGACGCGTGTTATAAAACGCGGAAATCCAACACCAACGCCAAGTAATGTTAGTGCAAACAGTGAATTTATAACAACGCGCACAACCGATTTCATATAAAACGGGTCACCTGTTTCCGGCTTTTTCGGGTTCACATGTTTCCACACCGCCCACACAACAAAGAACACAAACAACACCGCAAACAGTATAAAACATATGTCGGCGATTTTATTATAAACGGCGGCGCCCGCATTCGACACAACGCGGAACAGGTTGTCAAACACGGCGCACCCCCAACATTGCACCGCGGTATCAACAAAACCGTTCAATATCCCGTTCATTTTTTAATAAGCCCCAATATCTTTTTTATTGATTCATATGTTCCCTTGGCCTTTGCCGTTGTCGCCTTAAAATCACCTTTGGCCTGTTCGTACATGCCTGTCATACCCGGCGCATAAACTTCCAACTGCTTTTTCGTCATATCAAATATCGCATTCATTAAAAAGAACGTAAGTATCGACGATAGCCACAGCATAGAATGTCCACCAAATCCAATCGCATTGGTTGCGACCAAATTACTTGTCGCGGTTCCGCCCGCCGCAACATTAAATACACTGTTATTCAAACCAAACAACGCATGCACAATCGCAACATTTATAACCATAATAAACGCGCATGCAATCATTGTGATAACCAGTTTGCGCAGCGCCGTAATAATTCCATCAAACGCCGGCCAAATATCCATCCACTTGTCACTTTTCTTTGCAACCCATGCCAAAACATTAAACGGGTAAAGAATAAGTGCAACGCCAAAATCAAATATACCTTGGATAATTAGCAACGCCATAAACAAATTGCATCCAACAAAGGTAAATATCAGCAACACGCCCGTTATCATATCCATTATGTTTTGACCGCCGTGTGAAAATATAGTAAACAATCCCCGAATTCCACGCGACACAAATTCAAACCCGCGTTTAACAACTGCATTATTCACCGCTGACAAATCAGATATTGGTTGGATTAAAAAATTGCAACTTTTTTTACTTATCCAATCATTTGATAAAATACTTTCAGGGCATTCTATGTTTTGTTTTTTTACGCCGGTGATATTCGCCTGGTCGGTAATCGCCGATGTATAAATCGCACCAAATTCCAAGAACGGATTCACCAACCATTGTGTCACATAAATCGGCCTAACCTGCAACAGCAACACCGCGGCAACAATCGCACGCACCCCGCTTTTAAGGACCGTTTCAACCATCGTAAAACCTTTAACATTGCCGTCCCACATTTCGCCACCACCGGACATTCCGAAAAATTCCAACCACCGTTTTGGAAAATACATTTTGAACGCGTACATAAAAATAGATATCGCCAAAAACGCCCAAACAAAAATGTAAATGATTCCATCACCCGAACCCACAAAGTATTCATAACCACCGCGCGCAACCATCATAAACGCATCCAACACCCGTGGCACAAACGGCGCAAGGTTTAATTTATCAACAATTTCCCACTTTGCAAATGCCGCACCCGGCGTGATAAATGCCGCGACCAATAACGCCGGCACAATAATCCGCCTTAAAAATTTTGCAAAAAGCAAACGATGTAAAAACATACTTCCTACATTTATAATTTGATTTATATCACATCTTGGCAAAATTGTGGTATAATTAAATGAAATGAGCAAGTTAAAAAAATTTTTTATTGTATTTTTATCGTTCTTTCCATTATCGGCGGGCGCGATATTGCCATGGCTGCTTGCGGCGGGCGCGGCAACGATTGCGGGATTTTCAATCTGGCGCAGTACGGCACCGGTTGATATGCAAGATGCGCTTAGTTTTTTTTCTTCGTGTTGGACATGCGAAATGTTTTCTTCCATCATGGCAAAACTTTCAAACATATTGCCATCGATTTATTCGGGCATCGGCGAAGTTATAATTCCAATTGCGGCGATGCTTACGGCGGTGTATTTCACATGGACACTTGCATCAAACTTTATGAACGGCAAGGTTGAAAGTGGTTGGACGACGGCATCGAATTTTGGAACGCATTTAATACGATTGGCGATAGTAAGTGCATTGCTGGTATTTCCGTTACCGCGTTTAATAAGTGGCGTTGTTATTGAACCGATTTTCAATCTTGGTCTATCGGTGAATCATATAATCGGTGACACCGAAAAGTTTTCCGAATGTATGGTGGCGACGGCGCTTTTGGATGAAAACGCGAATCGCGCATCATTGGCAAACGGAAATATGCCGGCGGGTGCATTCCCAGTAAAATTGCGCAGTGGTCTGACCTGTGAACTGGCCAATGTGCACCAAGTGACCGGTCTTGGGATGACGGTTGGATGGACAATGTTGAATATGGCATTTAACGCCGAATATATGCATAAAATTATGTGGGATATTCCGGTTTTTCCAAATGTTCCGATATTTTTTGCAGGCCTTCTTGTTTTGGCGTTGTATTTTATGGCACTGTTGCCGATACCGCTTTATTTTCTTGAAATATTCGTGACGCTTGCGCTGGATATGGTTATGTTGCCGCTTATGCTGCTGTCGTGGTTATTCAAAGGTTGGGATAAAATCTTTCCAAAGGGCGGGAAAAATATCCAAGGTATGATAGACGATGTTATAACCGGAACGGTCGGAATCGCCATGACGGTCGTATTTTTGGTGTTTGGTCTGTCGTTTTTAGACGCGATTGTGGGACACATTGGGGGAATATCCCGAATCGCGGCGGCAATTTCCAGTGGCGATTCGCAAATTCTTATGGATGGCCTTATGTTGCGGGACGGTGGGTTGCTGTCCATCATAATGCTTGGGGCGTTTTTTGCGGTATTTATGACATCGATACCGAATCTGGTAAAGACATTATTCAATGTTAAAATATCCGATAAATTCTATGTGGCGGCGAAAAAAGATTTCGATTTAACCCGCGCAACACTTGGAAAATGGTGGAAAAACCTAAAAAAATAAAAAAATCAAGAAATTTATTTTTTTGTCCCCCCTTTTTTATTTGCACCGAATCTGATATAATTCTTAGCAATGAGTAGATTTCCGATTCTTTATTGGCCACACAGCACGAAGTCCGATACCACATATCAGACCGCGCGCAAAGTTATAAATGCGGCAATTGGCGCAATGCCGGAAGTTATCACGGGCGATTTAAATGTCGCCGATATTTTTGTCGCGCATCCCGATGCGGTTATTTATTACCCTGTATTTTGCGGTTCAACCGGTTGGTGGGGCGAATTGCTGGGCGGGGATGCGGCCATAACGGACAAGGTTATTGTTTCCCCCGAATGCCAATTGATGGTAATTGAAAGCGCGCCCGCAACGCATCATGGTCGGCGTGCGGCACATCAACTGTTCGCGGCGGAAATATACCCAACAAGTGGATTTTTTAGGAAAATGAGTTCCGAAATTGCAACCGTTGCGGATATGTTGGCGACGGATGCGGGAACGATACTTGCACTGTTCGCCGGACATGATAAGAACAGGTTTGTAAATATCCTTGAATCGACCGGAAATTCATATTTGGGCTGCATTGGCCAGTATTAGTTTGAATTCCCTTGCTTTTTCAAAAAAAGGCGGTATAATCCCGTGGCAAATAAAAACAAAAAGGGTAAAAGCGATGAAAAAAGGCATTCATCCAGAATATCATGAAATCAATGTCACAATGACTGATGGCAAAACGGTTAAAATGTATTCCTCGGTTAAGAAAGATTTGGTTCTTTCAACCGATAATTTGAATCATTCCGCGTGGACCGGTCAACGTTCGAACACCGGTGAAAAGGGCCGCAGGACGGAAAGTTTCAAAAAGAAATACGCCGGATTTGGCTTCTAAGAAAAACTTTATGCATTTGGGGGGCGCATTATGGATTTGCTGATTAAGGGTTCGCCGGAACTAAATAAAATGTTTATGGCGTTGCAACGAACGGCAACCGGTTTGCGTCACGATTTTGGCGAAGTTGAAAATTTGCAACAATCCCTGCGCGGGGCGCGGGATTTTGTGCATCGTGCCGCCACACGAATCGAAGAAGAAATTTTATCGGATTTATCACTTGTTCGCCCGTCGGCGGGACTTTTGACGCCGAATTTAACGCGTGATGGTGACGGACGCGATGAATTTGTCCTTGCGCTGTCGGGGGCGGAAAATTTTGTGCGTGCAAATCCGCGTTTTGCAATATCACTTGCACTGCGCACGGGTTATGAAACGAAAATCGCACTTATATATTCCCCAATTGATGAATATCTGTATTACGCGGAATCGGGCGCGGGCGCATTTGCATATTCGGCATTTCATTCGGCGCGCATTCGCGTTTCTAATATCAAAGACCCGGCGGATATGACGGCGGCATACAACGGTATTGCGGGAAATCCGCTTGGCGTTGGTGCGGTCCGTGAAACCGGTTGTCCGGCGATGGATTTGGCATGGGTTGCCGCGGGAAAATTTGATGCATTTATGTCCGGCACAATTGATTTTGCGGAAATATGTGCCGGCGAATTGATTGTTCGTGAATCGGGCGGCAAAATCGAAATCGGCGCCGACATCACCGCCACAAATGGAAAAATTAGTGGTTAGTTTAAGTGGCCAGTGTAAGTGGTTAGTGCGGGCGCATCCAATCGCGACAGAGCAGTAGCGAAGACGGACGCGCCCGTTTTTTGTGCAAAAATTCCAGAAAGCGAAGTTCCCCTCTTATAGAGGGGTGCCCCGTGGAACGGGGCGGGGGGCTCCCCTTTCCCTGGGAAAGGGGTCCGGCTGAACAGCCGGG
>JAFRSV010000016.1 GCA_017427405.1 Alphaproteobacteria bacterium
CAATACATGCGGAATATGTTTTTTGCAGTGCGGCAACCAAATCCGCTTCGTCGGCATGTACAAACGCCGGCGCAATAATCGCCAGTAAAAAAATTCCCCATTTCCGTGACATTCTCGTGCTTTGAATTATATCATAAATCGCACGCAAACTAAATACGAATTTTGTGGGGCAGGGTGAAATTACTTTTCGTCTTCCTTGCCAAGGCCGATGGTTTTCTTCGCGCTGTCCAATGTGCGAATCAGGGCGCGGCGGATTTTGCCGGATATTGTCATAGGCAGGCTGTCCACGAATTCAATTACGCGTGGGTATTTATACGCCGCGGTGCGGTTGCGGACATGGTCTTGCAATTGACGCACAAGGACGTCCGTGCCTTGGAAATATTTATTCAAAACAATTGTTGCCTTGACCGCCATGCCGCGCGACGGGTCGGGGATGCCGGTGACGGCAACCTCGCGGACCGCGGGGTGTTCAAGCAGGACACTTTCAACCTCAAACGGGCTAATGCGGTATCCGGATGATTTAATCAAATCATCATTGCGGCCGACGAACCAATAGTACCCGTCCGAATCGCGATATGCAACGTCGCCGGTGTGGTAATACCCATCACGAAATGCGGCGTTCGTTAGTTTTTCGTTTTTATGATATTTTTGGAACATTCCAACCGGTCGACCATTCGCAAGTGATATACATATTTCGCCAACCTTGCCATCTTCGTTGACGGGGCGACCGTCTTCGTCCAATAATTTTATATTCCAACCGGCGGCGGGCATACCCATACTGCCCGGTTTTGGTTTTATCCATTGGTTTGTGAAAAGTTGCACGGTTGTTTCCGTTTGACCGAAACCTTCGTGTAATTCAATCCCAGTCATATCAAGGAAACGTTCGTAAACCTCTGGATTTAATGCTTCGCCCGCGACGTCGGCCTTTACCAATTTCGAAAGGTCGTATTTTGATGTGTCCGCGTGAATCAGCATTTTGTAAACCGTCGGTGGCGCGCAGAATGATGTCACACCGTTTTCCGCCATTGCGGACCACAGGTCGTGCGCGTTGAAAATTCCACTAACGTCGAAAATAAAGACCGTTGCGCCCGCAAGCCATTGGCCGTACATTTTGCCCCATGAACATTTTGCCCAACCCGATTCGGAAAGCGTAAAATGAATATCCCCGTCGGTAAGTCTTTGCCAAAACACCGCGGTGTTGATATGGCCCAACGGATACGCGTAATTGTGCGCCACCATTTTCGGCAGGTCGGTTGTGCCACTGGTAAAATAAATGACCATTGTGTCGGTGTTTTCATTTGGCACGCGTTCAAATTCCGCAGGCATAGTGTTTATCGAATCGGCAACTTCGTCGTTTGATATAAGCATCACATCTGAATTGCCAATCGCAGATTTTATTTCCGGGATAATGTGTCCATCGTCAAAGGCAATGATTGCCTTGCTTTCGGCGGTATCGATTCGATATTTGATATCTTCGGCCTTTAACTGATTCGTTGACGGAATAGGGATGATTCCGGCGCGGTGCATCGCCATCATTAAAATCCAGTATTCCCACCGGCGGCGCAGGAAAAGCAACACCGTGTCGCCCCGGCTTAGCCCCCGTGATGTCAAATAATTTGCCACAGATTTTGACATACGCGACAAATCCGCAAATGTAAATGTTTTTTTGTCGCCCGAATCGTCAACCCAGATAATTGCCACCTTGTCCGGCGTTTCGCGCGCGATAACATCAATCACATCGTATGCAAAATTAAAGTTTTCCGGGACAATTGGTGTTCCGTTTTGCAGATAATCATCATAACTTTCGAATTTTTCCTTGGTTAAAAAACGCGTCGCGAACATAGGTGCCTCTTTTGTTTTTTCGCCGTAAATGATGCCATTTTCCAAGAAAAAAACAAGTATAAATGTAGGATAAAAATAAAAAAGTTAAAAAAAAGTTGCAAATAGAAAATTATGTTCTACAATCGACCTGTTCTTAAAAGATAAGAACGTTTGTTTGTTGTTGTGTGTGTTCGGAGTATAGCTCAGCCTGGTAGAGCGCTACGTTCGGGACGTAGAGGTCGTAGGTTCGAATCCTGTTACTCCGACCATAAATTAAATCACCCCGTCCCCTCGGGGTGATTTTAATTTATCATGGTCGTGGTTACAGGATGAGAACCGTGGTTCGACAATGAGTAGATTTCGGAAGCGTTTAGCGCACCGAAATCGTTAGGAATGCCCCGCAGGCAATTTATTGCCGAGGGAATCCTGTTACTCCGACCATAAATTAAAATTGCCCCGTCCCCTCGGGGCAATTTTTAATTTATCGTGGTCAGTGTTAGTGTTAGTGATTAGTGATTAGTGTTAGTGTGGGGTGCGCCGGCGTCACTTACCACTTACACTGGTCACTAACACTATCTATTTGCAAAATTAATTTTATCTGCAATAATTCCCAGCGTTATGCGCAGGCGTAAAAAGAAAATCTTTACACGTTATGTTTTTGGAATCGCGGGGATGTTGTTTGCCGTGATTTTCTATGGACTTTGTATTCGTTCGCCGATTCGCGAATCGGTTAATTTTAATATCAATTCGGGGGATACGGTTTCGTCGGTTGCGCGACGGTTGGATAAAGATAAAATTGTGTTTTCTGATATGGCGTTCAAATTTGCGATTCGTATGCGTGGTGGGCGTGTGCAAAAGGGCGAATATGAAATTCCCGCTGGGGCATCCGCGTGGAAAATTGCCGGAATGTTTTCGCGTGGGAAAATCGCGACCGTGAAAATTGTTATTCCCGAAGGTCTTACCATTTTGCAAATCAAAGATTTATTACGCGGGTACAGCAGTCTTTCGGGTGATGTTGATTGTCGTGATTGGCGCGCGGTGTGCGATGTTGCGGATGGTGATGTTTTTCCGGATACATATTATGTTGCACGCGGAACATCGCGTTTGGCGGTGTTGGATTTGGCGCGCAAAAAAATGGACGAGGTAAAAAATAAATGGTTGCGGACGCGGCGGAATCCGCCGGCACCACTTACGGGGTGGAATGATGTGATAACACTTGCGTCAATTGTGCAACGCGAAACACCGCGCACGGGTGAGATGAAAGTTGTGGCCAGTGTTTATTTGAATCGCTTGCGGCGTGGTATGCGGTTGCAGGCCGACCCGACTGTGATTTATGCGATAACCGATGGATACGGCGATATGCGGGGGGCGCCACTTTTGCGTGGACATTTAAAGGTTGACAGTCCGTATAACACATATCGCAATAATGGTTTGCCGCCGGCACCGATTGCAAATGTTGGGTCACATGCGATTCGTGCGGTGCTGGAACCGGCGGATACCAAGTACCTGTATTTTGTTGCGGATGGTCGTGGCGGACACAAGTTTTCGACTGATTATGAAACGCATTTGAAAAATCATGCTGACTGGCGCGAAATAAAAAAATCAAAGAATCCCGAATTGAACTTTGACAACGATTAAATCGTGTTTGCGAATCGCTTTTTAAAAAAATTTTTCCGTTGGTATAAAAAGTTTTAGATTTGTGCGCGTTTGCGCGTGAAATAAAAAATATAAATCTAAATCGGCGGGCATTGTATCATATTTTTATGCGTTTATCAAAAATCTTTTTTCTTGAAAAAAATCTTATCCGTGGGAAAATATGCTTAGCTAGATAAGGGAAATTTCTAGTTTCCAATTAACAAATAAAGGAAAGGAAAAAAAATGAAAAAAATTGCTTTGACTTCTTTATTGACTATTGCGATGGCGTCCGCCGCGCATGCAAGTGTGAATGTTATGGATGGAAATCCGCTGTATATGCCACGTGCAGGTCATTTTTACAGTGAAACCGCGTTGGGTTCCCATTCGGAACATGGTGAAGATTGGACATTGGGTGAAGAATTTGGATATGGTGTTACCAATCAATTGGCGTTAAAGGTGAAAACAAGTGTATCTGAAATTGATTCGTTTGATGGTTATGCGTGGAATGATACATCGTTTGGTTTGACAATGCGTTTGTTAAAGAAAAATGGATGGGTTGCGGATATATACGGTGGATATGGTGTTGCACCGGTTTGGGGTGATCACAGACCGTTCTTGGATGAAGATGATACAGAATATACATGGACGGCGGGTCTTCGTGCGGGTTATATGACGGCGCGTTGGACGGTTGCTGGATATTTTGATTTCAATTATATTGGTGAAGAGTCATTTAATTGGGATGATGAAGGATGGCATGTGTTGCATGCTGGGGTTGCCGGCCAATACTTAATTGACCGTGATTGGAATTTGGTTGCGGATGTTGAATACATTGGGGTGACTGATAATGGTGTTAAAAATGCCGGAACATGGGAAGGTAAGTTCGGTATAAATTACAACATTGATTCAACAAAATACGTTGGCGCATATATTTCCGGTGGTTTGAAACATGCAACCGGCGATTGGGAATGGGCCGATGGTGTTGGGTATGGTGTTAAATTCGGTGTTGATTTCTAAGGGTTTGATAGGTGATGTGCCCCGTATGATTTTATATGGGGCACATTCGCTTTCTATGAATAAAATCATTTTTTACTTGAAAGTATAATGGTTTTTAGGATAAAATACATACAACTAGGATGGGAATGGATTTCTAGTTTCCAAATAAACAAATAACAAAAGGAAAAAATATGAAAAAAATTGCTTTGACTTCTTTATTGGCGGTTGTTGCGGCATCTGCGGCACACGCAAGTATCAATGTTATCGATGGTAATCCATTGTATATGCCGATGAAAGGGCACTTTTACAGTGAAACATCGTTGTCATCACATACAAAAAATGTTGATGAATGGACATTGGGTGAAACGTTTGGTTATGGTATTACCGATCGTTTGGCGGTTTCCGTAAATACATCAATGAGTGAAGCATATTGGTTCAAAGGTGCAAAGGGATATAACGTCGATAATCTTGCAGGAACGAATAACCCTACTGATGAACAGTATGCGGGTAATGGAAATTCTTGGAATGAAATTGGTGCCGATATCACATGGCGCGTTATCAATGACCATGCATGGAAATTGGATGTAATGGGTGGATTTGAAATGGGGGCTGTACCACTCAATATGCGTGCTATATCTGATGGTGAAGTTGCGTCTCTGGGCGCCGTTTGGGGTGATCATAGGCCGTTCTTGGACAAAGACGATACTTTTTATACATGGACTGCGGGCGTTCGTGGTGGTTATGTGAATAATGATTGGACATTGTCTGCGCATGCGAACTTTATGTATTTGAATACCGAGGCATTCAATTGGGGGGATGAAGAACCTTTTGGGGCGAATCATTTATTGAACCTTGGGGTTGCCGGTCATTGGACAATGAGTGATACATGGAGTGCATATGCATCCGCCGATTATTACAAAGTGTTGGATCATTATAATGAAGAGGCGAACAAAGGTTATTGGGATTTGACCTTGGGTCTTAATATGAACATCGATACAACAAAGTATGTTGGTGCGTATTTGACCAAGACCATGGCGCGTGAGCCAAACGGTGGATTGGATGTTGACGATGTCAATGGTTATGGTTTTGGCTTGAAATTCGGTATCGATTTCTAATCATCTGAATAAACAAAAAAACGCCACCCGCTTGGGTGGCGGTTTTTTAATGTTAGTGGCTAGTGTAAGTGGTTAGTGATGTCTGGAATTACTTCGCAATTACGGATTGATTCTGAAATCTACTAACCACTAATCACTATCACTAACACTAACACTAACACCTACACTTTCAACTTTTTTTGCTAAAAATCCTTGACAACCGGTGGGTTCGGGGTTATAGTATTGACGCTTTCTGTGTAATAAAGGAAAGTGAAAATTACAGAAAAACGCCGTATTTTGGCAGATTTATAATTGCGGTCGCGCCGTTCAAAATAAGTCTGATGCGGGTTTTTGTGTGAAAAAAAGGTTAAAAAAAATAACAAAGAGATTTTGAATGCCAACTGTAAATCAATTGATTCGGAAACCACGTAAAAAGGTCGTTGTGAAATCCACGGCGCCTGATATGATGGAAAATCCGCAAAAGCGTGGTGTGTGCACTCGTGTTTATACAACCACACCGAAAAAACCTAATTCTGCGCAACGTAAGGTTGCACGTGTTAAACTTGCCAACGGACGCGAAGTTACTGCGTACATCCCTGGCGAAGGTCATAATTTACAGGAACACAGTGTCGTCATGATTCGTGGCGGCCGTGTAAAGGACTTGCCCGGTGTGAAATATCACATCATTCGTGGTGTCTTGGATACCAAGGGCGTGGAGAGCAGAAAACAAGGTCGTTCTTTGTATGGTGCAAAGAAAGCAAAATAATAACATGCGGGAAATCCGTATGAGTAATCCAGGGGTTCTGGGTGAAGAAATAAAAAAGGAATAAAATATGTCAAGACGTAAGGCCGCAACAAAACGTGAAATTTTGCCAGATTCCAAATATGGCGATACGGTTGTTGCAAAATTTATAAACTGTTTAATGTGGGACGGTAAAAAGGAAGTTGCCGAAAACATTGTTTATGGCGCGATGGAAGATTTGAAAAAAATTGCCGAAGATGGTGATGAACTGAAGGCTTTCCATAATGCGTTGGATGCATTAAAGCCATCGGTTGAGGTGAAAAGTCGTCGTGTTGGTGGTGCAACGTATCAGGTTCCGGTCGAAGTAAAGGCCGATCGTCAGCAAACTTTATCTATTCGTTGGGCAATTCAATATGCCCGTAAGCGCAGTGAACGCAGTATGCGTGCGCGTATCTTTGGCGAATTGCGTGATGCACTTAACGGTACGGGTGGTGCATTCAAAAAGAAAATCGATACTCATAAAATGGCAGAGGCGAATAAAGCGTTTGCACATTTCCGTTGGTAATATAAAAGAAAAGGAAAGAAAATGTCTGTTGGTAAAACCGCACCATTACATATGTACAGAAATATCGGCATTATGGCGCACATTGATGCCGGTAAGACCACAACTTCGGAACGTATTTTGTTCTATACCGGAAAAACATATAAAATTGGCGAAGTGCATGATGGCGCCGCGACGATGGACTGGATGGAACAGGAACAAGAACGTGGTATTACAATTACTTCGGCGGCAACGACATGTTTCTGGCGCGACCATCGTATCAATTTGATTGATACGCCGGGGCACGTGGACTTTACAATGGAAGTGGAACGTAGTTTGCGTGTTTTGGACGGCGCGGTTGCGGTTTTCGAATCGGTGTCGGGTGTGCAGCCACAATCTGAAACCGTTTGGCGCCAGGCCGACCGTTACAATGTTCCGCGTATTTGTTTTGTGAACAAGATGGACCGCGTTGGGGCGAATTTCTTCCGTTGTGTCGAAATGTTCCGTGAACGTTTGGGTGCAAATCCGGTTGTTTTGAATTTCCCGATTGGGGCAGAGGCGGATTTTAGGGGTGTTGTTGATGTCCTTGAAATGAAAGGTTTGATTTGGGAAGACGAAATGGGGTCGCACCCGGTCACTATCGAAATTCCCGAAGAATTAAAGGCCAAGGCCGAAGAGTTGCACAACAAATTGATTGAAGAAGTTGTGACATTGGACGATACGGTCATGGAAGAATACATGGAAGGTAAAGTTCCGGATCATGATACTTTGAAAAAATTATTGCGCAAGGGTGTTATTAACCAGAATTTTGTTTTGGTGCTTTGCGGATCATCGTTTAAGAACAAGGGTATTCAACCGTTGTTGGATGCGATTGTTGATTACTTGCCGTCACCACTCGATGTTCCGGCGATTAAGGGAACCAAGATGGACAAAGAAACCGTTGCCGAACGTCATCCGGATCCGAAAGAACCGTTTAGTGCGTTGGCGTTCAAGGTCGCAAATGATCCGTTTGTTGGAAATTTGATGTTTATCCGTATTTATTCGGGTAAATTGACATCGGGTTCATATATATACAATTCGAATCGTGATAAACGCGAACGTGTGGGGCGTATGTTGCTTATGCATTCCAATCAACGCGAAGAAATCAAAGAGGCGAGTGCCGGTGACATTATTACTTTGGTCGGTATGAAGGAAACAATTACCGGGGACACGCTGTGCGATGAAAATAATCCGATTATTTTGGAAAATATCCATGTTCCGGAACCGGTTATTTCTATTGCGGTTGAACCAAAGACCAAGGCGGACATTGAAAAAATGTCATTGGGACTTCAGGCGTTGGCTAAAGAAGACCCATCTTTCCGCGTGTCGGTTGATGAAGAATCGGGTCAAACGATTTTGGCGGGTGTCGGTGAATTGCACCTTGAAATTTTGGTTGACCGTTTGTTGCGTGAATTTAAGGTTGACGTGAATGTTGGTGAACCGCGTATTGCATATCGTGAAACATTCCGCAAACCGGTGACCGAAGAATACACTCATAAGAAACAATCCGGTGGTTCGGGTCAGTATGCCCAGGTTAAAATTGAATTTGAACCGTTGGAACCGGGCAAGGGATATGAATTTGAAAACAAGATTGTCGGTGGTGCGATTCCAAAAGAATACATCCCCGGGGTTGAAAAAGGATTAAAGATAGCGCAACAGACAGGTGTTCTGATTGGCTATCCTACTGTGGATTTCAAGGCGACGTTGGTTGACGGTAAGTACCACGAGGTCGATTCTAATGTGCTTTGCTTTGAAATTGCGGCGCGCGCCTGTTTCCGCGAAGCGATGAAAAAGGCGTCGCCGAAATTGTTGGAACCGATTATGAAACTTTCGGTCAATACGCCGGAAGAATATGTCGGTGACATCATTGGTGACTTGAACAGCCGTCGTGGACAAATCAATGGTATCGAAACCCAGTTCGGAAATCAGGTGATTTCGGCATACGTTCCACTGGCGAATTTGTTCGGCTATGTCAAGACACTGCGTTCTTTGTCCCAAGGGCGTGCAAATCCGTATATGGAATTGTCGCACTATGACGAAGTCCCACAAAATGTCGCAGATGAGGTTATAAAAAAGCTGACAAAGTAAAAAAAGTTTAGACATTTGATTTTTTTGATGTAATATCAAATTTCGGATGTCAAAAGAAAAACGAACTAAATTAACCAAAGCCCAAGGAGAAAACCATGGCAAAAGAAAAGTATGTAAGAACAAAACCGCATGTCAATATCGGTACTATCGGTCACGTTGACCACGGTAAAACGACATTGACCGCCGCAATCGTGCACTATTATGGTGTCGGTGCCGATGCACAAAAAGGTGTTAATGAAATCGATAGCGCACCGGAAGAAAAGGCACGTGGTATAACAATTAATACTGCACACGTTGAATATGAAACCGCGAATCGTCACTATGCACACGTTGACTGCCCGGGGCACGCGGACTATGTTAAAAACATGATTACCGGTGCGGCGCAGATGGACGGTGCGATTTTGGTCGTTGCCGCAACCGATGGTCCAATGCCACAGACACGTGAACACATTTTGTTGGCACGTCAGGTTGGTATTCCGAAAATCGTCGTTTATTTGAACAAGTGCGATTTGGCCAATGATCCTGAATTGTTGGAATTGGTTGAAATGGAAATCCGTGAATTGTTGTCAGCGAATGATTTTGATGGCGAAAATGTGCCAATCATCCGTGGGTCTGCGATTTCCGCATTGGAAGGCAAAAACGATGGCTTGGGCAAGGAATCCATTGACGCGTTGTTAAAGGCGTGCGATGAATACATCCCAATGCCGGAACGTCCGGTTGATAAACCTTTCTTGATGCCAATCGAAGACGTGTTTTCTATCACTGGTCGTGGAACCGTGGTTACGGGTCGTGTCGAAGCCGGTGTTATCAAGGTTGGTGACGAATGCGAAATCGTTGGTTTGCGTCCGACACAAAAAACAACCGTCACCGGTGTTGAAATGTTCCGCAAATTGTTGGATCAAGGTGAAGCCGGCGATAACATTGGTTTGTTGTTGCGCGGAACTAAGAAAGAAGATGTGGAACGTGGCCAGATTATCTGCAAACCGGGTTCTATTACCCCGCACACAGATTTCGAAGCCGAAGTTTATATCTTGACCAAGGAAGAAGGTGGACGTCATACTGCGTTCTTTAGCAACTATCGCCCACAGTTCTTCTTTAGCACAACCGACGTAACCGGGACAATCACTTTGCCGGCCGATAAAGAAATGGTCTTGCCGGGTGATAACGTTCGTATCACGGTTGCTTTGATTGCACCTATTGCTATGGACGAAGGTCGCCGTTTCGCTATCCGCGAAGGTGGACGTACCGTTGGCGCAGGTGTTGTGTCAAAGATTATTAAATAGTAACATTGTTGTTTGGTCGCCCGTGGAAATATCCCGGGCGACCAACAACAGAAATAGACAAAATAAGGGAAACAAGCAAAATGGTACCAGCATCAAAGATTCGCATCAAATTGACGGCTTTTGACCATAGAGTTTTAGTGGAGTCGGTGGACGAGATTGTCAAAACTGCAAAGCGCACGGGCGCGGATGTCGTTGGACCTGTTCGCTTGCCGACATTGGTTCAAAAATTTACGGTCAATCGTTCGCCGCACGTTGATAAAAAATCGCGTGAACAATTCGAAATCCGCAATCACAAGGCGGTTGTCGATATTGTTAATCCAACCCCTCAGACAGTTGATGCACTGATGAAGTTGGATTTGGCATCAGGTGTTGATGTAAAAATCAAATTGTAAGGGTTGTTAGTGTTAGATATTTGTTGACTTTTGAAAACAATGTTCTAACCTCTGGCAGAAAAAAAGGCAAAAAAATGAAACGTAGTGGGTTGATTACAACAAAAATTGGTATGACGCGTCTGTATGATGATGCGGGCGTTGCGCATGCGGTGACGGTTTTGTCCGTTGGCGATTGTGCGGTTATTGGCAACAGAACTGTTGAAAAAAATGGTTATGTTGCAAATATTTTGGGTATGCGTGAAGCCAAGGCAAAACATGTCGCGAAACCTCAGGCGGTGGCCGCCGAAAAGGCCGGTGTCAAACCGTATCGCAAAATTGTAGAATTTCGTTGCAGTGATGACTGTGTGATTCCGGTTGGAACAAACATGATTGCATCTCACTTTGTGACGGGGCAATTTGTTGATGTTCAGGCGACAAGCAAGGGTAAAGGTTTCCAAGGCGCGATGAAACGTCATAACTTTGGTGGTAAGGAAGCAACCCATGGTGTGTTAAAGGCGCATCGATCACTGGGGGGAACGGGTATGCGTGAATGGCCGGGTCGCGTTTTGCCGGGTAAAAAGATGTCTGGTCAGATGGGTAATGAGACCGTTACGGTTCAGAATTTGAAAGTTTTTGGCACGGATGATGTGGATAATTTAATTTTTGTCGAAGGTGCGGTGCCGGGTGCAAATGGAACGTTTGTTTTGGTCACAGACGCAATTAAAAAAGAACAGAAAGATTTGCCTGTTCCGACATGTGAAGTAAAGGCAGCCGCAGCGGAAGAATCCAAGGCGGAAGAAACCAAATCAGAATCTGTTGCAGAGTAATAGAGGTGAACAAATATGCAAGCAAATGTTATAAATTTTGATGGCAAAACGGTCGGCAAGATTGAATTGCAAGATTCTATTTTTGGTTTGGATGCACGTGCGGATGTGTTGCATCGTGTTGTGACATGGCAACGGGCCAAGGCGCGCGCGGGTACGCATGCGGTGAAGACCGTTTCTGATGTTGCGGGCAGTGGTAAAAAGGCGTTTAAGCAAAAGAAAACTGGAAACGCACGTCAAGGTGAACGTTATAATGTTCATATGCGTGGCGGTGGTGTCGTTCATGGGCCGGTTGTTCGTGACCACAGCATTGATTTGCCTAAAAAGATTCGTAGTTTGGGATTGAAAATGGCGTTGTCGTCCAAGGCGAAAGATAATGCGTTGGTTATCGTCGATTCTGAAAAATTGTCGGCGGTAAAAACAGCGGCGTTCGCGAAACAATTGAAAAAGTTGGAAATTTCTTCGGCTTTGTTTGTTGGTGCGGATGCATTGGATGAAAATTTCAAAAAATCCGCGGCGAATATCAATAATGTTGATGTTTTGCCGACCGTTGGGTTGAATGTGTTGGATATTTTGAAACATGATAAATTGGTTTTGACGGCGGATGCGGTCAAAGCGATAGAAAAACGCCTTGGGGCATAATGGCAATCGGTTTGACAAAAGAGGTTATAGATATGGCAGAAAAAAAAGTTCAGGCAGAAAAAAAGTCCGTTGTGACAGCCGGTGTTTATGATATACTTCGTCGTCCGATTGTTTCGGAAAAGGCGGTCCAGTTGTCCGAAGGCAATGCGATTGCCTTTGAAGTTGATGTGCGTGCAACCAAAGAAGATGTAGCACGTGCGATTCAGGCAATTTACAATGTAAAACCAAGCAAGGTGAACATTGTTGTTGCCAAGGGCAAGGTTAAACATTTCCGCGGTCGTGGCACGGGAACACAGCGCACGGTTAAAAAGGCGTATGTGTCTTTGCCGGCGGATGCGAAATTGGATTTAACCACAAACGCATAAAGGTAATATCCCCAGCAGATAATCCGGAAATTGGACGTTAATGTTGGGGTGATAAAAGGATAGTAAAATGGCATTAAAAAACTATAAACCGATAACCGCAGGAACACGTGGTTTGGTTTTGATTGACCACAGTGAATTGCACCGTGGTGCACCGGAAAAATCCCTGACCGTTGGATTGAAATCCAAGGGTGGGCGTAATAATTTTGGACATGTGACGGTTTCGCACCAAGGCGGTGGTCATAAACGCAAATATCGTTTGATTGATTTCAAACGCAAAAAATTGGATATGCCGGCGACGGTTGTTCGTTTGGAATATGATCCGAATCGCACTGCGTTTATTGCGTTGATTGAATACAAAGACGGCGTTCGTTCGTATATTTTGGCGCCGCGTGACTTAAAGGCGGGTGATATTGTTATTTCCGGAACACGTGAAGATATTAAACCGGGTAATGCGATGCCACTTAAAAATATGCCAATTGGAACGATTGTTCATAATGTCGAATTGAAACCTGGCGCGGGTGGTCAGTTGGCGCGCAGCGCGGGTTGCTATGCCCAATTGATGGGTAAAGATGGTGTTTATGCCCAGATTAAAATGAACAGTGGTGAGTTGCGCAAGGTTCATTCTGATTGTCGTGCGACGGTTGGAACGGTTTCTAACCAGGATCAACGTAACGTCAATTTGGGCAAGGCGGGGCGTGCACGTTGGTTGGGGATTCGTCCGTCAACGCGTGGTATGGCACAAAACCCGGTCGATCATCCGATGGGTGGTGGTAACGGTCATTCCAAGGGACATGAACCGGTATCGCGCACCGGTATACCGGCCAAGGGCTATCGCACACGCAGAAATAAACGTACGGCCAAAATGATTATTCGTAGCAGACATTTGGCAAAGAAGAAATAAACTATAAAAAACGGAGTTAGATAAATGTCTCGTTCAGTTTGGAAAGGTCCATATGTTCATCCGTCTATCTTGAAAAAAGTGGCGGTGGCGAATGAAAAAAATGATCACAAACCAATTAAAACTTGGTCACGTGGCAGTACGATTGTTCCGCCGATGATTGGGTTGACTTTTGAAGTTCACAATGGCAACAAGTTTATTCCGGTGTCTATTGTCGAAGATATGGTTGGACATAAACTTGGGGAATTTGCGCCGACACGTACCTTTAAGGGTCATGCCGCAAATAAAAAGGCCGCGGCCGCAGCAGCAAAAAAATAAAAGGTGTTAGATTATGGCAAGATATGGAATAAAAGATAATCAGGTTCGCGCATTTAACAAAATGATACGCATCAGCACCCAAAAATTGAACTTGGTCTGTGCCATGGTTCGTGGGTTGCCGGTGGGACGCGCCATCGATGTGTTGAAATTTTCCAAAAAGCGTGTCGCGGGCGAAGTGTTGAAAACTTTGATGTCTGCGATTGCGAATGCGGAACACAACAAGAACTTGGCGGTTGATACTTTGTTCGTCAAAGAAATTTGGTGTGGCAAGGCGTTGACCATGAAGCGTATTATGCCGGGACCGCGTGGCAGTGCACGTCCGATTTTGAAACCGTTTTCAAATTTGACGATTGTTTTGGAATCTGGGGTTGCACCGAAAAAGGAAACGGCAAAAAAGAAAGAAACAAAAAAAGAAGCAAAATAAAAGAACAATGTTTGGTGGTATGGGGGCGACCCCGGAATAAAACTGAAAGGTTTCAAGAACACTAAACATAAACATAAGGGAAAAAAATGGGACAGAAAGTATCGCCAATAGCACAGCGTTTATCCATAAACAAAGTTCCGGATTCACGCTGGATTGTGGACAAGAGGCATTATGCTGCTTGTTTGGCAGAAGATAATATGATTCGCAGATTCTTGGAAAAAAAGTTAAAAAAGGCGGGAATTGCGAAAATTGTTATTGACCGTATCGCGAAAAAGGTGGTCATAACCGTGCATACTTCGCGGCCGGGTATGATTATTGGTAAAAATGGTGCGGATATCGAAGCGTTGCGTAACGATATCAAAAAATTGGTCAAAAATGATCAGGTTGTTGTGAATATCTATGAAGTTCGCAGACCGGATTTGAATGCCCAATTGGTAGCGCAGGGTATAGCGCAGCAGATTGAAGGTCGTGTTTCGTATAAACGCGCGATGAAAAAGGGTATTCAAAACGCACAAAAGGCCGGTGCACAGGGTGTTAAAATTATGTGCTCTGGACGTTTGAACGGTGCCGAAATTGCGCGCAGTGAACAAATTCGTGAAGGGCGTATTCCGTTGCATACTTTGCGTGCAGATATTGATTATGCCGCGGTTCAGGCCAAAACCACATACGGTGTTGTTGGGGTTAAGGTTTGGATTTATACCGGGGATGTTGTGAACAAGGAAAAATGGGCTTCGGAAATGGCGCGGCCAACCGAATATGCCGGAACAAGTGAAAACAAAAGAAAATAAGAAAGTTGAGGTTTTATCATGTTAATGCCAAATAAAACAAAATTTCGCAAACAGCACAAAGGACGCATTCATGGTGTCGCCAAGGGTGGCAGTGAATTGGCTTTCGGTTCTTTTGGATTAAAGGCGTTGTCGCCGGAACGTATCACTGCACGCCAGATAGAAGCCGCGCGTCGTGCGATTACCCGTCGTATGCGTCGTATGGGAAAACTTTGGATTCGTGTGTTTCCGGATGTTCCGGTCACTGCGAAACCGGCCCAGGTTCGTATGGGTAAGGGTAAAGGTGCCGTTGAATACTGGATTTGCCGTGTCAAACCGGGACGTATAATCTTTGAATTGGATGGTGTAAAGCCGGATGTTGCGGCGGAAGCGTTTGCACTTGCGGCGGCAAAATTGCCAATCAAAACAAAAATTGTTGAACGCAAAGTAAACTAAAAGGTGGCAATTATGGCAGAAAAGAAAACGGAATCTTTGAAGAAAGAAGAATTGCAAAGCAAATTGATTGATTTGAAAAAAACGCAAATGAATCAACGCTTTCAACATGCGGCTGGGAATTTACCAAAAACACATGTTTTGCGTAAAACCCGTCGTGAAATTGCACGTGTGAACACAAAATTGAACGCGGCGCAATAAAAAAATACTAATTTTGGTTGAGATTTCCAAAATTTAGGTTATCATATGCCAGGTTAGGTTAAAGTAAAACAAAAAGTATATAAGGGATAGTGTTATGCCAAGACGTATACTGCAAGGAACGGTTAGAAGTGCAGCAAATGATAAAACGGTCGTTGTCGAAGTTGAACGCCGTTTTCGTCATCCGCTGTATGGAAAATTCGTGAAGCACAATAAAAAATACAAGGCGCACGATGAAGACAATAAATATAAAGTTGGTGACATCGTTGCGATTGAAGAGCATCGCCCGATATCGAAAACCAAATCTTGGATTGTCAAGGGCTTGGTTGGTGTATCCAAAGATGGTGATGTAGAGGTAGTGGACTAAAAATCAACCCAGGGGCCTTTGAGGGTGCGATGGTCTTTGGACGGTTGCATCAGTCGGGTTCCATAACAAAGCGGCGGGGAACTGCCCCGTTCGCAGGACGAGGATAAGGTTATGATTCAAAATGAAACAGTTATGACGGTTGCGGATAATTCCGGGGCACGCAAGGCCATGTGTATCAAGGTTTTGGGTGGTTCGCATCGGCGCTATGCCACCGTCGGTGATAAAATTGTGGTCGCCATCAAAGAAGCAATTCCGCGTGGCAAAGTGCAAAAAGGAACGGTGCAACGTGCGATTATCGTGCGGACCAAGTTCCCGATTAAACGTCCGGATGGTTCGATAATTCGTTTCGATGATAATGCGGTCGTTTTGATAAACAAGAACAACTTTGAACCGATTGGGACACGTATCTTTGGGCCGATTGCGCGTGAAGTTCGTCGCAAATATGACGTTCAAAAGATTGTGTCTTTGGCACCAGAAGTGTTATAAAACAAAAGGGTTGCAAGATGAAAATTAAAAAAGGCGATGAAGTCGTAGTTATTTCTGGGAAATACAAGGGTGTCAAAGGTGCGGTTTTAGAAGCACGGCCGGCCGAATCACGTGTCGTTGTTGCCGGTGTCAATCGTCACAAATGGCATATTAAACCGACACAGAACGAAGCAGGGCACATTGTTGACCGCGAGGCACCAATCCATGTTTCCAATGTTGCGTTAGTTGACCCGAAAACCAAGAAACCTACGCGTGTTGGATACAAGATGGAAAAGGGTAAAAAAGTTCGCGTTGCTAAGAAGTCTGGGACGGAACTGTAAAAAAACATCCCGCTGTTACGGGAAATAAAAGGATAAAGAAATGCAAAGCAGATTGCGTGAAATTTATGAAAAAGAAATTGTGCCTGAATTGGTCAAAGAATTCGGATACAAAAATATGTTGGCGGTTCCAAAACTGACCAAGATTGTTTTGAATATGGGCGTTGGCGAAGCGGTTGCCGATAAAAAGAAACTTGATGCGGCGGTGACTGATTTGACCGCGATTGCCGCACAAAAGCCAATTATCACACACGCGAAAAAGTCCATCGCGACATACCGTTTGCGTGAAGGCCAGGCGATTGGAACCAAGGTGACATTGCGTGGAAAACGTATGTATGATTTCCTTGATAAACTGATTACAATTGCGTTGCCGCGTGTTAAGGATTTTCGTGGCCTTTCGAAATCAAAGTTTGATGGTCGTGGAAATTATGCCTTTGGTATCAAAGAACATTTGATATTCCCGGAAATTTCCATTGATAAAATAGATTCTATTCGTGGTATGGATATTGTGATTGCCACAACCGCGAAAACGGATGACGAAGCGCGCGCATTGCTGAGCAAAATCGGCCTGCCGTTGGTATTGAAATAATAAAAGGAACGAAAAATGGCTAAATTGGCGTTAAGAAATAAACAAAAAAGACGTGAAGGCATGGTCAAGAAATATGCCGCAAAGCGTGCCGCATTAAAGGAAAAAATGTCACGTAATGCAACACCCGAAGAACGCAAGGAAGCGATGCTTAAAATGGCAAAATTGCCGCGCAATGCGAACCCGACGCGTTTGCACAATCGTTGCAGTATTACGGGACGTGCACGCGGATTTTTCCGTATGTTCGGTCTTTGTCGTCAACAGGTTAGAACCCAGGCATCCGAAGGTAAATTGCCGGGTGTTCGTAAGTCAAGTTGGTAAAATTAAACATGCCGATTGTGGACAATGCAATCGGTTAGCATAGGAGTAAAAAGATGTCATTATCACACCCAATCGGAGATATGGTTGCGCGTATACGTAATGGTCAAAACGCGGGCAAAGAAACCATAACTGTTCCGAACAGCAAATTGCGTGCCGCGGTTTTGGCGGTTCTTAAAGAAGAAGGTTTTATCGAAGATTTTCGCAAGGAAGAAATCGATGAACATCGTTCAAATTTGGTCGTCGTGTTGAAATATGTCGGCGGAAATGGTGCAATCCAAGATATTTCTGTGGTATCAAAACCGGGACGCCGTGTCTATTCGGGTGCCGCGAAGATGCCACGCGTGTTGAATGGCCTGGGGATTTCGATTGTGTCAACGCCGCATGGTGTCATGACGGATCACAAGGCGCGCCTGATGAATGTCGGCGGTGAAGTTTTGTGCAAGGTTATATAATTAAAAGGATGTAATTATGTCAAGGGCAGGAAAATATCCAGTTAAATTGATTGATGGTGTGGTTGCATCTTTGGATGGCGACAAGTTGGTTATCAAAGGGCCAAAGGGCGAATTGACCGTTCCAATGAATACGAAAAATTCCGGTTTGGTTGATGTCAAGGTCGAAGCCGGCCAGGTTGTGGTTACCCCGAAAGATGCCGAAGACAAAGCGTCGCGCGCAATGTGGGGAACAATGACCCGCAATATCCGTAACGCGGTCGAAGGCGTGACACACGGCTTTTCCAAGGCAATGTATATGAAGGGTGTCGGATACAAGGCATCGGTCAGTGGCAAAAAATTCACTTTGGTGGTTGGCTTTTCGCATGATGTTGTTATGGAAATTCCGGATGGTTTGACCGTGACAATGGGTGAAACGCCGACGGAATTTACCATCAGTGGTAACGACAAATGTGCGGTCGGTCTGTTCGCGGATAAGATTCACAAGATTCGCAAAATGGACCCGTACAAGGCCAAGGGCATCTTCTATAAGGGTGAAAAGGTTCGCCACAAAGAAGGTAAAAAGAAATAGTAAATAAAAATTTCCGCTGTTACGGGAATTGGAAAAAAGGAAAAAAAATGTTGAAACATTTATCTACTGAAGAAAGACGCAAATTGGTGACACGCGTTGCGTTGAAAAAGAAAAATCCTGGGAAAATCCGTTTGTCGGTTTTCCGCAGTGGTCGTCATATTGAAATTCAGGCCATTGATGATGTAAAGGGCCGTACAATTTGTGCCGCATCGTCCAAAGAAAAGGGCTTTAAGGGGCACGGTTGGAATATCGCGGGTGCCGAATTGGTTGGCAAGGCGTTCGCCGAACGTGTTGTCGCGGCAAAAATTGCGGACAATTGCTATTTCGATCGTGGGGCGTATCGCTATCATGGTCGTGTAAAGGCATTGTGCGAGGCAATCCGCGCCGGTGGCGTCAGAATCTAAATATAAATGGAGTTTATAAATGGCACGTTTTGATAATAAAAATTTACAGACAGATAATTTAGTAGATAAATTGGTTTCTGTGAACCGCGTTTCCAAGACGGTGAAGGGCGGTAAGAATATGTCTTTTTCGGCGCTCGTCGTTGTTGGGGACAAGGCCGGCAAGGTTGGTTTTGGTAAAGGCAAGGCGTTGGAAGTGCAATCCGCTGTGCAAAAAGCAACCAAGGCCGCCAAGGCAAAAATGATTCGCGTTCCACTGAAAGAAGGGCGCACATTGCATCATGATATTTCGGTTAAATACGGTGCAAGTAAATTGGTTTTGCGCAGTGCAGTTCCCGGTACCGGTATCATTGCTGGTGGTGCGTTGCGTGCGGTGTTCGATTGCCTGGGGGTTCAAGATGTCGTTGTAAAGTCCCAGGGTGCGAATAACCCGAACAATATGATTCGTGCGGTGTTCCTTGCGTTTTCAAAGATGAATTCGCCAAAGACCGTGGCGGCGCGTCGTGGTAAAACGGTTGCGGAAATTGTCGCGGGACGTGACGGCAAAAAAATGGCCGAAGAAACAAAAGAAACGGAAGACAAATAATAAAAGGTGATTGTTATGGCAAAAAAAATAATTGTAAAACAAATCAAAAGTGTTATCGGTCGTCCGGAATCGCAACGCAAAATTTTGGCGACATTGGGATTGGGGCGCATTGGCAAATCGCATGAATTTGCGGACAATGCCGCGGTTCGTGGTATGATTGCCAAAGTTGCGCATTTGGTTAGTGTAACGGAAGAATAAGAAAGGGGTTGGTTATGGCGGTAATGGATGCACATTCGGAATTTCGTAGTGTTGCCGATGCGGTGTCTTTTTTGTTTAGATCGGCAAAAAATAAAAAATTGTCTAATGTTGAAGCGGAACAATTGTTTAGTGCAGTTGTTGCGTGGTATATGGAAAAACGTTCAGGCGTTTTACCTAAGTATACAAACAAAATGCGTGGTTGTGCACTAGATTTGCTTACTGAACTTAATGAACATAGTTTTAGATCTCTTGGATCGGGTGAGCAGTATTGGTTAAAAGACGGAAAGAGCGGAATGGAACTTCAACCGGTTTCAGATATCCGTGGTTTATTAGCAACAACATATCCGCAGTTGAATTTTTGGGTTAGATCTAAATAAACCGAGTATGCGGATACTTGTCCGCATGCGCAAACGAACTATATAGTTCATAGGAGTAAAAAAATGAAATTAAATGCTTTGATGGATAATAATGGTGCACGGTCCGATATTAAACGTGTTGGGCGTGGTATGGCGTCGGGTTATGGTAAAACCGCGGGTCGTGGAACCAAGGGTCAAAAGGCGCGCGCGGGTTCGCGTAAACAGGCAACTTTCCAGGGTGGTCAGATGCCGATTTTGCGTCGTTTCCCGAAATATGGTTTTACGAATCCATTTGCGAAACATTATGCGACAATCAATTTGGGTGATATTGAAAAGTTTATTGCGGCCGGCAAAATTGATGCGGCCAAGGAAATTAGTATCGATTCTTTGATGGCGGCGAAAATTTTGAATCGTCGTATGTCGGGTTTGAAGGTTTTGGCCAAGGGCGAAATTAAAACCGCGGTGAACATCGTTGCGGAAAAATGGTCGGCGGCGGCCGAAGAAGCCATTACCAAAGTGGGCGGAACAATCAAAAATAAATAATCGGGACAAAGCAAGAGAGACGGCGCATGAAATTCATATCAAGGTTCTTTGGGAAACTTTCAGATTTGCAAAAGCGTATTTTGTTTACGTTGGGTGCGCTGGTTATCTATCGTATCGGGTCGTTTATTCCGTTGCCAGGTGTAAATGCGTCGGCGGTGTTGCACCTGTTTACTGGCGAAGGCAGTGGTATGATGGGCATGTTCGATATGTTCACCGGTGGGTCGCTTTCACGTATGTCGGTGTTGGCGCTGAATATTTTCCCTTATATCTCGGCCTCTATCGTGTTGCAGTTGTTGACCGCGACCAGCAAATCGCTTAACGATTTACGTAAAGAAGGCGAATCGGGTCGTATCAAAATCAACCAGTATACGCGCTATTTGGCGGTGTTGTTGGCCGTGGTTCAGGGTTGGGCCGTGGTGCGCGGATTGGAAGTGATGGCGCCGGTCAATGGTGTTCGTGCGGTTGTGAATCCGGGATTTTCGTTTGAATTGTCGGCTATTATTGCACTGGTTGGCGGAACGGTTTTTGTCATGTGGCTTGCGGAACAAATTACCGCGCGTGGCATAGGCCAGGGCGCATCGTTGCTTATTTTCGCGGGCATTATCGCGCAAATTCCCGAAGGTGTCGCGAAAATTGTGTCCCTTGGGTCTGTTGGGCAAATGTCGCCGGCGATGATTGCGTTGGTGATATTGTTTGTGGTTGGAATTGTTGCGTTGATTGCGTTCTTTGAATTGGCGCAACGTCGCGTGCAAATCTTGTACCCGCGCCAGGTTATGGCGAACGGTGTTGTGAATACGAACGCGTCGTATTTGCCGATAAAGGTCAATATGTCGGGCGTTATGGGGCCGGTGTTTGCGTCGTCCATTATGATGTTGCCGGCGTTTGTGCAACGATTCGTTCAAAGTGAAAATCTTGTTGTGCAAAATATAATGGGATTTTTTACTTATGGTGCATGGTCATATATCATTTTGTACACGATTTTGATTGCGTTCTTTGCGTATTTTCAAACGGCGGTCGTGTTCAATTCCGAAGAAACCAGTAATAATCTGCGCAATGCCGGCGGTTATATTCCGGGCGTGCGGCCGGGCGAACAGACGGTGAGTTTCTTGGATTCCATGGTGTCACGGGTGACGGCGATTGGCGTTTTGTACCTGATTGTCGTGTGCGTGTTGCCGATTATTTTGAATACGCACTTTGGAATGCCGTTGATGATTGGCGGAACCAGTGTTTTAATCGTTGCGGGTGTCGTGCTTGACACCATGAACCAGGTGCAATCTTATTTGGTTGCAAAACAGTATCATGGCGTTATGGGCGCCGCAAAGAAAGGTCGTTTCCGTAATTAGAACTTACGTGAAACAAAGGTTTGACTTTTGCGCCGATTCGTATAGAATTGTCGTAATGGCAAAAATAAAAAAGTAAAAAGGAAAAATAAAAATGGCACGTATAGCAGGTGTAAATATACCCACAGAAAAACGTATCGAGGCCGCGTTGCAATACATCCACGGCATTGGGCCAACCCGCGCCGCACAGATTTGCAAGGCATTAAAGTTAAAGGATGGTCTGCGCGCAAAGGATTTGACCGACGAAGACGTTATCAAAATTTCGAACTATATCGAACAGAATTTCAAGGTCGAAGGTGACGTTCGCCGTGAAGTTGCGATGAATATCAAACGGTTGCAAGATTTGAAAACCTATCGTGGTATTCGTCATCGTAACCGGTTGCCGGTTCGCGGTCAACGGACACAGACCAATGCCCGTACGCGCAAGGGTAAACGTATCGTTGTCGCGGGTTCTGCGGTCAAGGGTAAATAATAAAATTGGGTAGAGATTAACACGATAGTTAATTGAAGACATCTAATCAAAGGAAAAAACAAAAATGGCATTAAATAAAAAGAAAGTTGTAAAAAAAGTTTCGCACGGCATTGCACATGTCGTTGCCACAAATAATAATACGCGTATCACAATTACCGATCAATCAGGTGCGGTTTTGACCTGGGCGACGGCGGGCGCGAATAATTTCAAGGGCGCAAAGAAATCAACCCCGTATGCGGCGACGGTTGTGGCGGACGCGGTTGGGAAAAAGGTCGCCGAAATGGGCATGAAGACCGTCGATGTCCTTATGCGCGGAATTGGCCAGGGTCGTGAATCCGCGGTTCGTGGTTTGGCGAATGCCGGGTTGGTTGTGCAAAGTATTACCGATACAACGCGTATTCCGCACAACGGTTGCCGTCCAAAGAAAGTGCGTAGAGTTTAAGAAAAAAATCCGCCTTGGCGGATTTTTTTAGTGGTCAATTTGTTTATATGGTATTTTATGTTGTTACATCTTGTATCCAACTTTATTTTATGGTATAATACCTTGGGTATAGAAATAAAAAGGAAGAGAGATCATGAAAAAAATTTTAACGCTATTTATGTTAGTTTCAATTTTTGCAATATTTGTGGAAAGTGTGACTTTGGCGGCGCCTTCAACGAGTTTGTGTAGCCCGCAAGTTATTGAACCAAAACAAAAGAAAATTGATTGGAATGATTACTTGTGGCTTAGTGTTCAAGAGCACGACAATGTGAAGTCTGGAAGACAACAAGGAAGTGCCGCCGTGTGTGGCAAGGGGCATGGTACCAAGGATTATTGTACAGATGGTCAAAGGATAGAGATGAAACCTGGGCATGTTTGGCGTGGTACGCCTATAAATAAGACGGTAATTTATGTGTGTACTACCAGTGGAGATGATAGATGGGAAATTTATGTTCCGGAGGAGAAAAAGTGCTCTACAATGGTACAGTCTGGTAAACCGCTTAGTTTAAGCGCAGGGGAAACTTTTAATATGGATTTGACACGCGAAATGTGTGCAGATGCATTAAAGCGTGCCGATGGAGATGCAGGGGCGTATGCACGTGCGAGTAAGTTGGATCTTAGAGGTGGCACGTTCCAACTTTATTGTGATTCTAATGTGCATTTGCAATGTAAATTAAAAGCATGCGAAGGAAATTATGTCGTGTCTGGGGAAAAATGCGTTGAAAGAAATCCCGGTCCAACTCCGAATCCAAATAAAGACACTTGTAGTGCAACAATCAAAGGGCAAACCGTGGTGTTGAACCGTGGTGCGGAATCGTCAATTGACCTTACCGCGGCGGAGTGCAGTGCGGCGGTTAAAGTTGCGCATGGCGGCGGGTTGATGGATCAAAATGGAATATATCATTTCTTTTGCGGGCCAACATGTAAAAAAGTTGGCTGTAAACAAGGATATGAAAATGATGAAAATGGTATGTGTGTCAAAAAAGGTGGGGATAAAAAGACATGTCGTGAACGGCGTGCCGGGATGAGTATAGAAGCGATTGCGTGCTGTGACACGGGGGCAGATGCGGTTTGGGATAGTCCAATAAAGGGTAAATGTAACTGTAAAGATTCTAACACTCATTTTGAAATAGTCGGTGGTCGCGGTCAGTGTGTTGCAAATATTACTCCGCCACCCGTTATTATACCGCCGGTTATTCCACAACCTTGTTCGGATCCGGATAATATGGATTCGAATTGCAAATGCATTGTTGCGGGAACGGTGGAACGCGGTGGAAAGTGCGTGTGCCGTGACGATAACCAAGAAATCAAAAACGGCAAATGCGAATGGACGGCAAAATATGTTGCGGGGTTGGAAAGCGACCTGGATAGTAAATTTAACGGTTTAACCGCAACGATTGGTGGGTTTGAAAAAAATGTTTGGCGTGATGAAAACGGCGAATTTAACACCGCGCGCCTTGCGTCGGACAGTATCGCGGGCGTTGTTTTGGGGACCGTTGGCGGAATTGTGACGGCGAACCTTGTCAAAAAGGCCCAGGTCAAACAAGGTTTCGAAGACATCGGTTGTTATATTGGCGGTCAATCCGTCGCCGGTTTTGGTGATGAATTTAATGTCGGACGGTAATTCCCCTTCGCTGGCGAAGGGGTGGCGGGAAATCCCGCCGGGGTAGTGGTAATAATGTTTTTTATCACCCATACCCCCCGGCTGTTCAGCCGGACCCCTTTCCATAGGAAAGGGGAACTTCATGCTCTGGAATAAACGGGCGCGAACGCGCCCGGTTTTTTCCCGTCATACCGCCGAAGGGCGGTATCTCTTTGCATTTGTCGAAGTTCAACAAAATACCGCCTTGCGGCGGTATGACGTTAATTACAAATAATCAACAACTTCTTATTTCCCGGTGGCGCGACGTTTTACCGCAACGGTCTTTTTTGCCGCAGTGGCTTTTTTCGCCGCCGGTTCTTTGGCCGGTGCTTTTGTCGTTTTTTCGGCCTTTGGTGCCCTGGGTGCCTTGGGCGCATCGGTTGCGGTTGCTTCTTCGGCCTTGGCCGCGGCGACCTCTGGTTTTTGTGGTTTTTTCGCATTCACATCGCGGTCAACAAATTCGATAATCGCCATCGGTGCGGCATCGCCATAGCGGAAACCGGCCTTTAACACGCGGGTGTATCCACCCGGGCGTTTCGCATAGCGTGGCCCAAGCACCGTGAACAATTTTTTCACGGTTGCATCGCACGCATTGCCCAATTCCGACGCGGTCAGGCGGCGGTTCGCAACGGTGTCAACCTTGGCGCGGGTAACCAATTTTTCCACGATGCTGCGCAGATCTTTGGCCTTTGGTAAAGTTGTTTTGATTTGTTCTTTTTCAATCAGGTTTTTCGCAAGCCCAATAAACAAGGCCTTGCGTGCATTTGTGTCGCGATTAAAAGTGCGACCTGCTTTTTGGTGTCTCATCGGTTACTCCTTTATTTTGTTTCCGCCCGGTTTCCCGGGATTGCACCACTTTTCGTGTCCCAAATCAGTGATTCAGCAACACGCGTTTTTTGAATTCCCAATAATTTTATTTATATGGGTCTTCGTATTTCTTGGCCAATTCTGCGATGTTTTCCGGCGGCCAACCTGGGACTTCCATGCCAAGGCCAAGTCCCATTGCTTCCAATTGGATTTTGATTTCGTTCAATGACTTGCGCCCAAAGTTCGGGGTCTTTAACATATCGGCCTCGGTCTTTTGGACCAATTCGCCAAGCCAGTTGATTTTGTCGTTCTTTAAACAATTGTTCGCACGCACAGACAATTCCAATTCGTCCACGCGTTTCAGCAATTTCGGATCGAACTGCAACGCGTCTTTGGCAACTTCTTCTTCGGTCGGTGCCGCGATTTGCGTTGGGTCTTCGAAATTGATGAACAAAGTCAATTGATCGGTCAAAATACGCGCCGCAAAAGCGATTGCATCTTCGGGTGTGACACTGCCGTTTGTTTTGACCGTCATTTCCAATTTGTCATAGTCAGTTGATTGCCCAACACGGGTTTCAGAAACCACGCTTGCGACATTCAAAATCGGCGAAAAGATTGAATCAACCGGAATCACGCCCAACGGCAATCCATCGGCATGCGCGTTCGCCGGAACATAGCCGCGACCCGTGCCAAGTGTGATTTCCATATCAAACTGCGCGCCTTTGTCCAGTGTGCAAAGTTCCGCATCAGGGTTCATAACCTCTATCGCACTGGGGCATTCAATCATGCCCGCCTTGACCACGGCCGGACCCGTCACGTGCAGATTAACCTTGTGCTGACCTTCGGAATTTGCCTTGAAATAAACACCTTTTAGGTTCAGTAAAATATCCGCGACGTCTTCGTGGACGCCCTGGATACTTGAAAATTCGTGTTGAACACCTTCGATTTTAACATACAGTGGCGCGCATCCCTGGAGTGATGACAACAGAACGCGCCGCAAAGCCGTTCCAAGTGTAAGACCAAAACCTTTTTCAAGCGGTTCCGCAACCAACTTGGCCATATTTGGGTTGTGTTCATCGGTGGTGATATTCAGTTTTTTCGGCTTTATCAAAGCCATCCAGTTTTTTTCAATCATATATAGTTCCTTTTAGCTTAGTTTATCATTTTCGCCAATCGGCCGCACGCAAACCTTTGCATGCCCGCGCATTTTATAACCATTTTTTCCAAAAGTCAAGAAAAGGTTGGGGGGATGTTTGCACGGGGCAGGGAACAAAACCGCCCGCATCCGCGGGCGATGGTTAGAATTGTGTATCGGTGCATTCTTCGGTAACTTCACCCCAGGTTTTGCAGTATTTGTTACCAAACAGAGGATTTTTTGTTTCGGCACAAGTTTTTGAACGCACACACTTGTGGCAAACAAGATTTTCCCAATCAAATGTCGTTGTAATTGTTTCTGTGTAATTCCATTGGTTCATTTCTTTGGACGCGACAAGTGGGACATTGTCATCGTGGACAAAACCTCTTTGTTCACCGTTCGCGCTTTCAGAGCCAGCATTACCTAACAAACCGAGTGTGGCCAAACCTGTGCCAGCACCAACAACGCCCCAGGTAGCAGCAGTTGTGGTTGTGTACGTTGCCAGTATGCCGCCAATTGCGATAGTACTTGTCCCCAGTGTAAACGGTATAGCCACCGCCGCCCCTATGAGTGCGACACCAGCAATAATCTTACCACCAGCACTTTTTGGTGGTTCGGCTGAACGTGCAAGTGATGACATGTCGGCCAAATATAAGCATGATTGACGTGCGATTTCACGACGTAAATCTTTATTATTTTCACCGGCAATTTCGGCTTTGCGTTCCGCAATCGTTGAGTAATCTTTCAACATTTTTGCGTTTAATTCATCATATTTTGCGTAATAATTTGCTTTGGTTTGCGCTAACGCAGATGCCGATATAGTACGGCGCATTTGCGCGGTTAGTTGTGGAAAACGTGCTTTATTCGGCTCTAGACTTGTGTCGTTTTGACCTTTAATGGTCCCCAACATTTTTTCATAACCTTGAAATTTGCGACCTTTCATACAGTATTGAACTTTTGGATCAGATTCAATCGCATTAATAGCGTTTTGAATGCTCGTTTGCAGTGCTGCTAGTTCATCGTTTATACGACTCATTTGATTTTCTGTGATACTTGTTCTTCGACCATTACCAGATAATATGCCATTTGACATACTGCCAGAACTAGTGCTAGACGATTTACCTCTATTAGGTGTCTGATTACCTGGTCGGTTAGTCCCATCGCGCAAAGGCTCATTTTCGGCCACATAACCATTTGCCTCGTCTGTATCTTTTTGTTCCAAAGCATCGAAATAGTCAACCGTACTAATTAAACCGTCGTCGGTAATTGTAACGCTGTCCCAATAAATAATTCCATCAATTACCCCTGCGAACGGTTTTTCAGAATTTGAAGTATAGTTTATACTGCCGTCGGTTCCGGTAGTAATATCGCTAGAGTTCCGTCCGAGTTCGGCATCGGTAATCATATCAATATTTGGTCGACATTGGTTGTAATTGATACTTATGTCATTTGCACTACCTTGGTATTCGCATATCTTGTATTCCAAACTGCGCGACCCAAGATCATTATCCACAACCAATTCATCGCAGTTTTCGGTGCTGCCGCAGACCTTTACCATCGCAGCATCTGCGGCGCGTTGGCATGCGGTTAACATGTTATTATCGATATTTAGGAATATTCCAGTGGCGATGTCGTTAAGGGTTTGTTGAACTGTTTTTTTATCATCGCCATATTCATATGTGCAACCTGTTAATTTATCCGCAGGGCACATTTTGACGATTGTGTCGGTGTCCAATCCGATACATTGTGTGTAATCTTCGCCGCAACGGTCTTCGGATTGCAGGCACGCTTTGAACTCATTCGTGCATGAATCAACACGCATAGATTTCAAACGCGCGCGGACATAGTCCATAATTGCCGGTTCCGCCGCTTCGCACGGTTCAATTTCAACCTTGCACGCCGAACGCAATGTTTCCGGTCGCGTTAGGCACATGTCGTATGAACCCTCTGGGTCGTTCGGGTCCATCGTGTCTTTGCATGCCTTTTGAAAACAGTTTGATATGTTCGAAATGCACGATGTGCGCATATTTGATTCAACAATCAATTCCGCAGATTTTATTTGCGGCGCGGCCTCTCGCAGAAACGCATCCCAAACTTGGTCGCGGACGTTCACACATTGTTGCGTCACCGTCATGCAAATGTCTTTCTTGGCCAACAAAGAATCATATGTTTCCGCACGTAATTTAATTTTCGATACCGTTCCTTTGATTGTTTTTTCTTTATTTGAATTGCCGACCATGTTTTCACGCACAGACCATTCAACGCATCCGGTGAAATCATCGCCACAACCGCCCGTTGTTTGCATGCACTGTTTGAATTGCACTGTGCATTGCCCAAGGTCGTATTTGTTCGCGTTGCGGTATTGTTCCAATGCGGCTTCGCGCATGGCGCTTTGTGCGGCGTAAAGTTTTTGCGCACTTTGTGTGCGGGCGGCACGCAGACTGTTTTCATACGCGGTGCAATCGGAACGTACGCGCTGTTTATACATTAAATCCATTAATGTCGATTGCGATTTGCATTCGGAAATTTGTGCGTTGCAAAGTTTTGCCGCCGCGCGATAAAGTGCGTCGCCGGTTTTGTTGGCAATTGAAACGCCGTCCGATGAAAAATCAAAAATGTCTTCGGCGTCGGCATCAAAGTCCAGGTCCAGCGAATTCCATGAACTTAAATCCAATGATTGACGTTTTGATTTCGCTGCGTCCGCCGTCACGCGCTTTGTCACCGAATCGGTTTTTGACATAACCGCATCGACCGCGTCGCCCATTTCAATGCGTTCGACACCGACGGTCGCAAGTTGATAACTTTGGTCGTCCAAGTTTTGAATTTCTTGGAGTATTGCATCGTATTCGGCGTTTTTATCACTGCAAATACAACGGCCGCCGTTCGCGTTGTCCAACATACAAAATGAATCCATGCAACCACTGAATTTGGCCCAGCACACTTGGTCAACCGCCGTATTTTCCGTGGCGGCCGCAACCTTGGTTCCGGTGCTGATTACGCTTTGTTTTGCCGCGCGTGCGTTTGTTGTGGGTGTTGTTGCCGCACGACCACGCGCGACAGTTTGTGTGGGTTGCGTTGTTGGTTGTTGCGTGGCGTTGCGTGAAGCAACCGCGCGTGTTGTTGTTGATTGTGTTGCGTTTGTTGTGCCGGTGTTTTGTGGTGCACGTGAAACACGTGCCGGCGCCGTTGCTGAACGTGCAACCGTATCTTGGCGCGTTGCGCTGAATGCGGCGGATGTGCACGCAAAAATTACTAATGCAAAAGATAAACGTTTCAAAAGAAACCCCTTCTACTGTTCCTTGCATTTTATCATAAAAAAGCGGTTAGTGCAAGTGGGTTGTATCCCAGAGAGCAAAGTTCTCCTCCCCCGGAGGAGTGGCGCCGAACGGCGACGAGGTGGGGGTAATAAAAAAAGAAACATATTTCATTTTCACCCCCACCCCGCCCAGTTCCACTGGGCACCCCTCCGATTATCACCCACAAAATTTTTCAAATTTTGCGGTGATTGGAGGGGAACTTTGAATTCTGGAATAAAAACGCCCGCGCGGGGCGGACGTTTATCGTGGACACCACATGATTTATTCAAGTCGTATCGGACAATTGTTTACGTCCAAGTACTGTTTTGCCTTTTGCGCACTTGGGCGACATTCATTGCTCCGCGATTGATATTTGCATGCATTCGAAACACGCATTGAACGCGGGACGTATATTACCTTGGCCGAATTACAACTGGATTCGTTTGTGAATACTTTACATGCGTCAATCCATTCGTTACAGTCTGAAACATGTGATATTTTGTCGTCTGAACTTGGTTCATCGGGTTCCGGGGTTGGGGTTGGGGTGACCAGACAGACACCATACGATTGTGCCACGCCGACGTTCGCGATACATGCACTGCCCGATGGGGTGCATGGATTCGTCACCAAAGTCGTGCTGGACAAATTGCCCGGACGATAGTTGAACTTTGCGTTTCTGCATTCGTTGGCATCCGTGAACAACGCGCATGTCAATGACCAGTTATCACAGTTCGTGACAACCGCGGTCGGCGCAATTGTTGACGGCAAATTCAACGCCCATTTGACATAGAAGTCGCGCAGACGATCGATTGAATATGATTTGCCGAATCCAACCTTGGCCAGGCCGTCCGCCACGCGGCAATTGATGTTATTCTTTTCAACAAACGCCGTGATTGCGGTTGCGGTTCCACCAGTTGCCGCACCGATGCCCGCACCAACCAATGTTGTTTTTAGACGGTTGCCTTTTTCGCCGGCAAGAATTTCAATTGAATTGAATATCTTGGACAGTGCATCAAGTTGCCGTTTGAATTCGTCTTTGCCAAGACATTCGGTGCCACGACTGCAATACACATCTGTGCCGTCGCGCCATGATTGGTTCAGGTTAACAAACCGGCATTCGCGTGTTTCGGTTGAAGTTGTTTGGCCACAATTGTCGTTCTTGCAGGCAGATGTTTTGTCTGTATTGTTATTTACCCAATTTTTTATCATTTTAAATGCAGATGTTGCATTGACATAAGTGGAGTTATCTTTGAAAAGATTAACGTCCAGTTCGCCACCTTTGACAATCCAATAACATGCGCACGGTGATGCTTCACAAGACACGCTTATGCAATCGTTAATAATTCTCTCGGCTTGTTCAGAACTTTCGTTTGATATGCTACGACATTGAAACTCAATTCTATACTCTTTGCATTGTTGATTTGTTTCAATTTTTGTTTCGCGACATGTGTTGACTGCTTCTTTGCCCATTTCCCACATGTCGTAAAGGTCAACAATTTCGCGGCATTGGCCCAATGTCATGGATTTTGATGTGCTGGACAAATCCGATGAGATATACTGATTGATTGCGCCAATTTTTTGGTTGTCTTGCAATTCTTTTAGCAACGTGTTGCGCATAGATTCAATTGTGCAATCAAAGTTGCGGTCGCCGTGGCCCGCCAATGCACCGATTCCCGCGCCCAGTAATGTTCCGCCGGGAATTGCGGTCGCCGCAACTGTTTTCGTTGTTGGCATAAGCGAGAATCCGAACAAATCTTTGTTGCATGTGAACGAAGATCCGGTCGCGCGCCACACTTCGGCCATTGCATCATCACCAACCGCACCAAAGAGCCAACTGTTGGTAATTGGTGTGTCTTTGTTATACGCCGCCACGCGCAGCAAGCATTGTGCGTTTTCCGCATCCCAACGTGCATAGTATCCGCGCTTGCCATCAATGCCGGTATCGTTTACGCGCGCACCAAGTGGGTTTAGTTTGCTAAGTGAATCATTACGCGCACTGTTGTATGCGCCGACGCGTTGGTCGTATTCAGATGTCACGTTATCATTGACGGAAACCGCGTTAAACGCCGCGCCGTATGTGTTGCGGTCAAGCAATAAACATGTGTTTTCCGCCTGGGTCGGGGTAAGACCCGTTTGACGCAAAACGAACGCATAGTATTCCGGTTGAACCTTGCGCGCGTTAAAGTCAAGCCATACATCCGATGTCGATGCGTAAACATATTGGCAATTGCGACGAACGGTGGAAACACACTTTTCCACTTGGGTCAAACAAAGCCCCATGCCATTTACGATGGAATTGCGCAGGTCTTCGTTAAACAGCGAATTTATGCCGTTCGGTAACGCGCCGCCGTTGACACAGCCCAAAACATCGTTCATACAGTTTTCGACAGAATAGGATGAGTTTTTAACGCCGCCATCCGGGCATTCCGGAGTCGACGGATTTGGTGCCGGCGGAACCGGTGTATCCGGGTCCGGGGTTGGATCTGGGTCCGGATTTGGGTTCGGATTGGGGTTAGGATTTGGTGTTGGGTGTGGCAGTGGTGTCGGCTTTGGGTCGATGTCATTACTGCTAACGGTCATGTTTCCGCCCGCACTTACCGGCAAAATCGGAATAGACGGCATACGTGATGCCGCGGTGCCGCGTCCACGATTTGCGGTCGCCGTTCCGCGTGATACGTCCGTCGCCGCAAAAGCCGCGGTCGCGATTGCGATAATTGATAAGCATGTTACACTTTTACATACAGTTTTCAGCATATTTCGCATGAAAAACCCTCCTTTCTATCTGTGACATTATACCACAGAATAGGGTAATAAAAAAGTGTTTTTTGAAAAAAATATAAAAAAATATAAAAATAAATACTTTGTTGACAGAAAGAAAAATATGTCTATACTAGTGGGTAGTGTTAGTGTAAGTGGTTAGTGTAAGTGAGTGATAAAAAGAAATCTTTTGCAAATTTTTGGCGCGCGGTTGCGTGGACGGGGATTTATGTGTTCGTGATGTGGGCGATTTTGCGCGGGCTGTTTAATTTTAATATGTTTTCAGTGGCGCATTTGACGAAACTTTTGCATTTGCAATTGCATGGGTTTGCGGGCGCAGTGTTTGGAATCTTGGTTTTGGCGGCGGTTCCACTTTATGTTGCGACAACGGTGTTGACAGTGCGAAATAAAGAAATGCCGGTTAAATTGCCGTTGCCAAAGTGTTTAACCGAAGCGAAACCGGCCCCAAAGCCCGAACCGGTTGTGCCGGTTGTGACGGCGCGGGAAACTTTGCCACCGGTTCGTGCGGGTGTGCCGATGGAAATGCGCGAAACATTTATGCGGGCACAGAAAAACTATGGCGCGCGACAAATGTCGGTGTTTAATCGGCCAAACGCGCCCATGAATTCTGATGCGCCGGCGGGGGCGGTGGGTTCGGTTGAACCGGTGCGTGAACCAATCGCCGAACCGGTGGGCGCGGCAAAATCCGAAGATGTGGCGGCGTATGGTGCGATGCCGATACCAACGGACTTTGATATGGATGCGTCGGCGGATACGGCGGATGTGCCGGTCTTTGCCGATATAAATTTTGATGATGATAATGACGGCGCCCCGTCGGACGGGGGCGTGCCCGCGGACGAAAGTCCGGTTGAAAAGGTGTGTGCGTGGTTGCGCGGGGCGGGGGTTGATGCCAAGGCGCATGATGATTTAATTGTTGCGAACGGTTATGCGATTGCGGTGCACGATGACGACGATTTTTGGGTGCCGGACGAAATTGATTGGTTCGCGGCGGGGAAACAGCGGCCTTCGCCAATTGTGGCGCTGCGGCGGGCACGGGAAGAACGTGGTTTGAAACCGATTTTGTACCTGGGGACCGATAGTATTATGGATTTGGATAAAAATTCCGCCGAATGGATTGCGGACGGGATAAAGGTTGTGCAGGGCAGGGAAGAGTTAGTGGAAAGTGTTGGTGGTTAGTGTTAGTTCTCCTCCTGCGGAGGAGTGGCGCCGAACGGCGACGAGGTGGGGGTAATAAAAAAAGAAATATATTTTATTTTCACCCCCACCCCGCTCAGTTCCACTGGGCACCCCTCCGATCATCAGCCACAAAATTTTTCAAATTTTGCGGTGATTGGAGGGGAACTTTGAATTCTGGAATATGTGTCTAAATTCCGCCGAATGGATTGCGGATGGGATAAAGGTTGTAAAAGATAAAGACGAGTTGTTGAAAGTGATTGGTGGATAGTAATTTTACCCTTCTACCATAAGATTTTATCTATCCGTACCCGATACTGTCAATTATTTCGTTTGAAATCTGTCGAACTTCTTCTTTGCCGTTGGATGGTGTGGTGGATTTTGTATTGTTTGGTTGTGTATTGAGACATTCCTGGCCGGTCCACCAACAAGTATCATCATAACTGTTGCAGATGAGTTCTGTTGTGTAATCATCACAGTTTACAATTGTTTTTTATTCCTGTGCTTCTGTGGTGTTGGTGTCTTTTGGTTTGAAAATATCGCCGATTTTTTGCGTGGCATTTGAAATCCCTGTACCAACCTTTTGGGTGATATTGGAAAGTTTGTTAAGGATTTCCTGTCTGCGTTGTTTGCGTTGTTCTCTGGTAGCGGTTTTCTTTGCTTCTTTCTCTTTATTATATAATTTATAATATTCGTCGCACCATCCGTCAGTATAATATTTTCTACATGTGCGACCGCTTGGATCTTTTTCCAACTGATCGTCTGTCGGTTCTGTTCCTCTTGCGTCTTCGCGTTTGAAGTCGGATTCAAGTACTGGATTACTACCCCCCCCGGTTGACGAAGTGATTGGTTGGCCGTTTTTGTCAAGACAACCCTTTTCATCGTTCCATGTGCCACCCCGGCCTTCGCAATCGGCCTTTGGTTTGCGCATGTCGCATTTGCTGCCTTGGTTGAATCCGGCACTGACCCATTCGCCACCGACGGCCGTGCATTTTTCTTTGGCTTGTTTTTCCGCCTTTTGTGTGTCGATTCCGCGCATAACCGCGCCCGATGTCCAAAGTGACGCCGCCGTCCCAAGGCCCGCACCCATTGCCGCCGCGGATGCGGATGTTTGCGACCGGGTAAGTCTTTGGGCGTTTTCCATGTATGTTGTGATATCAACACCGAACCAATCCGGCGTGCATTGGAATGTGTCGCCGGAATAAAGTTTCTTTGATGCCATAAGTGTGTTGTCCGTGCCCGCAAAGAAATTTACGGTATATACGCAATCAAGTGTTCGTTCGTCAAACATTGCGCCGAATCGTGTGCATTGGGTGCGCATTAAATCGCGCAATTCGTAAAGGCGTTTTTCTTGTTTCTGGGCCTCTGTGGCGGCGATGTTTCGCCGGTCACCAAACACGCCCATTACGCGCGCGGCAAGGCCACTATCCTGTTCGCGGCATTCGTCGGCGATTGATTTGCATTTTGCAATTGCACTGTCGCCCGCGGATTTGGAAAGGCAATTTTCCAATGATTTGCCGCAAATTCCAAATACACAATTGTTATACCGGTTGCCACAATTCACGACGGAATTATAGTATGAAAGTTCAATTGCCGCGTTTCGGTCCGCCAAGATTTCCGGTGCAAGTAATGTGTATTCGTGGCCGGTGCATTTCGTGTTGCGACGGCACGCGTCCATTTTATTGCCCCAAACGGTTGTGGAATCCGACGCGCACTTTGTAAAATCCGCACCGCACTTTTCCGACATACATTTGCGTAATGCCGCGTCGCACGCGTTTGCGGTTGTTATGTTTGTTCCGCCGGTTGTGGTCGCACCCCCATCGCCCGCCGCATCAAGCAATGCGCGTTGCCGCCGAATTGTTTCGGCGAGTGCGGCGTTTGACGAATCGGTCGCATTCGCGCCCATTTCCGACAGTACATCATTAAACTGTGACGTTTTGTTGCTGACGACGGACGTGGTTGCCGCATGTGCGATATTTGCCACCGCGATAGTCGCGAAAATTGAAAGCCCGCAAAAAATTTTCAAATTCGTTTTCATTTTACTTTAATACCGTGCATGCCGTTTTATAGAACTGACACAATCTTTCCGCCATTGACCGTTCGGTTTTGTTATTGTCGCATTTGTTCGGCATATTATTGTTGCATGTCGCGGTGACGCAGTTTTCAAATGTTTTGCCGTTTTTGCAGTTTGTTTTTGCGCCGGCAACCTTGGATTCGCGCGTGCTTTGATAATCTTTGACCAAGTTTTGCAACACACTTTCGCGCCGCGCCGCCGCGGTTTTGCGGTCGTTTGTTATACTTGTTCTAAATTCCGCAATGTAATCGTCGCAACCCGTCGATTCCGCCGCGCATTCGGCGATGGAACGGGTGAATATCGCATCTTCGGCACAGTTTTCAAATGCCGTGCCGCACTTTTTGTTTATGCATACGGTAAGTGCGTCGTTGCATGATGTTTTTGTTGGCTTTTTATTTATTGTTTGCATCGCGCTTGCGGTTTGCATGCTGACGCCTGCGGCCTTGCACGATTGTTCAATAAGTTTGTCGTATATGTCGGATACATCGTCCGCCGTGCAATCAGGTAATTTTTTGATGCATTCGGTTGTTGCCCATACATATCGCCGTCCCGGGTCGGACGGCGCAACGCGCAGTTCGCGGTCGGTTAAAACATATTTTGTTGATTGCCCCGCGGTTATTGTTGATAAACCCTTTTGCGATGGTGGATTGCCGGCGGCGGATGTGCCACAATACTGGCACCGGGCGGACGGATTCATGCCGATATTTATTGCGCACGCGGAATCAAGACATCGTTGCATGCTGGTCTTTTGGCACTTTGATACCGCGGCGTGCGTGCACAAAACCGGCGTAACCGCGCAAATTATCGCGATAAAAATTATGCTGTGGCGTTTCATCTCTCTGTCCATTGATTTGTATTATATCAGAAAAGTGCCACCCGTGCAAAAATTTTTTTAACAAACCCCTTGACAAGGGTAAAATTTTGTCTATAATAATCACGAACAATAAAAATAAAGGAGGCAAATATGCCAACAGGAACAACAGGTGGAACAACACCAACAACAGGAACAACGCCGACAACAGGCGCAACGTCGACGACGGGTACAACGAACGAAAAGTGGAAACCGGGACCGTGGATTCTTGGGACGGGAAGTGTGCTTGGTGTTTGTTATATGTTAAGTCGGCTTTTGGGGGGCGCGGATGGCACGGTTGATGTTAATCATCATATTGATGGTGGAACCGATGTTAACCATAAAGGCCAGGTTGAAGTGCCCGTTGATGTTAGTGGTGCGGTTGAGTCGGAAGTTGTAGTTAAGGCGGATACGGCAAGTTGGAACAAAGTTTGCCGTGAATGCCAAGAAGAAAAACAACAGAAAAAAACCAGTGGTGGCAAGAAAAATCATGGCCGTAGCAGAAGCAGCAATTCCAATGTTAATATCAACATTAACAATAACAATGGTGAAGGAACGCAAAATGTCTGTGGTGAAAAGCCGTCTGGTGCAGATAACACATGTGGCAACGGTATAAATATCAACATTAATAACAATAATGGTGGTAATCAAAACGTTGGGAATTGCGGGGAATCTGCACAATCAAAGCCGGTATATAAAAGAGAAGTTTCTTTTAGTGGTGTGGTTAGAGTGCCATGCAACAGCCTGTAATTTTGTTTGGTTTCAAAAATAAAAAAAAATCGGGGCGAATTGCCCCGATTTTTTTTCCACTGGACACCAATGTCATTTTCTGATAAAATGGCACGTGATACAGAGAGAATTTATGAAATTCATACGATTGGTTGTGTTTGCTTTGTTTTTGTGTCCGTTTGCGGTGCATGCGGCGCCTGTTACCGAATTTACCGCGGCGTCACAGTTATTGGCGGCGGCGCGAAATGCCGATATTCGCCAGGTACAATCGTTGGTTGCGGCGGGTGCGAATATAAACTTTGTTGATTCAACTGGATTGTCACTTGTTTGTACGGCACTCATGAATAATGACCTGCGTGCGGCCCAGATTTTGCAGATGTATGGTGCGGATGCGTCAAAGTGTGACCAACAAATTAGAAAATACAGGTCCCGCCGTGCGCCAGAGCGAACGGGTGGGTTGTTCGGTGGGCTGTCCACCGCCCAGGGAATGACATTGGCGGCGGCGGGTGCCGCCGTTGTTGTAGGTGGACTTTTTCTTTTGACCGATGTTTTTGATGCGGAAAACGATAATGGATACACGGGCAGTGGCGCCGGCGGTGGGTCGGGTGGTTCCGGTGGCGGTGGTGGTGATAATGCGGGGGTTGGTGTGCCGGTCTTTGCAAATGGTTTGCCGTATGGACCGTTGTTGCCAAATGCGGCGGCGGAAACTAAAAACTATGCCGAAAATTTGTCGTATTACGCCCCGGCGGATACGACAAGTATTTTATATAAAAACTTTCAATTTATGAATCAACAAGAAAATTATTTGCTTTTGATGCGGGGGTATTCGCCCCTTGCGCGCGGGTATTTGGGAATGCGGACATTGCGTGATTCGAATACGTATGCGCCAATTAGTTTAAATGGCTATAATTTGGGTAATGACCCGGTTGAAGGTGGACGCCCGGTCAATGTTGCGTTAATCACGGCAAATGGTATAAATGCGGCGGCAAATACGTCATTGGCGGACAAGTTTGTTATATGGACAACAACGAACGGGTCGTCATCGTTAAACCCGGCAAGTAATACAATGATTTCCAGTAAGTATTACAATAATAAAATCATTACTGGGAACGATGGGTCGTCAATAGAAGACGATACCACGGTGGAAGATTCCACTTTTTTAAGTTATTTTGATTTATCTAATTCTGGGACGGCGGTTTATAATAATGCGGCGACAGGGGCGGATAATGTGATTGCCAAAATTGTTGGTGGAAACACCGCGGGGTATTCAAATGCGGATTTTATTGGATTTATGCCAAATGGCCAAATGACAATTTATCGCACCGGTGGTGGAACGCATATGGTTAATTTGGCGAGTCCGGCAAATGTTGGAACGTGTTCGTCTTGTGTCGATGAATTTGTTACAGGTGTCGTATTGAATATAAATGGACTTGGCGAAAATTTGATTGCAACGGTTAATGGTTATGCGGTGACATTGTCAAATGAAACGCATACTTATTATGGGTATATTAGTGCGGTGGATAATTTTTTATATGTAGATTCCAATGGTGATGGGCGCGCCGATGGTGCATATGCGATGAGTAGCGCGGGGACAATTTATCAATATAAACAATTGCAGCAAACGGATTACTATAATTATTCTGCGATGGTGAATGCGGCGGCGCGTTTGGGGGACGTTTCCGGCGGGCGTTCACGGGTTAGCATTATCGCAAATACCGATGTGATTGAACCGTTGCATTTAACAAATGCGGCAACAATTCAAACGGTTTTGAATTCCGGTACGGGTAATTACGAAACAACATTTGGAAATCTAATTGCGGGTGCGTATGGTGCCACGGATAGCAATAATTTACCACAGACGAATGCGACATCTTTTTTTAATTCACTGGGGGTATCGTATTCACCACTGACGGTATTTTCGACGGGCGGATTTGAAACAAATGCACAATGGTCAGATTCTCCGTTGGACGCGACATTTGAAAACGCGGCGCCGTTGGTTTATTCAAACCTTGAACATTTGTTTATGTCGGTTGTTGCGGTGGGGGCATCAACGGTGGACGAAAGTGGAATTGCGGCGAATTCTGACACAAACACAAATCCATATCAATTGGCCCAGTGGGCGGTTAATGACCCAACAGACGGTATGACCTATTACAAGGCGCGCACGTGCGGCACCGCCGGAATGGGTGGGGCGGGAATTGATCCGTGGTGCTTTGCGGCGGTTGGTGTGACCGATGAAATGGCAACCGCAGCGGCGGCGGGCGCGGCCGGGGTGCTGACATCTGCGTTTTACTATATGACGCCACAGCAAATTTTTATGTTGATGGCACTAACGGCGGACGGGCCGTATTTGGGGCGGCTTAGTTCCGGACAAACACTTACGGAATCCGCGCTTGCCGCGCATTTGCAATCGATGTATGAAATGCCCGCGTCGTATCAGTGGCGCATAGATAACAATAATGAAGATTATTTGGATGTGTTCAAAGAAGTTTTTGGTTATGGGGTAATAAATCTTGAACGCGCAACAACGCCGGGAACGAATTTGTATTTCTATTCGGGTGGTGATATTGTGTCAACGTCGGGAAATGCGTATTGGCGTGCGGCGACAACGACGGGTTTTCGTGGTTCGGGGGCGTTGAATATGGGGCGCGTCGCGATAAGTACCGCGGCATACGATGTCTTGGAAAGTGTGGATGGAACAATGCGGTTGCCGCGTATTTGGAAAAATAATTTTACACTTGGGTCTGATGGGCGGCACGCGCTTTATATGGGGGATGTTCTGTCAGATTTGCGTGTACGTGCGAATGACGATAATATGACGCGTGTTGGAAATATGTCGTTTGGTTTTACAAGGGGTGAACGCAACTATGACGACGGTATGGGTGGGGTTGATAATATGCGGTTTGAATATGCAAATGATTCTTGGAAAATTTCAGCGGATTATCAGCGTTATTTGACGGACGGGAAATCACGATTCGGTGGTGCATCGAATCCGATTTTTGGCCTTGCATCGAATGCGACGTCGGTGGGTGCGGAATATAAATATGGTAATTTGTTCTTTGGTGCACGCGGTGTTTCGGGTGCGATTACGGATGAAGGTTTACTTGCCAATGATCCTACGATTTCGGCAAACCTGGAACCTATGAAACTTGGTAATTTTTCGGCGGTGCAATCAAGCGTTGGGTGGCGCACAAAGAATTTTGGTTTGACAACAAGTTTTGGTGTTGCACATGAAAGTGATACATTGCTGGGGGCATCGGGAACCGGGCTTTTGGGATTGGGTGCGGCGGAAACGCGATATGTTGATGCGGGTGTATATTGGAATTTGTTCGATGATGTGCGTGCGCATGCGCGGGCAACATTTGCGCACACGACCCCTGGTGTGGATGGTGGCGCGATAATATCGCTTTCTGAATTGGATTCAAATGCGTTTTCGGTTGGTGTGGATACACATAGTTTTTCGTTTGGTGTATCAATGCCGTTGGCGGTGCGCCATGGAAAGATGTATTATGATTATGCCGACTATGATATTGTGACCGATGACGAAGACCGGTATGATTTGGTAATTTCAAATGCCGGTGTGCGTGATGTTGATATTGCACCAAACGCGCGTGAGGTTCGGTTTAACGCGTCGTATCGGCAAAAAATCGGTGAATTTACCGATGGGGCGCTTGGGTTTATATATCGCGTGAATCCAAATAATACGCATGAATTTGGAAATGAATCTATATTTATGATGAAAATGTCGCATCGGATTGGCATCTAAATTTCTTGACTTGATGATTTGTTGTTGTATGCTTTACAGTCTTGGAAAAGGTTTTTTATATGTCTTGTATAAAGTATCGTTTGTCACAGACGGGTTTTTTCCCGCGTTTTGAACCCAGTGTTTCTGATGTTGAATTGGGCGCAAAGAGGGTGCATTTTATAGAACATTTGCGAAACAGACATGGTGGGTGGCGTTGGTACATATGGCCAATGGCGTGGAATTGGAAAAATGTTAGGGAACTTAAACATTTGTTTCGGGCAAATGGCGTTTCGTTACACATGCATTATAGTCGGAAATATCAAGAATGGGTGTTGTTCGCGGTGGATAGGGATCAACCATTTTTATCGGATGTAAAGAAAGTTTATATGGATTCGGAAAATTTTGAAAAAATACAAGAACGCAGAAAAAAAGAAATATCAGAGCGCAGGGAAAGGTTTGAGGCATTGCAAAAAGTTTTGGGACGGAATCGCTAATCAGACGATTTTTGCCTGGCGGGTTCGTGAAATTGTTTCCGGTTTGTCGGGTGTCTTTTGCGGTGAAATAAAAAGGAGGCGGCCGTATATGTCACTGGTTAGATATTATGTTGGAAAATTAAATTTATCACCACGTTGGGATGCGCGGGTCGAAGATATCTTGTCGGCGGCATTGTCGGTGTATAAAATTGAAGAAATCAAAGATTCACGTGGGAATAATCATTTTTATGTTGTTTTTTCTGCATCGGATTTTCGGCATGTTTTGGATGTTTCACGTGTGTTTCGTGCAAACGGGATTTTGGGAACGCTTTGTTATAAAAATGTTGTGAACAGTGCGGGAAAATTACAAGGTATGTTGGCGTTGCGTGTGCGTGACCGGAATCAGAAATTTATGCACGACGTCCAAAAAACAATCGATGATGTGACATATTTTCGGGATACGGTTTTGTCGGAATATAACGCGGCACATGAAAAGAAAAAATATATTATTCCTGAATTATTTGGAAAGTTTAGATAGGGTGAATGGATAGTGTAAGTATTAGTGGTAAGTAAACGGGCGCGTTCGCGCCCGTCACTAATCACCCGTCGCGGCACGCCGCGCCGCGGTCGTGACGGACTTATACTAACACTTTCCACTATCTATGACAATTTGTGGATGACGAGTCCACTGCGCAGTTTTGGTTCAAACCATGTTGTTTTTGGTGGCATAATGTTGCCGGTGTCCGCAATGTCGATGATTTGCCGCATTGTGACCGGGTACAGTGCAAAGGCCACCGCCATTTCACCACTGTCCACGCGTTTTTGCAGTTCACCAAGACCGCGGATTCCGCCGACGAAGTCGATACGCTTGCTGGTACGCAGGTCACCAAGGTTTAATATCTTGTCGAACACCAAATTCGAAAGAACCGTCACGTCCAACACGCCGATTGGGTCGTTGTCGTTGTATGTGCCGGACCGTGCCGTCAATGAATACCATTTGCCGTTCAAATACATTCCAAAGTTGTGCAATTTATTCGGCTTGTAAATATCCGTTCCCATTTCTTTTACTTCGAATGATTCCGACAATTTCGCCAAGAATTCGTCCGCCGAAAGTCCGTTCAAATCTTTGACAACGCGGTTATAGTCGATAACCTTTAATTGGCTTTCTGGGAAAATCACGGCAAGGAAGAAATTGTATTCTTCATTTCCGGTATGATTTGGATTTTGTTCGCGCTTTTCCGCACCAACGCGTGCCGCCGCCGCAGTGCGATGGTGACCGTCCGCAACATAAAGTGCCGGTATGTCTTTAAAGATTTCGGTAATGCGCGCGTTGATTGAATCGTCACGAATGACCCAGAATTTATGACCAAAACCGTCCGCGGCGGTAAAGTCATATTCGGGCGCATTGTTTTTAACAAAGTTTTCAACGATTTCGTTCATCTCGGCTACATCGGGATACGCAAAGAAAACCGGTTCGATGTTTGCATTTTGAATGCGCACGTGAATCATGCGGTCGTCTTCTTTATCCTTGCGCGTAAGTTCGTGCTTTTTGATTTTTCCGGTCATATAGTCGTCGACATTTGCCGCCGCAACAAGTCCGTATTGGGTGCGGCCATCCATTGTTTGGGCATAGATATAATACATTTCTTTTTCGTCTTGGACCAACCAACCGCGGTCTTGCCACAGTTTGAAATTTTCAACTGCTTTGTCATAGACGGCTTGACTGTGTTCATCGGCAATTGGGTCAAAATCTATTTCCGGTTTAATAATGTGCAACAGTGATTTTTCGCCGGCCTCTTGCTTTGCCTCGGCTGAATTCAGAACATCGTACGGACGCGATGCAACTGCGGCCGCGAATTCTTTTGGTGGGCGTACACCCGCAAATGGTTTTATTTTCATGAATCACTCCTTTTGTATTAAACGGTGTTGATTATAACCCTGTTTTTACAAAAGGCAATAAATTAGTGTTAGTCCGTCCCGTCACCGCAAAGCGGTGCCGAGGCCGCGACGGGTGTAAGTGGTTAGTGTTAGTGATTGATGATTTTGATCGGATAAAGATTTTGAATTATATCACAAATATGATATAATATAACAAAGGAATAAAAGGGAGAGAATATGTCGATAAATCCGCAAATCCGCAGAAATCTAGGGGGGGGGGACGGCCTGGCGGCCCCAAATATGACGAACAAAGTTCGTCATATTGCGCATAAATTTTTATATTTTTCGATATTTTTAATTTTTATTTTTCCGTATTTTTCATTCGGTGTGACATTGAAACAGCGGTCGTTCGGTGAATCGACCGGTGGTGCGTATTATTCAGATTATGACTATGGCGCACTTGACTATGTTCCCGGCGCGGATGGTATGAGTGAAATGGAGGTTGTATCAACACTGCGCCATGATATTCAGGCGTTGGATGAACAAATCGCAACGTGTGAACGCAAGCGCAAGGGCTGGGTCGCGGCGACGGTTGTTGGTGGTGTTGGTGTTGCGGCGACGGGGATTGCGGCAATCGTGCAGCATAACAAGATTCAAGACAAGAAAACAGAACTTGAAAGTGTAAAGAAAGATGTAACGGACGCCAAGCACCAGGTTGAAGATGCGCGCCAAGATTTAGATAAATTACAGCCAAAAAAGGGAAATTAAAATGAAAAAGATAATATCATTTGTTGGTCTGTTTGCGGTTCTGGGTGTGGGTATTGGTGATGCACACGGTGTCGCAATGAGTGCGCAGGTTCGCCGGTTGTTGCAAGAAAAGCAGGAAAAGATAGAGCAACTTGAAAAATGCGAGGGGAAAAAGCAAGGATGGATGATTGCGGGGATATCGACGATTGGTCTGACGGCGGTTGGTGTTGGGGTGAACATTGCCCAGGCATCAAAGAGCAACCGTCTTTCGGATGAAATCGAAATGGAAAAAAGCACATTGGAACGCCATCAAAATGAATTGAATCGGATACAAAATGATATTGCCGCGGAACAACTTAGACAACGTCGTGAAGATTGTAAAAAACAATCTGGTAAACGTTGGAATGAAAATGGATATTGTGAAGATGTTCCGGGCACAGGGGGCGGAAATGGTGCAACAGTCCAGGTAATTGAACCAACACCCATGCCCGCGCTTGATAATCCAGATGGTGAGATAGGTAAACCGTGTGGTGACAATAGCGGTGGTATATGGACCAAAAAGACAGATGGAACGAAGAAGTGTTCGAATGTAAATGGCCTGGTTTTATGCGAATGTGTAAAAGGGGATAAATTGATTATTGATACCTCTGCTAAAAATTCCAAACTGTCCAATAGTAACAATAATGTTGGCACCGTTGATAACATAATGGAATTGGCGCGATACAAGGGGTATAAAGTCCAATGTAACGGTGCCGATGAAAAGTTTGAATTTGTTAATAATGTTCCTGGAGCGGATGAACAAATTCTTCGTATCAAAACTGAGTGTAATGGCACAATAACAGAAAAGACATCGTCTATGCAATACACAGGTGTGTCCGGTAAAACAACAGATTATGCAACTACGATTATCATATGCAAATGCGACAAGCGACGTGATTTTTCTGTATCTGAATCCGGGATTAAAAAATTATCCAGTGGAACATCAGGTGGAACATTACAGGAATCAAAATGGCATATTTTGGAACAAGCGGACAGGGGATACGGCGTAACAAGAGATTATTTTTGTAATCAAGTGCAGGACAAAAGCAAATATATTGCTTTTACCGTTCGTGCCGATTATCCGGATGTTAGCGCGTTGATTGAACAGGGAGCTGGTATGGGCTATTGGTGTAAACAATTGGATGGAACATGGACGGTGATGCGCCCATATGGTATAAACGGCAGAGAATGGAAATGTGATAATTTGGATGCGGTTAAATCGAAATGCAACCCGCAAAAGGTAAACACAAAACCAGTGGTTGAAAAAAATTCGGTTATTGATTTTGGTTTAAAAACAGGTGTTGATCTGGCTATTAAAAACGCACAATCAAACGTGACATCAAAAGAACAAAACAAAGATATGCAAATATTGAATTCAACGGTACGAACCCCTGGGGCGTTTAGTGTTAATCTGCCGTCAACAGACACAACAAAAAAGTCCGAACCTACTGCAATTGAAAAATTCGAAGCTGAGGCCGCATCCATTACACAATGCGAAACAAGTGGTGGTTGGGTTGGGCCGTTTGGTGGATGCAATTGTCCGCATGCCAAGGGTTTAACGCGCAGCAGTGATAAAAAATCTTGTGTGTGCGAAAAATCTGGATATGTATATGACAGGTCCAAGGGTAAATGCATTGCTCCAAATCGCGAAGATGTATCAGAGTTTATAGATGAACTTGAGGCCAATTCAAAAGACAGGTTTTTATAATAAATTGTAAATCAAATAATCTTATCGGCGGGTAACCGCCGATATTTTTTTGCCGGTTCTATTCCGTGTCAATTGCCACGTCAAAGACCGTTTCGGCGCGCGCGGTGTCCAGTGGGTGCGATTGGAACGGAACGGTTTCAAAGTCTATCCGGTTCATATCAATTCTGCGAATTGTGCGGTTATACATTGTGTGATAGTAAACTTTCCGATTCGTAATATCGGTTGCGATTGTCCATTGTGTTGCGGACGGCATGTCGAAAGTTCCCGACTTTGCTGCCTGGGTCGTGCCGAACGGAACATCAAAGTTGTTAAGGATATGAAACGCCTGTTTAATCGTGGCGGCGGCGTCGGGTTGCGTTATTGAATAATTCTTGAAAAACGATGCGCGGACAAAGCGTGACGGCGATGAAAAGTCCCCGGGCAGGCCCAGCAACCCCGTTCCATGACTTAACGATTGCAATTTAATCGGGCCAAAGACCGTCGGCGCGATTGTGCCGGACTGTAAATTAATATAGTTATCAAGGTTCGTTAAATGCCATGTGAATTCTGGCGAATTTGCGATTGTGCCCAATGGGTTTTCATAAAATGTTGGTATGCCATCGATAATTTCCATGACGACCACGCGCCCAGATGCTTCGGCGATGCGCCAATGAACGGTTGATGCGGTGGGGTCAATGTTTACGACGTTTACGGTGTCGATTGCGGATTTTACTTCATCAATGCTTGAAAACGACGACAGTATCCATGATACAACCTGAAAATCCGCAAGGGTGTTTGCGTTATCGGCCGATGAATACGGCGCGTATTTGCCATAGTCCGGGAAATAGAATAGGGCGGCGGAAAGTCCGGCCTCGTTCGTGCCGTCAACGATGAATTCGGGCCTTTGCATGCCAAGGCCGACAAATCCATATTTAGATGTGAATTTCATGCCATCCTTTGACCCGTCGGGCAGTAATGATTGTTCGGTGTGACCGCGCGGACTGATGACGTACAGGTTGTCCATTTCCGAACCCGACCAATCGACGGTCCGCGCAAGAACAAAGGAATTGTCCGCCGCGGTCAGTGTGATGCCGGTGCATGCGTTTGCGCTTTGTATAGTGGCGATAATGCCGATTGCGAAAATTAATGTTGTGATTTTGTTCATTGTTGGTTCCTTTTGTTTTTTTATCATTTTATCTGTTGTGTCGTTGGCGCACCACAGGAACAAATTCGGTAAAAGTCCAGTGTGCAATTTTTATTTGCAAAACGCGAAAAGCACGTATATAATACGGTGCGCCTTGGGGCATAGTTTAATGGTAGAACATCGGACTCTGACTCCGCTAGTATTGGTTCGAATCCAGTTGCCCCAACCAAGAAATTCAAACACCCGAATGGGTGTTTTAATTTTTGGTTCTGGGTCGGATGGTTGAATCATTTGCAACGCAGGTTGCAAAAGGTTCGACAATGAGTAGATTACACAAGTGAAACGCAGTGTAATCGTCACGAATGCCCCGCAGCGATAGCGAGGGAATACGAGAATACACAATTAGAAAAATCATAAAAACGGAGTTTTTGTCCCCACGAGTTTTATAGATTTTTCTTATTGTGTATCGAGGCACCCAGTTGCCCCGTTTTTTCGGATAATATTCCTTTGGATAAATTTGTATTTTGAAAAATATGTGGTAAAATTAGGTGTGTATAAAAAAGGAGAGAGAAATATGTTCAAAAAAATTTTGTTGGGTATTTCTGTTTTACCAGTGCTGGCTATTATGCCGGCGGTGGCGGTGGAAATTACGGAAAGAATCGTGTTGGATACTGACACGACATTGACCGGTATTTCTGCAACAAATATAGATGCCTCTGATAGTTGGGGGGCGGCGTATTACATAGAATCTGGAAATATAGTTATTGATAATAGTATCTTTTCTGGTAATACTGCGGATACGTCGGGCGCTATAGAACTGCAAGGCCCAAAAACAGGGACAGCGACAACACTTACTATTACGAATTCTGCTTTTAATGGCAACACTGCTTTGACGAGTAGCGGCGCAATAGAAACTTGGACACGAATGAATTTGTTGCATATTGATAATTCATCTTTTACCGGTAATACAGCGTTGGCCTATGGTGCGATTTCTGTTTTTGGCAAGGCGGGTGTTAACCAAATACTCAATTCGGCTTTTACAGAAAACAGCGCAACGGAAACAGAATCTGGGGTGGATGCAGATGGCGGTGATGGTGGCGCAATATTTTTAGGGTCAGAGGCGAAATTACTTGTTGATAATGTGACGTTCACCGGTAATACAGCGGCCAATGATGGTGGTGCCATTGCAACCAGAAGCGAAAAACAGGCACAAACAACGTCTGGATTAGAAATTCAAAATTCAAAGTTTTACAGAAATATAGCCGATGGTAGAGGTGGGGCAATTTATGCCAATATTTCGCACAATACGAATCTTGATGGGGCGGCGCAGATTAGTAATTCAACATTTGTTGAAAATAGTGCGAATCAGGGCGGCGCAATCTATAATGATTTCAAGGATTCTGCCAATACTGTTTCCAATTTACAGATTGTTGATTCTAGCTTTACATCGAATACAGCAACGACCAGTGGCGGCGCGATTTATAATGCGGGGAATTTAACTTTTGCTGGGGTAAATAACTTCACAGGTAATATCGCGGGTGGTGTTGCAAATGATGTTTACAATAGTGGAACAATATTGTTTGCAGAAGATTCTGTTACCACAATGGATGGCGGTGTCAATGGAGACGGGACAATGTGTATTGATACAGGTGCAACGTTGAATTTGGGTACGGCATCTATTGTTCAATCAGGTCTGACATTGGATGGTACATTAAATGCGGTGTTGAAAAATGCCGATGAATTTGCTTCGTTTAATATTACCAGTTTGTTTGACGGCGACGGAATTTTGAATTTAGATTTGCGTGGCGCGGGTGAATATACCGTATTCCAAGGCGAGGTTTTTGATAATGAAAATGTTACGGTGTCATCTACGGTCTTTGATTATGATTGGAATGATGATTTTGACACGATTACTGTGACATTGAAATCGGTTGAGGATATCGCATCAGAAAATGGTTTGAGTGGTGATTCAGCGCAAACGGTTGCGAACTTGGTAAATTCTTCATCTGAGAAACTAAACGAATTTGCGAATGTTATCCAAGATTCTCTGGCAAACGGTGATACAGATGCGGTAGAACATGTGTATCGTGCAATTCATCCGGAAACGGAGTCCGTGGTGCAATCGGTTAATGTATCGATGCAGAATGCAATTGCAAATTTAGTCGCAGGTCGTATGTCTTTCGGACGTGTAATCGGTCGCAGTGGTGGTGCGACGCCCGCGCGCAACGGCGTTTGGGTCGAAGGTTTGTATAATAAATCAAAGCACAATGATGCGTTTAATGGATATACCCGTGGAATTGTCGCTGGTATTGATACACAAATCACACGTGGTTTGATGTTGGGCATTGGGTATTCGTACGCACATTCAGATGTTTCCGCAACCGCGCGTAATACCGAAATTGATAGCAATACAATCTTTGCCTATGGTCAGTATAAACCGGCGGCGTGGTATGTGAATGCGATGTTAAATTATACTATGTCTGATTACAGTGAAAAGTCCGATGTATTGGGGGTCGCGATAAATTCGGACTTTGATGTTGACGCGTTCGGTGGTGCGGTTATGACTGGTTATGATTTTGTCGGTGGAATCACACCGGAAATTGGTATGCGATATATGCATATATCGGCGGACGAATACGAAAATTCTTTGGGCGTAAAAAGCAAATTGGATGATGCGGATTATTTGACCGGCGTGTTGGGCGCAAAGTATGCGTTCGATTATCGCGTGTCCCGCGGGTTTACGTTGCGTCCGGAATTGCGTGGTGCCGTAAAGTACGATATGCTTTCGGATAAACAGGTTGCGACGATTACCATGCCGGGCATAAATTCATATGTTTTGAACGGAAATCGTTTGTCGCGTATGGGCGCAGAGTTTGGTGCGGGTCTTGTTATGAAGTATCAAGATTTCAGTTTGGCATTGAACTATGATATCGAAATGCGCGAAGATTATACATCACAAACCGGTCGTGTCCGCGCAAGATATGTGTTTTAATATTGTAGGCGAGTAGTGTAAAAGGTTAGTGTTAGTACGGGCGCGAAATGCGCCCGTATTTGTATATTACTTACAGTAACCACTTGCCCTGATACTATTATGCGGCTTTCTTGATTCCGGATTTTATGTTGCGGATGTATTTGCGTAATTCGTCGATTGAAACCAATGTTCCGTCGCGCTTTTGCGCCGACCAATAATCCCAACCGTTATAACTTTGACAATGTTGAATGCGCGCCGCCATGACGTGGATTGATGCCTTGCCATATAAACTGTGCACCAGGTTACCGTCGTTCGCAATCATGACGCGTTCGCCACGCGGACTGACCAATGTTTGGCCGACATAGAGCAAACCGCCGTCAATAAGTTCGCGGAATGCAACACGGATTTCGTCGCGTTTGGGTTTGGAAACTTCGATATTCGAAAGGTCGATTGGTGTGACGCGTGCCACGCGTTCGCGTGCGGCGGTGACATATGATTCTTCGCGTTCGATGCCGATGAATTTTCGCCCAAGTTCCCGCGCGGCGGCGGCGGTTGTTCCCGAACCCATAAATGGGTCCAAAATTATGTCGCCTGGTTTTGTTGATGCCAAAATTACACGGCGTAGTAAATCCATTGGCTTTTGCGTGTTGTGCAAACTTTTGCCGTTTTCGTCTTTTAATCTTTCTTCGCCAAGGCAAATGTTCATGTCCCAATCGGAACGCATTTGTTTGCCACCGTTTAATTTCTTCATCGTTTCGTAATTAAATGTGTATTTGCCGGTTTTTGTTGGTGTTGCCCAAATCAATGTTTCATGCGCGTTCGTAAATCGCGTGCCACGAAAGTTCGGCATTGGATTTGTTTTAACCCACACGACGTCGTTCAAAATCCAAAAACCCAATTCTTGCATAATTGCGCCAACCTGAAAGATATTATGATATGACCCGATTGTCCACATGGCGCCGTCCGGACGCAAAATACGTTTGCATTCCGCCATCCATTCGTGCGTGAATTTGTTATATTCGGCGGGCGATTCAAACGCGTCCCACGTGTCGCGCACCGCGCGCGCGGCGGTTTGATCTTCGGGGCGATAAAGTGTTTTTTGCCCAAGTTGTAAATTATATGGTGGGTCTGCAAATACCGCATCAACCGAAGCGTCTGGAATTTCGCGCATAATTTCCACGCAATCGCCAATCAAAATTTGGTTAAGGTATTTGTTCATTGATTCTCTCGTCCGTGACTAATTATACCATATTTTTGGGGTAAAAAATTTTGCCGGATTGGTGCATATGTGAAAAAAAGGTCTTGATTTTTATAAAAAATGCATTTTTTTCGAAATAAAAATTGCTTTACACAATCGCAACAGATTGCTACATTATGCGGTATGAGATGTCCATACTGTAATTATGCCGATAGTCGGGTCGCAGATTCGCGGCCGGATGTGGAAAGTGGAACAATTCGCCGCCGCCGTGTGTGTAATCAATGCGGTGCGAAGTTTTCAACCGTGGAACGCGTGCAGATGCGTGATTTGGTTGTGAAAAAAAATAGTGGTAAAACCGAACCGTTCGATAGGGATAAATTGCGGCGCAGTATAAAACTTGCGTGTCATAATCGTGATGTGGGTGATGAACAGATTGAACGCCTGGTTGCGTCGATTCAGCGGAGACTTGAAACCGAAATGGCCGACGATATGGTGACAAGCAGCCAAATCGGCGAAATGGTTTCAGATTCTTTGTTGAATTTGGATCCGATTGCATTTGTGCGCTTTGTGTCCGTGTATCGCAAGTTTTCACGGGTTTCGGATTTTAAGAAAATTATTGATACTATACCAGAGGTGACCGACGAAACAATCGTTTGCAAATTACCAAAGACAACATTGTTTTGATTGGTGGGGGGATTTTCATGAAAAAGATTTTTGTTTTCATCTTTTCGGTGCTGTGCGCGGTGGGGGCGTTTGCAAAAACCGAAATTGATGTATTGTCGGATGCGGATGAAAGTTTGTATTCGCAAATTTTTACTTTGCAAGATTCTGAAAAATTTTCTGCGGCGGAAAAGTTGCGGCGCCAAGTTGCCGACCCAATTTTGATGAGTGAGGTTTTATATCAAAAATTTTTTTCCAAAACATATACCACCAAAGGCGCCGAAGCAAAATCGTGGATGGATAAATACGCCGATATGCCGGGCGCGGTGCGTGTCGAAAAATTGGCGGCGCGCAAAAAGACCAAGGTAAAAAAGGCCGTTGTGCCGGCGATGCTGTCGGGGAATCAATCCGTTGAAAATGCGCAATCGGAAACATGGACGGAAAAAAATTATTCCGGTGCGACCGATAAAAAAATTACAAAATTCAGAAAAGCAATTCGCAGTGGTTCGACCAAGACCGCGCGGAATATATTGGAAGAAAAAGGTTTTCGGAAAAAATTGGCGGCGTCTGATTACGGGCGTCTTGCGGGGCGACTTGCATTTGTTTATTACACGAACGGTGAATTCGAACTCGCAAAAAAATGGGGAACGATTGCGGCGGATGCGGATTCAGAGTTTGGTCTTTGGACGATGGGGTTGTTGCAATTCAAAGAAGAAAATTATAATGAAAGTGAAAAGTATTTTGCGGAAATTCTTGAATTGCCACAGATAAATAATGCAAGAAAGACCGAGGCCGCATTTTGGGCCGGACGCGCCGCAGATTTGAATGATGATCGGTCGGATGCAAAAAAGTATTGGCGTATCGCCGCCGCGCATCCGATGGCTTTCTATGGGGCATTGGCCGCGACAATGTTGGGCGATGTGCCGGAATACGAATTCTTTGAACAAGAATTTACCGATGATGATGTTGAAGAATTGCGGCGCGACAAGTATGGAAAAATCGCGCTTGCATTGCTTCAGGTAAATCGCAAGGAACGCGCCGAAGAATATCTGAAATATATGATGAATGTAAATGTGTCGGACCGCGCGTTGCATGCAATAAATTCGGTCGCGACGGCGTATGGGCTTTCGCGTGTGTCGATTTTGTCGTCGGGCATTATTCGTGATCGTGGAATTTTGGAAATTGATGAAGACGTGATTTACACCACGCAATACCCGTTGCCGGATTGGGAACCGATGGGTGGTTGGTCAATCGACAGGGCATTATTGCTTGCCATCATTAAACAAGAAAGTGGTTTTAGGGCCGGTGTTAAATCGGGGGCGGGTGCCAAAGGCGTAATGCAATTGATGCCTGGGACGGCGAAATTGGTGGCGCGCGCGAACAAGGTTAAAATGTCTGATATTGATATGTCGAACCCGGAACACAATATGTTCCTTGGGCAACAGCATATTGTTGATTTGCTGACGCATCCAAATGTGAACAACAATATAATCAAAATGCTTGCGGCGTATAATGCGGGCATGGGGTCGGTTGTGAAATTTGAAAAATCTTTTTCGACCGAAGATCCGTTGTTATATATCGAAAGTTTTCCGGCGTATGAAACGCGCGGATATATCAAACGCGTGATGGCGAATTTGTGGCTTTATCGGGCGCGTTTGAATCAGCCACTTACGACACTAAAAGTTTTGGCGGACGCCCAGTGGCCATTGTATAGCAGTGAAGACGAATATGTTCGCAGTGACATTGATGATATCCCGTATTCGATATAGTGGTGTGATATGGTTGTGGTTGCGGATTTTTCCATTGAAAATGAAATAGGTGCAAACTTTATTGCCGGATGCGACGAGGCCGGACGCGGTCCACTTTGTGGTCCCGTTGTTGCGGCGGCGGTAATTTTTCCGAACCGCGAAATTGAAATTCCGGTGGTAATAAGGGATTCAAAAAAAATGTCCGCGGCGCAAAGGGCGGTCGCCTATGATTGGATAACAAAAAATACAATTTGGGCAACCGGCGAATGCACATCGGCGGAAATAGATGAATTGAATATTCTTTGGGCATCAATGCGTGCGATGGAACGCGCGGTGGCGGGTTTGTCACGGGCGCCGGAACTTTGTTTGATTGACGGGAACCGCGTGCCGGCGGGGTTGCGGGGCAGGGCGATTATAAAGGGCGATGCAAAATCGCTTTCCATTGCGGCGGCATCCATTATTGCCAAGGAAACGCGTGATAAAATTATGCGGGAACTTGCACAAAAATTTCCTGAATACGGTTGGGACCGGAACGCCGGATACCCCACCGCAGAACATTTATTGGCAATAAAAAAATATGGCATTACGAAACATCATCGGCGAACATTTGGACCGGTGAAAAAATACATTGAAATCCGCGAAAAATCTTGACTTTTTGTGTTTTTTTGGTACAATTTTTGTGCCAAAAAACAAAGGAGTTTGTCATGGCAGAAAATAAAGAAAATGCAGTTTATTATTCTGATGGGGAAATCCATTTTGTGGTCACTAATATTAAAACAAAACATGAACCGACGGAACGCAGTAATGACGAGATATTGCGCATATTTAACAAACGCCGGCCGTATTGTCCAAATGATTTCAAAAAGCAAACATTTATTCCAAACCTGCGACATATTGATGAAAAACAACGGTAAACAAAGGAATCTAAAATGATGGATGCTTTTTCGAAAATAATCGAAAAATTAAATATTGCAAAGCCAGAATTATATTTTACGCCGGATGAAAACGGTGGCGGTGATCGGCATGTCCGATATGGTTTTTACGAGATAAAAAATAGTTGTTTCGGACCGGTCATGTTTCGTTTTTATGAAGACCGCTTGGTTGACGGCAGCCCCATATCGGTGGTTGCGGTACGTGTTAAAAATTCGAATTTTGAACACAGAGAATATGACATGGTACACAATGAAAAATTTTATGCCACATTAAATTTTCTGCAAAAGGCGAATAAAACTGATACCAAGATTATCTCAAAGGTGGCGTCGAATAATTGGAATAAATTTCTATCAAAACCGAATCCAAATAGTAAATTAGATGTTCGTCCAGGGATAACCGCATTACAATCTTTTGAGGCATTTATGACGGTGGTAGATCGGCACAGACCATATGAACCATCCGATTTTGTGCCGGAAAGTTTTATTCCGGATTTGGTGATTGCGTTGTTGGTGACGGCAAACTTTGCGGGCGCGCCGGTTTGGTTGAAAAATGCCGTACCACAGAATAAAAAGGTTGCCACCGTTGCAAATCAACAACCGCGCACACAGGCAAATTGTATAAATTATTTTACGGCATTACAGAAAGTAAGAGGATGTTAAAATGGTGACGGAAAAAGGGCAAGAAATGATTTCAGCAAGCAATTCAAAGCACCTAGAATTGTCATTGCGGCGTAGGCCGCAATAGGGTTCCGAGTCAAGCCCGGAATGACAATAAATAACCCTATGGCGGACCAGAATCACCCAAAAAATGCTTTGCATTTTTTGGGGCCCGATGCTCGTCATGACAAAAACGCTAGAACCCCCGAAAAATCTTGACATATGGGACGAAATTTGTAGAATGTTCGTGTGTTAACAAAGGGTAAAATATGTCAGAAAAAGAAATACAAGATAAAGTTTTCAATGTGTTATATAGACATACCGGGGTTATGCCGGACAGTATAAAAACAACAGATGGTTTGTGGAAAATTATGGATTCTGTTGACACAATGGGGTTTGCTCGTGATATATGTGAAGAATGTAAACTGGACAATTTTTATTTTTTCTATTGCGTAGCATTTGAAAATATAAAACCATTAACGATTGACACGATTGTAAAAGCAGTTATTGAAACGGAAAAGCATAGTATAAAATATAAAAAAGAATTTAAGGTTTCTGATTTTACAGATGTAAAACCGACCGAAAAATCTCATAAAGAGATTTTAGAATGGGTCAATGAACGCCGTCCATATTGTCCGGGTGACTTGAAAAATGTTCGTGGTACTAAGGGACTTTTTCCACGCATACCAGAAAGAGGTTCACGATAATTTACGAACAAAAAAAGGAAAGGAAATGAAACTTAGAACAATTGATGGGCTGTCATTGCGGGGCAAGTATGTTTTGCTGCGCGATGATTTTAATGTGCAAATTGTTGATGGCAAAATTACCGAAGGGTTCCGTATTGAACGGAGTATGCCCACGATAGATGCGTTGCGTAATGCGGGCGCGCGCGTGGCGATTTGTTCCCACCTTGGGCGGCCAAAGGGCGCGCCGGACGCAAAGTATTCGTTGCGTGGGGTTGCGGATTATATGAAATTGCCATTTGTCGATGATTGCCTGAACCGTGATTTTATGGCGGGTATGCATGATGGCGATGTGGTGCTGCTTGAAAATGTGCGATTCTATGCGGGCGAAGAAGAAAATGACCCGGCGTTCGCCGAAAAATTGGCGCACGGTTTTGACGTCTTTGTGAACGATGCGTTCGCGGTTTCGCATCGCGCGCATGCCAGTACCGTTGGCGTGACGAAATTTTTGCCGTCCTATGCGGGGTTGTTATTGCAAAGTGAAATTGAAAACCTGACGCGCGTGATGGAAAACCCGAAACACCCCGTTCTTTCCATTGTTGCAGGGTCCAAGGTTTCAACGAAAATCGGCGTGTTGCGCGCACTGGCGAAATTGTCGGACACGATAATTGTTGGTGGGGCGTTGGGGACGACGTTTAATTATGCACTGGGCGGGGCGGTTGGAAATTCGCTGTATGAACCGGACCAGAAAGAAAACGCACTTGCCATTATGGAATACGCGCGCGAAAATAATTGTCGGTTTTTGGTGCCGCTCGACAAGGGTGTTGGACCGGTTTTTGAACCGAACGCGCCGCGCACCGATAAAGATATAGCGGATATCGCGCCGGACGATGTGATTATTGACGGTGGCCCGAAAACCGCAGAGCGCGACGCGGTGGAAATAGGGAACGCCGCAACGGTGATTTGGAACGGGACGGTTGGCATGGCGGAATGGCAACCAACGTGGTCGTTTGGTTCGTTTGCGATTGCGCGCGCGATTGCCGATAATACGCGCAGTGGGAAATTGGAAAGTATTGTTGGTGGCGGCGATACGGTTGCGGCCCTGGACGCGTGCGGTGTGATGGGTGACATAACGTATGTTTCGACCGGCGGCGGTGCGTTCCTTGAATTTATCGAAGGGCGCGAATTACCCGGCATAGAAGTGCTGCGGGAGTGTTAGTGTAAGTTCCCCTCCTGTGGAGGGGTGCCACGGCACCGCCCTCGGTGACGGGCGGGGTGGTTAGAGAATACGGAATAATAACGAATGCTCCGACCACCTCCCGGTGTTCCACACCGTACTCCTCCAACGGAGGAGAACTTTGCGCTCTGGAATTTTCTGGAAATGGTGGGTTAGTTGTTATTGTTGTGGGTTACCCCAACCAGAATAGTTATTACGATTCTTGTTATTATTTTCTTCCATCTTTATCACAATTGCCGCGCGAAATTCATTCGCACAAGAAATTAAATTCGCGGCATTCATACTTTTGATGGTTTGGGTTATGTCTTTTTGATTTATGGCGTTGCAACATAACTGACTGTTTTTATCGATATTAGTGTTATTCGTGCATAATCTCCAAGTAATTGCTGTGTTCATATCTTTGGCAAGTTGATTTCTGGCATCTGTGATTTTACCGGAATTCGCGGTGTTTATAATCAATTGAATGTTCGGTTGCAAACATTGTGCAATGTTTGCCGTTCCGGAATAAGTTGAACAATCGGATGCGCCGGATATTGAAACGCCATTATTCGAATTATATCCGCCTGATGATGTGCCGGTTGATGAAGATGTGTTGCCGGTAAGGACTTCGATTTTACTGGTTAAAACCGCCTTGTTCAGTTGGGTTTTGAAACGTTTGATAACCGCGTTCAATTCATCGTATTGTTGTTTTAATTGTTGCACCATAACCGTCGTTTTCATACCGATGACTTCTTCAATTTCACTGGCGCGACCAACGTCGGTTGGGTTTTGTGGATCACCGACGTTATATGCGTGCACACTGCATAATGCCAATGCCGGCGAAAAATATGGACATTCTTCGGTTGCATGCAAAGCGACCGGCAACGTACAAAGAATTGCAAAAAACACAGTATAAAAAATTTTCATTCTATATTCCATTTGACCATTTTAATATTTCCTGAGAAAGGTTGCTAAGCCCTGTCGATGAATTATTTGTTGCGATACAACCTTTAATATCTGGTCTTTGTTTGTTTGGGGCATCCCATGTGCATCCGGAGTGTTTTCTACACTCCGTTTCGTTATTGTTGTATTGTATACAATCCATTGCAGCGGTTATTGTATTGTTCAAAGATTCATTGTTGGCTATTGTGTTCTTTAGGGTTTTGTATGGTTGGTTTTTAATTTGTGTGTTTTCTATTTCATTACTCGATGAACCGCCACCATCAAGATTATTGAAATCTCTTTCGTCTCTAAAGCATAATCTGTTTACGGCGGAACCAGTTAGAGTTTGGGCTGGCAATTTCTTGGTAGAGAATGCTTGTCTTAGTTGTTTATAACGTTGTGTGTCGTTCTTTGGATCAACGTTACAGAATTTTGCACCGCAATCTTCCAATACACTAAAGTCATCTGGATTCTTTGGCGTGCGACATGTGCCGTATGCATCTTGGTTTATAAAATCACGTAATGTATCAATATCGACCGAGGTTTTTTTGCGACGACCACGGAATATGGATATATTATCAATTGCGTCTGATGCACATGCAACCTGAGTCGTGCCGGTTATACCAGAATTTGCATCAATCCATTCATGCCAAACTTCTTCTTTGTTACCTACGGTTCCAACAAGGCGACAATGTGGTTGATCTTTGGCAACCTTGCCGTTTTCAGTACGGATACGGTAATAGCAGTTTGACCATGTTCCGTTGTTATTTGTGTTGCACGCACAAATGCCTTGGCCTGTGTCCACATTAGTTTGTTGAGAAGGACTGCATGTATCGCACAAATATTTCCCCCAGATATTACATGCATCGCTGAGCAACATAATCGTATCGCTGACGTCTATGCCGAGTGTCATGGCAAGGATAAGTGCGTCGTACATATTGTCCAAGACCTCTTCATACGGGTCAAAGAATTCATTCGCCATATCTTTGAATTTTTTGACACGTTTAGGGCCCTTGCAACTTGTCACGCCGGAATCGCAACCCGCGTATTCAATGATGTTGTCCAGTGTTTGTTTCAATTCCTTCATTTTAAGTGTTGCGTCTTCGATTGCGGTTTCAATTTGGCCGCCCATTTGTTCGCGGACCAAGATATCCGTACTGATGCCGTTTTTCGCCGCCAATTGTTCCGCAACCCCAAGGCCTTCGAGTCCCGCAATCACCGCGCCGGTTTCAATCGGTGCCGTCGGCGCGCCCGCGTATGTTGGTGATTCCGCCGCGCGCGATTCCAGTGCGTTTTGAATTTGCGCATTTTGCGATTCCGCCGTGGCCGCCATTTGTTCCTGCATCGCGGTCATGGATTCCGCCATTTGTTGTTGCATTTGCGCCATTTGTTGCTGCATCGCCACCATTTGCGCGTTGTTTTGTTCGGCGGCGGCGGCCGATGCCGCGGCCTGGGCCTGGGCTTCGGCCTGGGCAATGGCAACGGCGTTTTGTTGCTGTTGCACTTTGGCGGTCGATTGCGCTACAACCTGGGCCGTGATGTATTGAATCAGGTCGTCACCATATTGCTTGCAATTTTGGTTCGAATTGACACAGCCCGCAACAATCGCGGCGGCAACGTTCATGTCCGTGCAACCGCCCGACGCGCACTTTGGTGACGCGCAACGCAACACAATCGCGTTACAGTTTCCAAAATTCGCTTCGGCCGTATTCTGTGCCATGCCGGCGCGGCCGTTCATTAGATTGTTCCATTGGTTATTATTCATGGCGCCGGTGCCGTTGTACGCCGTCAGGTTAGATCCCGCCGTCGTTGCAACATTCGCCACCGCCGGCAAAATAACCGCCGCAAAAACCGCACCACATAAAAGGTTTGAATAGAATTTCATCTCTCTGCCCGATGTATTTTATCATAAAATATGGGTGAGTGCAAGTGGGGAGTGTTAGTGTTAGTGTTAGTGTTAGTGTGGGCGCGGTGTGCCTTTCTTATTATTCTTGTCATTGCGGCGTAGGCCGCAATAGGGTTCCGGGTCAAGCCCGGAATGACAAAAAAAGAAATGGTTGTCATCCTGAACTTGTTTCAGGACCGCCATGACAAAAGTAAAAATGGTTGCATTTGCAACCATTTTTCACTAACCACTTACACTAACACTAACCACTATTTGTTCGTTAGTTTTAATTCAATACGGCGGTTTTTCTGCATGTTTGCTTTATCGGTGTTCGGGGCAAACGGATACATGTCGCCAAATCCGGACGGTACAAGGCGTTTGCGCGCCACACCGTCGCGGACCAGTTCATTCACCACCGCCGTCGCGCGCAGCAATGAAAGTTCCATGTTGTTCGAATATGCGCGGTTGCCGGGGACGACGGGTTTGTTATCTGTGTGGCCGTCAACGCGAATTATCCATTCGATTTCAGACGGGATTTTTGTTTCCATTTCTTTGATGACATTGGATATAATTTTAAGTTGCTTTTTGCCCGCGTCCGACAATCTGTATGAACCGGTTTTGAATAAAATATCACTTTGCACAATGAACCGGTCGCCGTCCGCCGTGACGGATTCTGTGTTGCCAAGTGCGATTTTTACCGCGCGATAAAATTCAGATTGGTATTCCCGCATGTCTTGCAATTCCGCAACCTTGTCCGCAAGGGCCTTGTTCAAATTGTTCGACATTTCAATATATTTCGCCTGTTGCGCAAGCAGTTCGCTGTCCGCCGCGCCCAGTGCCGCGTTTAGCCGTTCAAGTTCCGCCGTGTATTTTGCCATTTCGGATTCAAGGGCGCTCAATTTCGCTGCCTGGGAATTCATTTCGGATTCCTGGAGGCCGATTAATTCTTGCTGAACATTTACCTGTTTTTGCATTTGGTCTTGTAATTCGCGGCGTTGCTTTTCCAATTCCGCAAGTTGTTCTTTGATGGCGTTCGCCTGGGCCAATTGCTCACGCAGCGATGCAACCTCACGCCGGGCGGCATCGTCACTGGCCTTGACCTTGGACACTTCGTTTTCATACGCGTTGATTATGTCAATCATCGATAAATTTTGGCTATCGATTTCGTCTTGGTTCGATAGCAATTCGGCGCGTGCCTGAATCAGCAGGCGCATCGCTTCTTCGTTGTCGGCGGTCATTTGGTTTATTTGTGCAACCTGGGACGCGTTGATTTTTTTCAAATCCGCAATCGTTTGCACACCGGCCTTTTTGTTAAAGACACTGGTCGTGGTCCAAAGGAACACAAACACAATCAGCAAGAAAATCAATATGATGACCAGGTTCGAAAATAAATCTACGAATGCCGGCCATGTGTTTGGTTTGTTGCGAAAATTTAATCTGAACATTTTTGTTTCTCCCTCGCGCTCTCTGCTATGCAGCCGTTGGTTCGGTTGGTTCGAATTTTTGGTTTATGTTTTCGATGTTGTTGTTGATATGTCCAAGCAACGATTCGATTTGGGGCAGGGCGGATTCCGTTAAATTCGTGCGGAATATGTTCGTCCGTGCCGATAGGAATTCTTCGAGTGAATGTATAATCGCGTTTTGTGCAAGTTGTAATTGCAATGCTAAAAATCCGACAATCAAACTTCCGCCCAGGCCAAGCAGCGAACTGGTAAACGCGGTGGCCATGCCGCCCAGTGGTTGCGAAAGTCCGGCCTGCATCGTTTCCAAAACCGCATCGTCGTTAAAGTTTAGGTTGGCGATTAAATCCGCAAAACCGCCGACCGTAAGAATCAGACCCCAAAATGTCCCAAGCAGTCCCAAGAATACCAATGTGTTCACGGTGTATTGTACCGATTCGCGGTCGTTGTCCATTTTAATCTGAATCGTATCCATGACACCGCGCAATCCGTCCGCCATAAGTTGATTCTTGCGATGACGAAGTAGTAACGCAATAGACCGCAACAGCCGCGGCGGTAGTTTCGGATTGCGCACCCCGCGCATATATTCGCGCAGCCATTTGTGTTCGGGAACAAGGGCAAAAACCTTGATAAAACAAATGATTATGCCGAAAAGCGTCGTGCCGATAATTATACCATTAAGGTATATGTTCGCAATCGCAATCGTGAAAAATAGCCGATAAAAGATGATGCACAGGCACAGCACAAACGCCGTAAAAATCGCCATCCGGTTAAGATTTTTGTGAAAACTGTTCATATTTTTCCCCCGTTACGGTTCTATGTTAGAAAATTTTTTAATGGTGTGTCAACGGGTTTGTTAAAAATAGGGACGATTGCATATCGTCCCTATTGTGCACGAAAAAATTTTCCTTTTAACGGCATACCTCCACAGCATAGAATTCGTCGTAATCCATGTGTTCTGGTGCACCACAGTAAATGCGATAATTACAATTACTGTCTGGTGTGCCCAATTCTTTCATGGTATTATATGGAATAACATTCACCAGGCAATAACCATCTTTGGTATAAGAATTCGGATTAAATACAGACAAAAATTTAGAATCTTTTTGTTTGTTTGCAATTTTGCGCAAATCTTCGGTTTCGGGTAATTGAATTAAATAATCCCCCATTTCGCCATGGATGATGATTGGGCAACCATTATCGCAATTGTCCATTGCATTTTGAATTGATGTGTATGCATCAAAAAATAAATCGTTGTCGGCGATAAATTTATTTAATCTGTCCAAAACTTCGCATGCGTCTTTTTCATGTGCTTCCAATTTTCCATCGTTTCGATAGAATTTCATATCGGAATAATTCCAATTTTTCGATAGCGAAAGTGCATCACTTGGTGATAGTGGAGTTTGTTTCCCGTTGTTATCATTTAAAATGACCAGTTTTGTGCATTCTTCGTTTCCGCAATATACTATTTTGCAAATATCGGTAATACACTGTTCAATTTTGTTTGGCATCTTGTAATTATGATGGAAAGGAACGGCACTTCCCCATGATTTGCCTTTATATTCTTCTTTTATCGGATGGCAAACGCGACTTATGCTGGTTTCGCGTCCAGAGAATTCGTTTTTCGTCTTTTGCCCTATGAAATTGAGTTGATATTGTAGAATTTGTTTGTTGGTTATATCGGCATAAATATCTAACAGGGCTGTTCTTTCTGAACTGGGAAAATTACCCTTGTATATTAGACCAATATATCCAAATTCACCGTTGTCGCGGCGTTCAGATACTTTTTCGAATGTTGTGGTTATGCCGTTGACCGTAACTTTGGCATAGTCATCATAGGTTGTAACCGTAACATTTACGTCGACATCGTCGCGTGCCGCCGGATCATAATAAGCATTGTTTAGATATAAGGCGTTCGACCTTTGCCAGTATTTATCAACAGAGCAGGTTAAATCCGTGGTTGATGTTGGTCTGTCGCAAGCCGCAAGAGCCAATGGCAGTAAGAGTAAGATTTTCTTCATTTGGTTTCCTTTTTTTGTTGTTTTTTATTTATTTTTGTTATTTTATCAATTTTGAATCCCAACCACAATAAGAACAAGCATAACAATACGACGATTATCATATGCCATACCGTAAATGGAATATTGTTTGTTTCATAATATTTTACTATTTCCCAAGGAATGCCTATTAAACAAAGATAATAAATTCCTCTTATTAACACACCATGCCAGTAGTTCATTTTGTTCTCTTTTTTGTTGTTTATTGGTTTGAATGAATTATATCACAAGAAAAAGTAATAAGAAACGCAAATTTCACATTTCTGCTTGCTTTTTTATAAAAAATTGTAATAATTGCGCTTGTTCCTGCTGTGGCCATGGGGGCGACGGCTGATATAAACCAAAGGAAATAAAATGGCTTACTATGAAAGTGTCCTGGTTTTTCGCCAGGATTTGACCGAACCGCAGGTCAAAGAAAAAGCGGACAAATATGCAGAAATTATCAAAGAACTGGGCGGCGAAGTAAAATCCACAGAATTTTGGGGATTGAAAAATTTGGCCTATGTCATTCGTAAAAATCGCAAGGCGCACTATGTTATGATGAATGTGGAAATGCCGGGTAAATCGATTGCCGAACTTGAACGGCGCAGTCGTATCGACGAAGATGTTATCCGTTTCCTGAACGTGCGGGTTGAAAAATTGGCGGATGCACCATCAATCATGATGAAAAAGAATACCGAGGAGGCAGAATAATGGCAGTTCGTGCAGCAATTTATCGTAAAAAGGCCAACCCATTAAAGGGCAAGGTCATTGACTATAAAGATGTTAAAATGTTGGGACACTATATCACCGAACGTGGTAAAATCGTGCCAAGTCGCATTAGTGGCGTTTCCCAAAAAGACCAACGTTTATTGGCACAGGCGATTAAACGTGCGCGTCATTTGGGTTTGCTGCCGTTTGTGCGCAATAACATCGGGTAAAGATATTTGGGTATAACCCTAACTTTCAACAAAAGGACAGATAAAATGAAAATTATTTTAACGGAAAAAATTACGGGTCTTGGGACAATCGGCGACACGGTAGAGGTTAAAACCGGCTATGCGCGGAATTATTTGTTGCCAAATAACAAGGCGTTGCGTTGGTCGCGTGAAAATGTCGCGTTGTTCGAAGCGCAAAAGGCGGAACTTCAGGCGCGTCATGAAAATGCACGCAAGGCGGCGGAATCCAAGGTTGATGCGGTTAAAAATGCCAAAATGTACATGATACGTCAGGCGGGTGATACCGGTCAGTTGTATGGTTCGGTATCAAGTCGTGATATCGCGCGGACACTTAAAGAAGTTGCGAATGTTGATATTTCTTCGGCCCAGGTTATGTTGGGCGCGCCGATTAAATCGATTGGTGCGTTTGATACGAAAATCGCACTGCATCCGGATGTGATTGTTCCGATTAAGGTTTATGTCGCACGTACAAACGACGAAATCGAAGCGTTGGTCGCCGGCAAGGTTTTGACATTTGGAACCAAAAAGGTTGAAGAAGAATCTGAAATCAAAGAAGAACCAAAAGACGAAGCGGAAGTTAAAGAAACAGAAGTATCCGCGGAATCTGAAAAAACAGAACCGGCGGAAGAAAAATAATTCCGGTTTTGGTTATGCTTACGCCCCACGGAGAATTACCCACAAAAAATGTTTTACATTTTTTGCGGGGCCCAGCGTTGTGGGGCGTTTTTTGTCTTTTGGTAATTATTTTATTTTGAATTATGTTTGCAGATGATTTGTGCCAGACAGATGGTTGGTTTGGGTTGATATTTTGCAACCGTTTCTTTTGCATCCATTGGTATTCCGTTTTCGCGCCAACTATGAAAAACGGTCATCACCTTGGATTTTGTTATGTCCAGGACGTTTCCGTTTTTATCAATTGCACCGTTTTTTATGTCATCAACATATCCCCAAAATAATTCGGAAACAAGGTATGGGTTTACATCGCCAAAACTTAAGTCGTATTTGTTGTGCGCTTTTTCATATTTATCTTTTGGAATAGAAACAAGTCTTTCAAGTGGCAGTGTCCTTATTAAGGTAGCCGCTGCTAAGCTTGATAAAATCAGTTCGGGCGAGTTCGCAAATTTTTTAGGATTTATTTCTTTAAGGGCTTCAATTCTGATTTTGAATATTTGTGGTAATTGTTGAATTTCTGTTTGATATTTGGATAATGAATCTCTTAATTCTGTTTGCCGTGCCTCAACCATTTTGTCTAATACTTGTTCAAATTCGTCTGCCTGACGTTTTGTTAGTCGAACGCCATTCAAGTAAATACTAGTTAATTCATCTGGGTTGTTTGTTCGTTCCGCGGTCATTTTTTTACCCCTTGGTATTGTTGATTTATTTACTTTGTAGGTATACTATAGTTGATTTTTGTCAAACGTCAAGTGTTTAGTTGTGTTTTTGTAAAAAGTAAAAAAATCCCCACGGGTTCGTGGGGATTTTTGTGTATCGGAATTATTATTTATCCAATGCCTTGATAATCTGATCGTATGGTATCGCGCCCGGAAATGCTTCTTCGCCGATAACCAAATACGGTGTGCCGCTGATTTCAAAACGTTGTGCCAAATCACGAACATTTTTCAATTCACGTGCGACAACTTCACCATTCATGTCTTTTTCCAATTGTGCGGTGTCCAGACCGGCTTCGGCCGCCAATTTCATGACATTCTTTTTGATTTTTTCACCAAGTTTTGAACGATCTTTCATATCATCTTGGGTGTAATATTCTTTGTCCATCAACAATTTATCCAATGCGGCGGCTTTGTCGTTGCCTTGTAATTTCGCGGCAATAACAGCCTTGGCCGGTGCATCAGACAATTCGCCATGGATAGAAAAGTTTTTCAAGACAATGCGAACATCGTCACGGCTTTCCATCACACGTGCCAATTCGCCATGAACACGGCGGCAATATGGGCAAGAATAATCAGACCACAAGAAAATAGTTTTCTTGGCATCTTCATTACCCCAAATTGGTGCATCGCCAATCATGTCCTTTAAATTCGAACGGACATATTTGCGAATCGCCTTGTTCTTTTCGGCGTTCTGTTGTTCCTGCATTGCGGATACCATTTCTTGCAAGATCAACGGGTTTGTATGTGTCAGGTAGTACGGTGTGTACAAACGGCAGACACAGCCGGCGATCAAAAGGATAGATACCAATTTGATCAGTTTTTTGATTATCATAGGACCGGATTCGGTTTTTTTGCCATCCTGTTTGGCGAACATGCCGCCGAACAAAAACAGCGCAATTCCGATAACCAGAACGAGGATTGTCCAAAACATAGTTTTCTCCTTTGCTTCGTTGAACGGTTGTATCTTAGAAATTTTTTCCACGCCATGCAAGGAAAATTTAAGATTTTTTTTCGTGTGTCAAAGTCAACCGCGTGTTCGGAATTTTTGTTCCCAATTCCGCACATATTTTTTCAAGAAATTGAAGTGTTGTGTCAAGTGTCAAAGGTAATTGAAAAAGCCGGTTTTTATAGGGCGCGGCGCATTCGGCGCATACCGCGCGCCCGGTCTTTGGCGAAAGGTGTGTCAAATTTTCAGTTCGTCCGCAACCAGAACATTTTGTCAAATCAAGCGCAAACCCAAGTTCGCGTAATAATGTTTTTTCCCAATCTAAATAATCATCGGTCGGGGAATTTGTGTGTGGTAAATTTGTTAAAAACAGTATCGTCGAATCGTAAAGTGCGCAGTATGATTCGCGTTCGGGCAGTAAAGTTTTTATCAAATCAAAAACACAATTTATAAATTTAATTCGTTCGAAATTTATCATTATTGGGGCGGTTAAATTTTTTTCACTTTCCCAATGAAACACGCCCAGTGCGGAATCAAGTCGCGCGCCCCATGTGGCATTGCCGATTTGGCCAACCAGTGGTTTGTTCGTTTTGGCAACCACCGCACCGCGCAACATTCCGGCGACGATACCATGTTCACGCGTAAATATATGTGCAACCGCGTCACGTTCATTGAATGGACGAAGTGATATTAAAAGACCGGCGGATTCAAGTTTCATTTCAATTTTTCCGCCGCGCCGCGTGCAAGTTCGTCACAGCGTTCATTTAATTCTTCGCCGTTATGTCCGCGCACCCAAACCCAGTGAACCTTTACGGCGGACACCAATTCGTCCAACTGTTGCCACAGGTCTTGGTTTTTTACGGGTTTTTTGTCGGCGGTGCGCCAATTATTTTTTTTCCAATTTTTCATCCAAACCATCGTTCCATTTTTTACGTATTGGCTGTCGGTGTGAATTTCAATTTCGTTGTGTTTGCGCGCGGCGGATATTGCGCGTATAACCGCGGTTAGTTCCATACGATTATTTGTTGTGCCCTTTTCGCCACCACTGCGTTCGGCACGGTTTTTTCCGTCGGTTGCAACAAATGCCCATCCGCCGGGACCGGGGTTACCCAAACAACTGCCGTCTGTCCAAATTTTTAGCATTTTATTTCATCCTTTGTTTGTGATATAATATCATAAAATGAAAATAGATTCCAAGAATTTACACGAAATGTCAAATGTGGTGCGCGCGGATGCGTTGCGGGCGATTGTCGTGGCCAAAAGTGGGCATGTTGGAATTGTGCTTGGCGCGGCGGACATTGTCACAATGATTTACGCGGTGTTCCTAAATCCCGCACGCGACAGGTTTGTTTTATCGGCGGGGCATGGTTCGGCGATGTTGTATGCGGCGCTAAAACTTGCGGGGTATAACATTGGCGATTTGAAATCTTTTCGGCAAATTGGTGGATTGCCGGGGCATCCGGAATTTGGAATCGATGGGGTTAGCGCAACAACGGGGCCGCTGGGCCAGGGTGTTGCGAACGCGGTCGGTATGGCGATTGCCGCAAAGCATAACAAGACCGGCGGCCGCGTGTATTGCCTTTGTTCTGATGGTGATTTGATGGAAGGCGTGGCGGGGGAAGCAATCGGATTTGCCGGACGGTATAAATTGGACAATTTGGTGTTGCTTTGGGATAATAATGGTATAAGTATCGATGGCGTGGCGCAGGTGGATAAAAATGTGTCGATGCGTATGCGTGCGGCGGGTTGGACAGTGCGCGCGGCGGATGGTACGGATATGAACGAACTTTATGATGCGATATCTGCGCCGGTGGCGGGGCCGTTGTTTGTGCGGTGTGATACCACGTTGGGCCAGGGCGCAAGTGTTTCAGGAACGGCGCGCGCACATGGTTTGGCCATAGATGATGCGGAAATCAAAGAGTTGGTAAATCATTTGGATTCGGCCGTTGGGCGTGATTTGTGGCGCAAATTTGCACGCACGCATAAAAGACCAGAAAAAATAAAATATGCAAATGTGCCGGCGGTTTCGTTACAGCAGAAAACATCTGCGGTATCAACACGTGAAATGTCGGGCGAATACTTGGCGGCGATTATGAAACGGGGTGCGGATGTTGTTATCGGCAGTGCGGATTTGGGCCAAAGCACGAATATGCGCGTTGCGGGTGTGCGCGAAATTACGGCGGACAATTTTTCCGGGCGATATATAAACTATGGCGTGCGCGAACATGCGATGGCGGCAATTATGAACGGTATGGCATATGCGGGTGTGCGCGCGGCGGGTTCGACGTTTTTGGTATTCAGTGACTATATGCGTGGTGCGATGCGTCTTAGCGCGATTTCGGGTTTGCCGGTCATCTATGTTTTAACGCATGATAGTGTCGCGGTTGGTCCGGATGGCCCGACGCATCAACCGGTTGAACAGTTGGCGGGTCTGCGTTTAATTCCGAATATGAATGTTTTTCGGCCATGTAATATGGCAGAGGTTGCCTGGGCGTGGCAAACGGCGTTATCGGAAACGAACCGTCCGTCGTGCATTATCCTTTCGCGCCAGGCGATTGCGCCTGTGGGCGATGCAATCCTTGGGGAAATAAAGTTTGGCGGCTATGTCGTTTATGAATCGGGTGCGACGCGGGTAAAGATGACGATTGTTGCAACAGGGGCGGAGGTTCCGCTTGCCATAAATGTTGCGCGGATTTTGGGCGGTGCGGTTCGGGTGGTAAGTATGCCGTCGGTTGCACATTTCCGGACGATGGATGAAAGATATAGGGATAAAATCTTGGTCGGCACCGTTGTCGCCATAGAGGCATCCGCCACCGCGCCTTGGTTTGAATTTGCAGATATTGTTGTTGGAATTGATGATTTTGGCTTGTCAGGGGCGGCGGACATGGTGTATCGTGCGTGTGGGTTTGATGCGGAAAAAATCGCGCGGGCGATTCGCACAAAAATAAAGCATGTCTGAATTTGAATTTATAACTTCATCTGGGGAAAAGATACCGGTTGTCATAACCGTGCGTGCGGGCGTGCGGAATATAACACTGCGCCCACGCGGCGGGGATGCGCGGCGGATTGATGCAACGCGGCCGGTGATTTCGGCGAATTCAACGGTAATGAAATTTGTGGAGCAAAAGCGACGGTGGTTGGAACGGTTCTTTGCAAATGCCCCGCGCAAGGAACATTTGAAATCGGGCGATATGTTTGATTTTTTGGATATGCGGGTGCGTGTTGTTTATGATGCGGCGATGCGCGGAAATAAGTTTGTTTTGAATGATGACGGAACGCGGACACTGTTTGTTGGCGGTGATGAAAAATTGATTGAAAATCGCGTGCGCATGTTTATTAAAACCGAATTGTTAAAGCATATCAAAGAATTGATTCATCAAACGCCACGTGAATTTTGGCCAAAGAAAATTTGTCTGCGTGATACGTCGTCGCGTTGGGGTTCGCGGTCAACAACGGGAACGATTTCCTTTTCGTGGCGGTTGGCGTTTGCGCCGTTTGATGTTATGCGATATGTTGTGATGCATGAATTGGCGCATACAATGCATATGGATCATTCGGCGGCTTTTTGGGCCCAGGTTCGTGTTCTTTACGGTTTCGGTGTTGAACGTGCGCGGCGGTGGCTGAATGTGCACGGGGGCGATTTGCATAAATTCCTTTGAAACCATTCCTGAATATTTCTTGGCCTTTTTACGGTATAATTTCGGTGTGTTAAAAGCACATAACAAAAACCAACCTCACTTCGCCGACGCTTTGTGGGGTAAAACAAACAAAGGAAAGAAAAAATGAAAAAGAAAAGCAAGGAATGTAAAAAATTATCCGTTGTGGCGGTATTGGGTGTTGTCGCATCCACGGCTGCATTTGCGGGTTCTGGAAATATGGCGCATAATAATGCAAATAACAACACGATGACCGAAGTTATGACCATTGAACAGGTTCGCGGGCTTTCCGACAATTCGCCGGTTATTGTTCGCGGATACTTGCTGCGTCAAAATGGGGAAAATTCGTATGTTTTCCAAGATAACACCGGAACAATCAATGTTGAAATAGACGAAATGGATTGGAACGGCATGAATGTTGCACCATCCGATTATGTTGAAATATGGGGCGAAGTTGACAAGAACGGCGCATCCATGGTTGAAATCGACGTTTCGGCAATGAAGAAGTTATAAGTTAGTCCGTCCCGGCGGTGCAATGCACCGCCGCGGCCGCGACAAGTGTTAGTGATTAGTCCGCTTTCGCCAAGGCTACAGCGAGACCAGTGTAAGTGAAATGGGCGCATTCGCGCCCGTTTGTTTTGACGTCTGTCAGTTTATTATTCATTATTTTTTGTCGCATATGTGTAATCTACCGTTGCCCTATAAGCATTATGCGCGCCATACACCGTAAATTCATCGAAACTATGTACAGTACATTCATCTGCGCTACTGTTTCCGCAAGCGGCTGTTCTGAATTTTTCTTCGGTGTCATATTCAAATGATTGTAAATATTTTCTGAATGTGAATGCATTCTGTGCATATATAACATCAGGATCTTGATATTGCGCATATCCTTTGAAATCAATATTTACTGCTAAATACCATTTTGCGCTAAGTGCGTCATATTCTGCATACCCTAGTGCACAACTGAATACTCCTTGGCTTGAATTTGCTTCTGTACATTTATTTCTTGCCCAATTTCTAATTTTTTCCAATGATTGTTCGGTGTTTGGCAATGTTGTTGTATAATACATAGTATTCCGCAACAAAATACTTGTTGTATCTGTATACTGATACTCGAATAATGACCAAGAAATTAAACTACCATTAGGGTCGATCATATTGATATTACCGCGGTCGTCGATGGTTGGTTTTTCATTGTCACTTAATCCTTCCCTTAAACGGCGTTCCATGGTTGCCTGATAAAGTGTCCCAAGGCCGTCGGTACCTACTTCCCAGAAACTATAAACATCGCACCAATCAGATGATGTTTCACCACAAACCGCGGTTTTTAATGTCGCGAGGGTGCTATATTCATAGGTTTGTATAGTGTTTCTGTATATAACCTGACCGTTTTGGTGTATAATTTCGGGATATCCCTGCGTTTCGCCCCAACCCTTAAAATGGTTTAATACTGAAAATCTATAACCAGTTCCGAATTGCGGATCATCCACAACAAATCTGATGTTGTCAGAACCGCATACAAAACTTTCATGTGGACTAACATCCCAGTTGTTACATTTGTTTCGGGCAAAGGCGATAATCTTTTCCACCGATTGTTGATTGTTTGGTAGTGATACAAAATAGTATAAGGATTCGTTTACTGGGCCCCAACTATGCTCTCCTGTTGGTTGCCAGATAGAATAACTTACCGTTGTTCCGTTCGTATCGATCATATTGATATTCCCGCGATCGTCTATTTGTGGTAATTTTCTTTCCAAAGCGGTAAGCAAGGTATTAATTTCCGTTTTACTGTATGTTTCTTTTGTGCTGGTTGATGCGCCAAGGGCAGAAAGTTTTTGATCAATTTTGGCATCGATGTTGGCTTCGGTTATAACGTTGCTCTGCGCGGCCTCGGCCCGATCAAGTTGTGCGGTCAATTCTTCGATACGGTCGTTCAAAGAATTTAATTCATTCGTTGCGGTGGTGGTGTTTTTTACTTTACCGGGGTTAAAACCTTTGATACCTTTTAACAGTGCAATACGTGCATCCGTTGTTTCGGTTGAAACCGGTGTTGCAATGGATGATTGTGCTGTTGTGACCGACGGCGTGGAAACGGATGATGTTTTCATCGTTTGTGTGCGCAGTGTGCCCGCACGTGCGGTATTCGTTGCCGTGGGTGCGGCGACCGTTGAGGTTCCACCCATTTGCGGTGCGCGCAGTGATGCCGCACCAAATGACGCGGTTGCTACAATACTACCAAGCACGGTTGTGATTAAAAGTGTTTTGGGGTTCATTTTTGCTCTCCTTTGCTTTATTGTTTTTTCGGTTATTCCTGTGACGCGACACTAAAAAACCGTTACCAAATGGAACGGTCGGGGTGTTCGAAAATCAGTACTCTATTGATTCTGTTGGGCTTCGGTTTTTATCCCTGTTTTATACCCCAACAGCACCCCGAACCACACGGTCGGGGAAAATATCAAGACGGTGCAAAACATGAAAATCACAACCAGTGTATTAAACAAAGTCGGATTACGATGCAATGCACCGAGAGTACCAAGGCTTTCGATAGCCCCGAACCAGATTCCCATCTGATTCAATCCGAATTTTATCATAATTATCGTGTAATCGCAAATTAAAAATCCCCGCGGGGCGGGGAAGAATTATTTTACAAACCGGTTGTATATTTTTTCATTTATCTTGGCGGGGTATTTCCGTTCAAGGTATGCGTTATAATCCGCGTCCAAGTGCCGCATCGCCATATTTGCAATTTCCGGTTTTAATTCATCAAGTTTTTTGTCGTTTGTTTCCGGCAATTTTTCGTCCGCGATATTTACAACATAAAACGCATCGGTGTCGGACACAATTGAATTATTGCCGATTTTATTTTTAAATGTTTCAACCAAAACCGGCATTGGTGCACCGTCCGTGCGTGACACGGTCAGTTTTTTTGCACCCTGTAATTTTCCGTTTTCGTTCAGTTCAACCAACAATTCATTTGCGCGAACGTATGCCATTTTTTCCTGTTCTGCCTTGGTCCATTCGGCGACGATTTCCTTTTTCACCGAATCGAATTCCGCCGTATGTTCGGGAATAATTTTATCCACGCGAACGATTACAAAACCGGCCTTGGTTTCGATAAGTTCACTTTCGGTTTCGGGCGCAAGTTCAAATATATTTGCCACAACCGATTCGGTTAAATTTTTATCATCCGGTAATTTTTCGGTTGAAACACCGGTGTGTTGCACGAACTTTGCATTATGTGTTTTTGCCACCGCCGCTAATGTTTCGCCACCGATTATATCGTCCTCCATTTTTTGTGCGGTTTTAAGCGCAATCTCATATTCGTCCGGTTTATCCATTGCGGCCGGAACGATTACGTATGAAATATCGCGTGCCTCAGCCACATGGTGCGGGTGCGCGGTATAGAAATTGCGTAATTCTTCGTCCGTTGGTTTTTGGGTTTTGAATGTAGAAAACTTTACAGTCGCCATATTTATTTCGCGTTTTGTATTGCGTGCGTTATATGCCGCAACGGTTGCAAACCGTGGTGTTTCGATTTGTGTTGTGGTCGGCACGTTTACCATTTCGTGCAATGCCTTTATACGCAGGTCGCCCACAACATCCGATTCGGTAAGACCCGAATTTTGCAGGACGACATCAAACGCCGCCGTTGAAAATTTGCCGTTTTCTTGGAATTGTGGAATTGCGCGAATGTCATTTGCGATTCGGTGGTCGGACACGACATAGCCCAAATCATCCGCGTGCTTATTTATTCTTTGGACCGATGCGATTTTTTTAATCACGCCGTTTTGAAAGTCCGACATTTTTACCGGGTTTGAATAAAGTTCGCGTTGTTCTTCGCGGGACATATTCGCCAATTCGTTCGAACGCATATTATTATATTGCTGAATCGAAATCTTTTCCCCACCGACACGTGCCAGTGTTGTATCAGATGACGCAAGACCGAATACCCATTCGGCAACACCCCATCCAACGAACGAAAAGATTAGAATTCCCATTAAAACCTTGGCCAACGGTTTATCGGCCGCATTACGTAAATATTCTAGCATTTTTTCACCTTTTGCGATAACATAGCAAAATGTAACCCAAAAAATCAACGGAAAAAAGGATTAAAAATGAAAATTATCACAGGAAACTGGAAAATGAACGGGTCGCGGGCGGCTTTGGACGAAATGATTGGCGCAATTACGGGGGTAAAGACCAAAAATCGGGTGATTTTATGTGTGCCTTTTACAATGGTGCGTGCGGGGACGGAAAATGTTGCAATTGGCGCCCAAGACATCAGCGCGCATGAAAAAGGTGCCTATACCGGCGAAGTGTCGGGCGCAATGTTGGCCGATGCGGGTGCGAAATATGTAATTGTCGGGCACAGTGAACGCCGCATGTATCATGACGAAACGAATGATATTGTTCGGCAAAAGGCACAGATGGCGTTGGAAAATGGACTAAAGCCAATTATATGTGTTGGTGAAACGATGGATGAAAAACGCGCCGGCAAGACATTTGATATTATAGAGGCGGGCGTAAAGGAATCAGTGCCAGAAGACGCGCATGACGATATTATTATCGCGTATGAACCGCGATGGGCGATTGGGGCGGGAATAACGCCAACCGCGCAAGAAATCGCCGATGCGCACAAGGTAATTGCGGATACTTTGTCGTACATGGGACTTGGTGGAACACCAATTCTGTATGGCGCAAGTGTAAACGCGTCAAATGTTGCCGATATTGTCGCAATAAGGAATGTTGATGGGGTGCTGGTTGGGGGGGCGTCCTTGAAACCGCAAGAATTTGTCACTATAATACAAAATGCAAAGTAACAAAAATAGAGAAATATTCATGGAAGATAAAAAAGAAGTTAAAGTTGAAACCGTGTCGGTAAAAGATGTGAATGAACCCGAAAAACCGGCGGAAGAAAAGAAAGATGAAACCGCAGAATTAGTCGCGCAGATTGCCGAACTGAACGATAAATACCTGCGCACGGCGGCGGAGTTGGAAAACACCCGTCGTCGCGCCACTATTGATGCGGATGCGCGCGCACGTTCGCGGGCGATGTCGGTTGCGGAAAAAATCTTGCCGGTTATGGATGCAATCCATGCGGCGCTTAAACATTCGCCCGATGACGCGGGTATTCAATCTATGGCGCGGGCAATGGAATCCGCGTTTGAACAGATTGGAATTACAAAAATAAAATCGGTTGGCGAAACATTGAACCCCACGTTGCATAATGCGATTCAGGTTGTGGTGGCGTCCGAAGGCGTCGCGCCGAACACCGTGGTTGAAGAAATGCAGGCCGGATATATGTTCGGTGATAATGTGTTGCGAACCGCGATGGTGGTCGTTGCAAAATAATTGGCCGCCGCGTTTGCGAATGGCGTTTTTGTGTGATATAATCAAAAATAATCAGAAATAAAAGGTGTGTGTTATGTCTTTGATACCAATGGTTATAGAAGAATCCCCACGTGGCGAACGGTCATTTGATATCTATTCGCGATTGCTGCGGGATAGAATTGTTATGATAAATGGTGACATAGAATTGCAAATGGCTAATACGGTTGTGGCACAGTTGCTGTTCTTGGAATCAGAAAATCCAAATGCAGATATTTCGCTTTATATCAACAGTCCGGGCGGAATTATATCTGCCGGATGGGCGATTATGGATACAATGCAATACATCAAATCGCCGGTCACAACGATTGGTATGGGATTGGTTGCATCTATGGCATCGGTGATTTTGGCGGCGGGTGAAAAGGGTAAAAGATTTGCTTTGCCGAATACAGAGATTATGATTCATCAACCGCTTGGCGGTTTGCAGGGGCAGGCGACCGATATGGAAATTGGTATGCGTAAGATGCAAAAGGTCAAAGAAACGATTACCAAGCAAATGTCAGAATTTACCGGTCGTAAGGTCAAGGAATTACACGATGCAATGGAACGTGATAATTGGATGACCGCGGATCAGGCAAAAGATTTCGGAATAATTGACGGTATTTTGACAAGGAAAAAATAGGGCGGGATATGACGGACGAAAAGAAAACAACGGAAAAAAAACAACAGTTTTGCAGTTTTTGTGGCAAGGCGGTTTACGAAGTAAAAAAGTTGGTCAGTGGTCGTAATGTTTGCATTTGCGATGAATGCATCGCACTGTGCAACGACATTATGGCGGACGACATGCGGACCGAGGTTGCAAGGGATGCCGCAAAATTGCCAACGCCGTCACAAATCTATGATTTCCTTAATGAATATATTATTGGCCAAGATACGGCAAAACGGACATTGGCGGTCGCGGTGTATAATCATTATAAACGGCATAATGTCACGCTTTCGTCCAATGTTGAAATACAAAAATCTAATGTTTTATTAATTGGGCCAACGGGGACGGGAAAGACACTGTTTGCGCAAACACTTGCACGAATTTTGGATGTGCCATTCGCGATTGCAGATGCCACAACACTTACCGAGGCCGGATATGTCGGTGACGATGTCGAAAGTGTTTTGACGCAATTGTTGCATAATGCGAATTTCGATGTGGACAAGGCGCAACGCGGAATTGTTTATATTGATGAAATCGATAAAATTGCGCGGAAATCTGAAAATCCATCCCTTACGCGGGATGTGTCCGGCGAAGGGGTTCAACAGGCATTGTTGAAATTAGTCGAAGGAACGATTGCGAATGTTTCCGCCGGTGGGGCGGGGCGCAAGCATCCGGGCGAAGCGACCGTTCGTTTGGATACAAGCAAGATTTTGTTTATCTGTGGCGGGGCATTCGATGGGTTGAATCGCGTGATTGCAAATCGCAAGTGCGAACGCGCCGGAATCGGTTTTGGGGCGGACGTTTCGTCAAAGAAAGAACGCGATGCGAAAAACTATCTGTCCGATGTGCAACCCGAAGATTTGGTAAAGTTTGGAATTATTCCGGAATTGGTTGGGCGGTTGCCGGTTATCGCGACACTTTCGGAATTGGATGAAAATGCGTTGGTGCAAATACTTACCGAACCGAAAAACGCGATTGTAAAGCAATATACCGCGATGCTGGCTATGGACGATGTTAAACTTACCATAACGGATGATGGATTGCGGGAAATTGCGAAACTTGCATTGGCGCGGAAAACGGGGGCGCGGGGTCTGCGCAGTATTTTGGAAAAGATTTTGTTGGAACCAATGTTCTATGCGCCAGATAAGGCGGATTTAGCGGAAATTGTTATCGATAAGGATGTGGTTATTGGTAAAAAGCCGCCAATCGAAATTATGCGCACCGCAAAGAAAGCCGCGTAAAGACGATAAGATTTTCAAAATGTGATATAAATAATTCCAGAGAATCGTCACACCGCGGACGCGCGGTGTCCAGTTTTTGCAGATGCAAAAACTTGCCCCGCAGGGATTCTGAAACAAGTTCAGAATGACAATTTATTTGATGTCTGCGACGCAGGTTTACGGCGTTGCCGTAAACTGGATACCGCCCTTCGGCGGTATGACGGCGTTTTTTTGTAATTTGATAGCGTGTGTGTTTGTGGTCACAGAAATTACTGATTTTGTTGTTCTGTCGCGGTCGCGCGTTTGCGTTCGACGAAAGTAATGCGACCCTTGGCCAAATCATAAGGCGTCATTTCAACGCGAACGTGTTCGCCAACATTAACCCAGATGCGCGCCTTGCGCATTTTGCCGCATACAGTTGCCAAAATTTCATGGTCATTTTCAAGCAGCACGCGAAACATTGTGTTTGGTAATTTTTCGACTACGGTGCCTTCGAAAACGACGACGTCATCTTTTGCCATATTTATCCCTTTGATAAAACGGTATCAATTTTATGCCACGGCGTTTAAAAAATCAAGAATTTTTTATTTGCGAATGGGGCGATGTTCTGATAAAATTATATGTAAGTATTGTAGGAAGGGAAAATCATGAAAGTCAGAATACTATCCGTTATTTTGGCGGTTTTGCCGTGTGTTGGTGTTGCCGCAACGCGTGATAATGGTGTGGCCGACACAGGGCGGTTTGGAATTCGTGCGCCGTCGCTTTCCATTGGGCCGGCGGTAAAATCAAAGAATATAAATGTGGCGGCCAAGCCCGTAACGAATACAGCGAATGTAGTGAATACGGCAAATGAAACGCCGGCGGAAAGTGCGGTGGACGCGGACCCCGAACCGGTTGCAAGTGAAGCCGCCGAGGCAATAGTTGCCGCGAATGTTGGGGCGGACGAATGTCGTGCGGCGTATCGTGAATGTATGGACGATTTTTGCTTGCTGGATGAATCCGAAGGTGGGCGTTGTTCATGTTCCAATAACATAAAGCAATCGAAAAGTTTAATTCAAGAAATTCAGGAAATCGAACTTGCCGCAGAAAAACAATTTACCGAAGGTGTTGAACGCGAACGCCTGGGGGCCAAGGCAAAGTTTGTGCGGTTTGGTGAAAGTGAGCAGGCGCAAAAATCTTCGCGGCGCACCGGAATTGATTTGGTTGCGTGGATAAACGGTGGTTCTTCGGCGGCAAGTTTGGACGCGGACGATGATATTGGCGATAACCTTTACGATATGGCGGCGGATTCGTGCAGTTTCATTTTGGATATGTGTGAAAAACCACGTGCGGAAATGGAAGAAAAACTTTATCAACGCGAAGTTATCAAAGATTGCAAGAATTTTAGCACTTACCTTGCGGAACAAAAACGTGCGGCGGAATCAAATCGGCGGATGGCAGATGCCGCGGTGCGGTCGGCGACACTGGATATGCTGTCCACCACGAACAAATACAATCGCGGTGAATGTTTATTGGCATATCGTGCATGCATCGCGGACAAGGGCGGTTGCGGTGTGAATTTTGAAAATTGTTTGGATGCAAAATTGCTTGAACGCCGCGCAAACGCGTGTGAAAACGTTTTGGACCAATGTATGGCAGTGAAAACATTTGTGTTGGACGATTGGCGGGACGAAGCGAAAATGTTGCTTGCCGATGCGGCGGCGTATACGGATAAAAATATGCGCCTTACGTGCAATGCGAAAATCCGCGCGTGTTTGGAAGACGGGTGTTCAATCAATACGGATTCCGGGTGTTTGACCAATGTAAATGTTGCGGCGGGTGTGTGTCCGATTATTGATGAATGCAATGAAAAGATTCCGGGAATTAAACAGGTGTGGAACGATAAACTTGCGGAATTGCGGACGGATTTTTGCCAAAATGATGTCGATAGATGTTTGCGTGACAAGTGCGGTGAAAATTTCACGGGCCCACAATGTGTTGGCAAAAGTTCGGCGGAAATTGTCGAACTGTGCCCAAAGAAAATGTTTAATTCGTGCAAGAATGAAAAGTTTTACGATGTAATTGTAAGTTCTGTTTTGTTGCAGATGAATTATCAAATGGTGCAGGGTTGTATCAATTACTATGATGATATGTTGGGACGCGTGTGCGGAACAGATATGAATTGTTTGCCGAAAAGTGATATTGTTTTGACCATGCGGACATTACCAAAGACAGAGCAAGGACTTGCCGAATTGCGCGATAATGTAAAGCAAGAAAGTAAAGCGGCGGTCAAAAATTTCTTTAAGGAATTTGAAAAAGAAGCGACCGTTGATGCGTGTAAAAGTGCGCAACAACCGGCGGGGCGTAAAAGTTTGAAAGATAGTATTTTCACCACGGCAAAAATGATTGCGGAAATGGGTGCGGAAAATCGTTACCTGGCCGATTTGGAATCGCGTGTTGCGGAACTGTCGCAGCAGCAAGATGTGGAAGAAGCGCGGAACAATTGTTTAACGGTTTATAAGCCTGAAAAGAAAAAGCCGAATACCGATACCGAAAATATGTCGTATTCTTATATAAAGAGTGTTTCGTTTGAACCGTCGTTGCGTAATTGTCATGTGTGTCGTATGCAACGTGTGTGCGAAACGGGCGGAGAAAGCAAGTCGTCGTCGGCATTAAAGGCGGGTGCGGGTGGCTTGACGGCGGGTGCATCCATGGGCACAATGGTAAATGCCGGGTGGGGAACGCTTATTGGTGCGGTCGTTGGTGGGGCGGCCGGTGCGGTTGGCGGTGCATTATCCGGTGGTGAACAGACATTCTGTCAGGAAATCGAATCTTGCGAAGATATAAATATGTAGGAAACACATGAAAAAATTTACCGTTCTATCATTGTTGTTTATTGTGCCGATTGTTGCGGTGGCGGCGACGGCGAAAAAACAATCGGCAATTCAAAACGGGACAAATGTTCGTGCGCGTGTCGCGGCGACCGGTGTTTATTCGCAAGAATGCTATGACGAATACTATGGTTGCATGGATCAATTTTGCATATCCGAAAACATAAATGGTGGCAGTTGTTTATGCAGTAACAATAATGAAAAATACGAATCCGAATTAGAAGAAATAAACGAAATCTTGGCCGAAGCCGACCGGATAAAAACCGTAGAGGTTGAAAGAATAAAACTGGGGGCGGATGCGGATATTGTCTTTACCGGCGAACGCAAATATGATGCAAATGGAAATGTGATACAATATTCGTCTGTGCAGAAAAAAGACGCCGCACAGAAGGTAAATAAAAAACAGGAAGCATTAAAACTGTTTGAAGTCAATTTGTTCGAAGATGACGAAGACGATGATGATGTGATGCATAAAACCGGTGCCGCGCTGTTTGCCGCCGCCGATGAAACGTGTCGCGCGCAGTTGGGAAATTCGTGTGCCAAAGATATAAAATTATTAAAACAAATTTATCAACGGCAAATTGAATCTGACTGTCGTGGGTTTGCAAATGCAATTGCGCAACAGCGTACGGCGGCGGTCGCCGCGATGAATTCGGCGGAATCTGATGTGCGCAATGCGTTAAAAGAAAGTTTTGATTCCGCCAATAAATTTAACCAGGGCGAATGCATGGTTGAACTTAAAAAATGTATGTTGGGTGCGGATGCGTGCGGTGATGATTGGGCGAATTGTGTTTCGATAATTGCAAATGAAAATATGCAAAATAAATCCGCGACCAGTACCGCAAACACAAAGGTTAAAACCACGATTAAATATAATATAACACCGTCGGTGTTGGAACGGCTTGAATCAAAACGCGCAATTTGCGAACGTGTGCTGGATCAATGTATGGCGGTGCGCGATAATGTTTGGACGGCGTTTTTACGTGAGGTTGCGCCGAACCTTAAACTTGCGGAATTGCGTGCGGAATCAAATATGCGGCAATCGTGTTTGTCGGAAATTACGAACTGTATTCATACCGCGTGCCGTGATGATATTGCGGGCAAAGGGACGGCGACAATGGATTCGTGTTTGTCGCGGCCCGATATGGCGCGGTCGTTTTGCAAGGTGCAAATTGACCCGTGTGAACGGATGGAACCTTTGATTTGGGGATATGTTGTTGATAAACTTGCCGCGATGCGCGTTGATGCATGTACGGCGGAAGTTAAAGATTGCATTTATTCGCCCGACCGGTGTGGCCCCGATTTTATGAACTGTATCGGTATGGATTGGGAATTTGTGCATGGACTTTGTCCACTTGATAAATTGGTTGTGTGCAAAAAGAATAACCCAAATTTCAAAATGGAAGATATCGATTCAATGATAATGGGGCTTTACCTGAATATGGATAACAAGTCATTGGATAACTGTCAAAAATTGGTCGAAGATAAAATGATGGAAATTTGTGGTTCCACAACCGATTGCAATCGATTCACAACCGACGAAACGATTGGAACCGGGTCGTTGCGTGGCGGTAACAAAGATGGTAATATCTATCGTATTACTGGGATGATTTCGTTTGGTGCGATAAAGGTTGGAAATGGTGCAACAACGGACGATGGTAAAAAACTTGATTGGGGTAAAATTGGTGTTGCGGATTACATGACGAATGCCGGGACAGCAAATGGAAATGTTCCCAATAAAGAAGAAATTTTGGAAACAATAAAAATGGAATTGACCGATATTTCTGAAAATGTGAATCGTGTGATTGATATGATTGCGTCTGATCCAAAGATTCAGTTTTGCACCGAAGGACGCAGTTTAGATCAGATAACGGGTGAAGCAAAAACTACGGTCAAAAGGTTTCCGAATTTGCTGAACCAGGTAAAAATGCAGATTGCACTTGCTGCTTTGCGCCAGGCGCAGACGAATTATCAGGCAAAGTATAATGAATACTTGACCAAGGCGACCAAAGATGCATCGGCGGATATTGCACAGTATATGTGTCAAATGTTGCCGATGACGGGTGGGGCACCGGTTGGTGGAACGGCAACGGAAAATGTGTCACTTGCGCCGCCGTACGCGATAAGTTATGAAGTTGCCGCGGGGTTGAATAATGCTTTGCTGACCCAGGGCGGACGTGATTCGTCGGCAACAACGGGGACGGTTAAGGGTGGAAATTCGAATAGCCCGAAACAAAACGCATTTGTTGCAACAACTGGTGCAATTTTGTCGGGTGGTGTATCGTTAGGGGTTGATGCTTTGTCGGGTGTTGGTGGAAAGTCTTCGTATGAAATTCCGGGGGGAACGCGTGAAATGTGGGCGACATTTAATCGTGATACGCGCACGTGTCGGCTTTGTTCTTCGACCGTGACACGTGATTGTGTTCATACGTATAAACGTGGATTTTTGGGTATAGGGCATAAGGATGAAACAAATTGCACTGAATCTGAACCGATTGAAAAGTGCGAAGATATTCAAATGTAAAAAAAGGAAAAAATATGGAACCGGTGGAAAATGTAGAAGTTATTGATGGTGTTTTTGGTAATGCGGTTGGTGCGATACAAGCCGTGCCGGAAAAGGTCCAGGCCAGTGCCGAAGAATTGAAAAGTCTGATTTCATCGCTGACCGGGATGGCGGTGGATTTTGGGTTGAAGTTGTTGGCGGCGTTGCTGGTTTTAATGGGTGGTATGTGGATTGCAAAACGTATCGCGCGCGGTTTCAAACGGATGCTGGAACGGCGCAATGCGGACCCATCGTTGGTGTCGTTTTTGGGTTCGTTTATGAATATACTTTTGCGTATATTTGTAATCATTATATCGCTTGCAACCGTCGGGGTTCAAATGACATCTATTGTTGCGGTTTTGGGTGCCGCGTCATTGGCGATTGGTATGGCATTATCCGGGACAATGCAGAATTTTGCCGGCGGAATTATTATTATGTTCCTTAAACCGTTCAAGGTTGGGGATATTATTTCAACATCCGATGGCAAAACCGGCACGGTTAAAAAGATTATGATTTTCACAACCGAAATTCATACATTTGATAACCAGGTTGTATTATTACCCAACGGTGCGTTATCCAATAGTCAGATAACAAACCTTTCGGGTAATGAAACGCGGCGCGCGGAAATCACGGTCGCGATTTCATACGGCGACAGTGTCGATGTGGCACGCAAAGAAATTTTGGCGATAATCAAGGCGGACAAACGTGTTTTGAAAGACCCCGCGCCGGTTGTGTTTGTTTCTGATTTGGGCGATAGTGCGGTAATTTTGACGGTTCGTTATTGGACGTCCGCCGCCGATATGGTCCCAAGTCGTGGTGATATGTTGGAATTGATTTATAACAAATTGCCGAAAAAGAAAATACACTTCCCGTTCCCGCAAATGGATGTGCATGTGAAGAAGTGATCAGTGTTAGTGGGTAGTGTAAGTGTTAGTGAAACCGGTTGCAATCGCAACCGGTTTGAATTTCTTACTAATCGCGGCTTTACGCCAGTAAAGACGGATGGCGTGCCCAGCAGGACTCGAACCTGCAACCTATTGCTTAGAAGGCAATTGCTCTATCCAATTGAGCCATGGGCACACGACATGGAACATTATAACCCTTTTTTTCCAAAAAACAAGGACGCAATTCTGCTTGCCACTAACCACTTACATTAACACTATCCACTTATCTGTTTTTCTTCCTATATCCCCGGGGGTGTGAATGTGGTAAAATCAAATCAACCAAACAAGGGGGAAAATATGAAACGTTTTATTCAATTTTGTGTTGCGATGGTAATTTCTTTTTTGCCGGGGATTTTCGGTGTGTTCTTTACGCCGCACGGTGATTCAGATTTATGGTATACGGGGCTTGTGACATCGGGGCTTACACCGGGTGGAATATGGTTCGGTATTGCATGGACGATTTTGTATGCGTTGCTTGGGGTCGCGTTGTATTTAATTATTAAAAACGCGCGCCCAGAGTCCAAGAAAATACGCGCATATATTTTGTTCGTTGTGCAAATGATTTTGAATGCAGGTTGGACATATGCGTTCTTTGGTGCGCACATGACGGCGTTCGCATTGATAATATTGTTGGCATTGTTTATTGTGTCGGCATGGATGGCGCGCGTATTCTTTGATATAGACAGACGCACGGTATGGTTTATTGTGCCGTATCTGTTGTGGATGATGTTTGCGTTTTATATGAATGCGTATATTGTGTTGATGAATTAAATCTTAAGGATTTTAAATTCCGCATCGCCAACATTAAGGTAGTGCAGCCCCAGTTCTTCAACGTAATCGGGGCTGTAACTTTTTAATAAATCGATATGGTGGCGGATGGTGTAAAGTTTCTTTTGTTCCGTTGCCAATTCCGTGCGTTCCGCGTTCAGATGCCATATGTTCGTGACAAAATGGGCAACATTTACTTCGCCGAAAAAGATTCGGACGAACGCAAACAGTGCGAACGCCGCAAAGAATACGCCGAATTTGCCACGGATACCGCCACGCCATGCGCGACCGATAAACCCAAATAAATTTTTGATTTTGTCTTTCATACGTGGCATTATATCACAAATGATTACTAATAATCAAATTTTTGCTGCACCGATGGCGGGAATTTCTGATTACCCGTTTCGGCGAATGATACGCGAATTTGCGCCGGGCGTGCCCGTTGTGACGGAAATGATTTCGTGTCATTCGTTGGTGGAACAACATAAAAATTGTCTGCGGAATTTTGATAAATATGGTGTCGAAGGTAATGTCGGAACCCAAATTTTTGGTGCCGTACCGGATTTGATGGCGGATGCCGCGCGAATTTTAGAAGATGCGGGCGCGACATGGATTGATATAAATATGGGTTGCCCCGTGCCAAAGGTCGCAACACGTGCGAATGCGGGGGCCTTTTTAATGCGCGACCACGGGTTGGCGGGGCGGATTATTGCGGCGGTGGTGCGTGCGGTTAAAATTCCGGTGTCGGTTAAGACGCGACTTGGGTGGGATAACGAAAATATGGATTGGGTCGATTTGGTGCATGTGGCGGCGGACGCGGGCGTGAAGTTTTTGACACTGCATGGCCGGACACGGGCCCAGGGTTATACTGGCGTGGCGTTGCACCCGAAAATTAAAGATATGCCGATTCCGATTATTGCAAATGGTGACATTGTGGATGCGGCGGGTGTGCAAAATGCGATTGATAACGGGTATGCCGGCGCGATGATAGGGCGTGCGATGATGGGACGACCATGGATTTTTGGTGAAATTTTGGGAACAGGGCGAAAACCTAAAAATATCGGGGAATTGGTGATGCGGCACCTTGATTTAGTATTGGAATACTATGGTGCGCGCGCCGGGGTACCGATGTTTAGAAAACACATTGCGTGGTATTCGGCCGGTATGCCGAATTCAAGTGATTTTCGGGTTAAAATCAATCAGATAACCGATGAAACGGAATTGAAACAAGAAATTTTGCAATTTTGGGGTTGCGTTGCGAAAAGATAGGTATATTATAAAGGGTAGTGATAACAAAAAGGTTTGCGCCATGGCAGAAGAATTTACAGATTTACAAATGAACCCAGAAATGACGGCGGGTGAAATGCTGCGGACGGCACGGACAACCGGGCGACGCAAACGTGAAATTCAAACGATTGCAAAGCAACTTTGTATACGTGAAGAATTTTTGCAGGCATTGGAAGATGGGGATTATACCGTATTGCCGGAAACCGTGTATATATTGGGGTTTGCACGGAATTACGCTATGGAATTGGGGTTGGCCCCCGATTTGATTGTGGCCAAGATTAAAAAGGAATTGGGAATAATGAAATTGGCCGAAGCGATGGTTGCGCAAAAGACGGAACAGCCAAAGACCGTAATCACGGAAAAGCCCGAGAAAATTGAAAAGAAAAGTGTCGTTGGCGAAAGAAAATCTAAGACTTTGGCATATGTGAAGAAACATTGGATGTGGTTTGCCGGTGGTTTGGTGGCATTGATTGTGATATTTGGTGCCTTGGTTTTGATTTTGCCGACCGCCGAAGAATCAACGCCGGTTCGCCAAATTGTTCAGGTTTCTGCGCCCCAGCAAGTGATTGCGACGGAACCAAAATATACATTAGATGTGCGTGAAAAATTTGGAACAGAAAATGCGGACAGTGCGGATATCGTAATTCAGGCGGTCAAAGAATCTTGGGTAAAGATTGAAGATGCGCGTGGCAAAACGGTATTTAGTCGCGTGTTGGTTCCGGGCGATATTTACTATGTGCCGACAGGGAACAAGCACAAGGGAACATTTGGCAATGCCGGCGCGATAGAGGTTTGGATAAACGATGAATTGGTTGGTAAAATTGGTGACGATAATGTCCGTAAAACCGGTGTCGCGTTGGATGCGGAAAAATTGGCCAAGAAAAAATCGGCTAATTAATTTTTTTGTTCGCTTTGGTTATTGAAAATAAATAAAAAAGTTCTATATATAGTTCACTATGGCTGGCGTTATAAAAATTCGCGGTGCACGCGAAAATAATCTTAAAAATATCGATTTAGACATACCAAAGAACAAATTGGTGGTTGTGACTGGTGTATCCGGGTCGGGAAAATCGTCGCTTGCGTTTAATACTATTTATGCCGAAGGGCAAAGGCGGTATGTCGAATCGCTGTCCAGTTATGCACGGCAATTTTTAGATATGCAAAAAAAACCGGATGTTGATTTAATCGAAGGTTTGGCGCCGGCAATATCAATAGAGCAAAAAACTACGTCAAAAAATCCGCGTTCGACCGTTGGAACGGTGACGGAAATATATGATTACCTGCGATTACTTTGGGCGCGAATTGGGGTACCGTATTCGCCGGTGACGGGGCTTCCCATAAAATCGCAAACGATTGCGGAAATGGTCGATTTGACGATGGGTATTCCCGCCGGGACACGTGCGTTTATTATGGCGCCACTGGTTCGGTCGCGTAAGGGTGAATATAAAAAAGAAATCGCGTTTTTGGTAAAGCAGGGGTATCAGCGTGTAATTATTGACGGGGAACTTTATGATTTAACGGCGGTGCCGCCACTTGATAAAAATAAAAAACACGACATTTTTGTTATCGTTGACCGGATTCAAATGCCGGCGACGGATGCGACGGATTCGGAACGTGAAGAATTTCGTTCACGTATTTATTCTTCGTTCGAAGGGGCGTTGCGCCTGGTGCCGGGGTCGGTGATTTTGCGCCGGTTGGATACGAACGAAGATGTTCTTTATTCACAAAATTATGCGTGCCCCGTTAGTGGTTTTGCCGTGCCGAAAATTGAACCGCGGTTGTTTTCTTTTAATGCGCCGATTGGCGCATGCAGTGCGTGCGATGGTTTGGGCGTGCAATTAAATATGTCGCCTGATTTGGTTATTCCCGACCCGTCAAAGTCGATTTTGGATGGGGCGATTGCGCCGTGGTCGCGGGGTGGGATGTTGTCGCAATTCGAACACTTGATAAATGCGTTGCATCGGCAATATAAAATTCCACTTGGGAAACCGTGGCATATGCTTAGTGAGGAACACAAAAACATTATTCTATACGGTACGGGTGATACACCGATAAAGATAAATTGGAACGGGTTCGTTTATGAAAAACCGTTTGAAGGTGTGATACCGAACATTGAACGGCGGTGGCGTGAATCTGAATCCGACGCAATGCGGGCGGAATTGGCAAAGTACCAATCGGAAAAACCGTGCCCGGTGTGTCATGGAAAACGTCTTAATGTTCAGGCGTTATGTATAAAAATAAATGGTGCGGATATTATTGATGTTTGTGATATGTCGATCGATGATTCGTATACATGGTTTATGGATTTGCCGAATCATCTAAGCAAACAAGAAAACGATATTGCAAAAATGGTTCTGCGCGAAATAACAAGTCGTCTGTTTTTCCTTAAAAATGTCGGACTTGGGTATTTAACAATGTCGCGGATGGCGGGAACACTTTCGGGGGGCGAAGCGCAACGTATCCGTCTTGCGTCACAGATTGGCAGTGGCCTGTCGGGTGTTCTTTATGTTTTGGATGAACCGTCGATTGGTTTGCATCAAAGTGATAATGACAAACTGCTTGAAACACTAAAAATGCTGCGTGATAAAGACAACAGTGTGATTGTCGTTGAACATGACGAAGACGCAATGCGGGCGGCGGATTACCTTATTGATATTGGTCGTGGCGCGGGTGTGAACGGTGGAAATGTTATTGCCGCCGGCACACCGGCCCAGGTTATAAAAAATAAAAATTCCCTTACGGGTCAGTATTTGTCGGGTGCAAAAAAAATTCCGGTTCCGAAAAAACGGCGCGCCGGCAATGGACAAAAGATTACCATATATGGTGCGCGGGAAAATAATTTGAAAAATATCGATGTTGAATTTCCGCTTGGGAAATTTATTGCGCTAACCGGGGTTTCGGGTTCGGGAAAGTCAACATTGTTGTTGAATACGTTGTATCCGGCATTGATGCGCGCGCTGTATGGGTCAAAACTTGAATCTGGGGCGCATGATATTATTCGCGGTATGGAAAATATAGACAAGGTTGTGGATATTGACCAATCACCCATCGGACGCAGCCCGCGCAGCAACCCCGCGACATATACGGGTGTGTTTTCGAATATCCGTGATTTCTTTGCCGAATTGCCAGAGGCCAAGGCGCGCGGATACGGCCCAGGGCGGTTTTCATTTAATGTAAAAGGTGGCCGGTGCGAGGCATGTCAGGGTGACGGTCAGATAAAAATTGAAATGAATTTCTTGGCGGATGTGTATGTTGAATGCGACAAATGCCATGGTACGCGATATAACGAAGAAACATTGGCGGTTAAATACAAGGGCAAATCAATTGCGGACGTGTTGGATATGACCGTGGACGAAGCGTATCGGTTCTTTATCAATCATCCACAGATTAGTCGCAAGTTAGAATTACTGAAACGCGTAGGTTTGGATTATATAAAATTGGGACAAAGTTCACTTGACCTTTCGGGGGGCGAAGCCCAGCGTATAAAGCTATCCAAAGAATTATCGGCGCGTGGCACGGGCCAGACGCTTTATATCTTGGACGAACCGACGACGGGACTGCATTTTGAAGATATTAAACAGTTGCTTGGCGTTCTGCATGAATTTGTAGAGCAGGGCAACACCGTAATTGTTATTGAACATAATTTGGAAGTTATTAAAACCGCGGATTGGATTATCGACCTGGGGCCGGTGGGGGGTGCGGGTGGTGGTCGCGTGATTGCAACGGGAACGCCCGAAGATGTGGCGCGTAATCCGGAATCACTCACCGGAAAATATTTGGCAAAGTATCTGGACAAATAGGGTTTAGTAAAATAAAATCTAGTGAAAAAAGGAGAACAAAATGTTTGGATTTGGCAAAAAGAAAAAAGAAGAAAATGTAAATTTGGAAGAACCGCACGTGCCAAAGGGCATGAAGGAAACCGCCGAACGTATGATGGCGGGTGTGTTCGATATGAATGATATGTTGGCGCAATTGAAACAGATTAAGAAAATGAGTAATTTTAGTGGATTGCTTAAAATGGTGCCGGGTATGTCGAACGCGGTGTCGGCAATCAAAGAAAAAATTAAGGACGGCAGTGTTGATTCGCAAATTAAGATATTAGAGGCGATGACCGCCGCCGAACGCGCGGAACCGGAAAAAATCTTTGCAAATGCCAAGGCGCGCATTGCAGAGGCGGCGGGTGTGACTGTGCGCGATGTGGAACACATTATTAAACAATACACAAAAATGAAACAGCAAATGTCGATGATTCAGCGTATGGGCGGGATGGAAGCCGTTATGGAACGTATGAAACAGGGCGGTGGCGAACCGGGCGCGAAATAAAAATAGTCGTAATATAAAAAAAGGGCAATCGTAATGCGCATTTTTGGATACAATATTGCATATCAAATTCCAGGAATAGACGACCTTACCCCAATAAATGTAGGAAACGTTTTTCCCGTTCAAGAGGACGAACGCGACATACGTGGTTGGTCTTTTACAGCGGAATATTCCGGCGACCTTACACAGCATTTAACCAAAAAATTAACACTGCACGAAAAACATCTTGGTGAAAAATCTTGTAATATTATTTTGCATTCCTTGTTACGAAACGGAAATACAAAAGTCATATATTATTACAGTAGACGAAACGCCATCGACCCAACGGACGCATACCACCGGGCATCTATGGCCAATAGTGTACTATTTTGTGCCGCAAGGGAAAATGAAAAACGTGTTGCATAATGAAAATAACAACCAGGTAGATATAAAATGGTAATAAATTCAGTTCAACCCATTTTTCATGATTGGTGTAATCCTAAAATATTTTATGTGGTGATCAACGTGCGCGTCAGCGGAAGTATGATGCCCGTAAATCCAACTCCAGATTTTCCTTGCGCCTTTGGTGGAGGTATTGCAGAACATAAATATGTGAGCGGGGAATATAACTATATAGTGAAGTATCGTTTTTGGAATAAGATGTTTGCAAAATGGTTTTATAATAGAATGAACAGAAAGTGTCGTCGTTAGTGTGAAAAAAAAGAAAATAACAAATAGTAGAAGGACTAAAAATATGTCAGTAGAAATTGAAAATATAAGAAGTAAACCGTTATATAACCCACAGACGGGAAAATTGCGTGGGTGGGAATTATCGTGGGTGATAAAAGATGGACCTGTAACCGCGTGGCCTTCGAAGACTTTTTATGAAGGGCGTTTTAGGAATAGTTACAAGGCGATGTGTCGGTTTACAAATGATTTGTTAGCAAAACAAAATGAAAATAACAAATAAAAAATCCCGCACTCGCCCTGATGACCGCCGTTCGGTGGCGAACGGCGCAGGCGGGCTCTGCGGGATGACAATAAAATGAAAATAACAAATAAAAAAATTGCGAAACATAAATCTTCGGTGGCGTGGTTAACGCGCCAGGCCGCCGACCCCTATGTTGCACGGGCGCGGCGTGATGGTTATCGGGCGCGGGCGGCATATAAACTGATTGAGATAAATGAAAAATATAAATTTTTGAAAAATGGTCAGGTGGTCGTTGACCTTGGGGCGGCACCGGGGTCATGGTCGCAATTTATTGCGCGGACTTTTCCGCGGACAAAAATCTTTGCGATGGATTTGTTGGAAATAACACCAATCAACAATGTTGAATTTTATCAGGGTGATTTTACAACGGATGCAGCACTGCGGTGGTTAGAAGAAAAACTAAAATTGGATGACAATGCAAATGGGGTGGTTGATGTTGTTGTGTCGGATATGGCGCCGAATACCGTTGGACATCAAAAGACCGATCATTTGCGGCAAATGGTTTTGTTGGAATATGCGTTTGATTTTGCGTGCCGTGCTTTAAAGCCGGGGGGAACATTTGTTGCAAAATCTTTTACGGGCGGAACGACGAATGAATTGTTGAAACAAATAAAACAGAAATTCGAATCGGTACATCATGTGAAACCGGCGGCATCGCGCAAGGATTCTGTTGAAATGTTTATTGTTGGACTTGGGTTCAAAAATAATGTATAATGTGTTCATAAAACAAAGGAGAGAATATGCCAGTTGCAAAAAAGAAAACATCAGCAAAGAAAACAACAACAGCGAGAAAATCCGTGAAACGTGCGCCGGTGCGTCGTGCGGTTGTGCGCGAAACCGGGGTTCAAACACCAAAACAACAACGTCGCATGGTCGGACCGCTTTCGGCGATTGCAAGTTTTTGGCGTCGATATTTTGATTTTGTTGGGCGTTCAACGCGTGCGGAATTTTGGTTTGGATATTTGTTTGCATATATTGTGAATTTCTGTTTCGCGTATTTTATCGGCGGAACGGTATCTTTGGTGGTTAGTGCGATTTTGTTCATCCCGGTGCTTTCGCTTTCGGTTCGTCGTTTCCGTGATGCGGGAATTTCGGTGTGGCTTTATCTTGTTCCGGTGTTGTTGGTGTATTTGATACCGGTGATTCGCGGTTCGGCATGGTACACGATGATATCATTTGGGTATGTGTCGTCGGGTATGGCATTGTACGCGTTGTTCTTTATCATCGATACGATATTCAATATCGTGGTTGCATGCTTGCCAAGTAAGAAATAAGTGTTAGTGGTTAGTGTAAGTGATTAGTAAACCGGCGCGTTGCGCCGGTTTTTTGTTTTTACACTAACCACTTAAACTTCCCACTATTTCGGGAAATGGATTGAACGTTGGGTTGCGGCGGATGTTTGCATTGCACCGAAACGCGCGTTCGCCATAAACGTTGTTATGAAATTGTTAACCCCCGGATTATACTGTGCACCATTAAGGACAATGATTACCGGATTTTCACCATCGCAATCAATACTATATTTCGACGGGTCATATCTTTTTCCATAACATTTGCCATCCAATGTAGCGACATAGTTTTGGCCGGCCAATTCACGGCATGTTGGCGCAGGGCCAATTTCGCCGTTCGCGACCGTTTCCGTTGGGTTGGATAAAATTCCATTACACCAAACACGCACGTATTCGCCGTTTATTAAAACCATTGCGCCGTTTTGTGATGTTTTGCGTGCGCCATAGCATCCGTCAGCGGCGACATAAACATTTGTGTCAAAATCAGAACTTATTCCGTTGCCACGCGCAATGTCGTCACGATTCATTGCAATTGCATCCGCGCCGCCCGAACTAAGTGCGGACGCACATATAATCTTTCGCCCGCGACAATTGCCGGATGTGTCCCAACTGGTGTCCGAATCTGTATCGATGCCGGGTGTGTTCCGTGTATAGCAAAGTGCATCGTTGATGGTGCAGATTGTGTCGTGCATCCACCAAAAATCAGTTGTCGCCCCAAACGCGGCACCATATGCGGTACAACCGATAAACAAAATTGCAAATTGTTTTTTCATTTTTCCTTTCCCCCGTATTATATCAGTTTTTTTTGCCCGGTGCAAGTTATCTATGGTTCGCGACACATCCCCCATTTTTCATTTGCATTTGTTTGGTTATAGAAATCCATATACTTTGGTGCGGATGCGTCGTTTGTCCATGTGCCGCCCATGTCGGTGCATTCGCGCGCAAGCACCGTTGCCATGTCGGTGCGCACAGAATCCATAATCGTGTTCACATCGGCCAAGACCGATATTGGTAATACGGCATTGGGTTGTGCATAGTCGGATGGGCGCATACAATACTGCATCGCATAGTTCACCATTTTTTGATATAAACTGCCCGCGTAATCGCCACAATCAACACCAACCCGGTGTGGACCGTTTTCATCGCATACCCATTCGTCGTTGTTTGGACATACCAGGCATTTATGTTTGCCATTATATACGTCAAGATAAAATCCGGATTTGCAACTTGTATATTCGCGGTTTTCCCAACACATGTATTCTGATGATGGGTTGCCAACGATATTGTTGATGAAATTATCGCCCGGTATTATCGGTGTGCCGGTGTATGAACCCGGTTGAACATAATTGCAATCGGGGTTGTTTGCGTAACTGATATCGCCGGGGGTATAAACACGGCAACCGTATGGATATTCATGCGTTGTGTCATTGTTTGAAACGCGGCACAGTTTTTTTGCATAATCTTTTAGGGTCCCCAGGCAATTTTGCGAAATTTTTTGGCTTACGATATTACGCATTTCCGTCACCAATCGTTGAAGTCCGTTCGGGCCGCCACCGTAAAGATTGCTGCATGTTTCCAATTTTTCCGAACATTGTTCTTCGGACAATTCAAGACGTGCGCCAATTACCATTTGTTCTTCGATATTACTGTAATCGCGCAGACGTTGTGTTTCCGTATTATAGCATGTATTCACAACGTCCATACATTCGTTTTTAACCTGTTGAATGCGCGATTGTTGACCTTGGTATATTTCGGTTATCGCCTGGCGCAGGTATTCGTCCCAAACCGTGTCCGCGATGTCGCGGCATGTTTCAAGTGTATGTTCGGCAAATTTCCGCTTCGCGTTTAATTCGGTCACAAGTTTTGCGTTTATGCTGTTGGTTAAAATGTTGCCGGACAGTGAAATCTGGTCATTCAATTTATAGAAATTTTTTGAATATATTGGTTTGCCGGTTGCGCGTTCGATGTAAAGACCGGTTAAATCCAAACAATGAATATAGTTTGCACCGCATGCCGTGTCCGCGGTTATGTCTGCGCGCACGCCGGCGATGCATTCATTTATCGCGGTTGAATTGTGCGAATCATAGTTCTGAAGTCGTGCCGCATTCATTTCCCGATTCGTTTCACGGATTGCGGCGTTTGCACTTATCGATTGTTTTTCAAGCGCGGTCTGTAATATCGAACAATCGTTTTCAATATACATTCCATACGCCGATGCAACCATATTTAGTGTTGTCATCGATGAACACGTTGGCATGACAAGTTCGGCGCACTGGGCATGTACGGCGTTGTACAATGGTTCCCCCGTAAGGTTTGCAATGTTTGCGCCGGATACAACATCGGTCGTGTTCCATATTTGATTTATATTGCCGGCAATATCCAATGTGCCCGCGGTCGACAGTGAATTTGTTTTCGCCTTTTTTAGCACATCGCCGATTGCGGTTAGTTTTTTATTTGATGCAGAATTATCGTGTGTGCCGGCAAGTTTTTTTTCGCCGTCACTTGCGCTTAGCATTGCTTTGACTTCTTCGGGTGTTTTTAGAATTGCATCAATGTTCAAATCTTTGAAATCTTGCAATTGTGTGGACGTTTGGCTAAGTGCGTTTTCGCGCGATTGCACCGTGTTTAATTTTGAAGAACATATACAGCGACGGTAATGGTCGTCAACCGTTGCACAAAATTGATCCATGCATGAAAAATACGCCGCATAGCAATTATGATATTTTTCATCAAATGTATTTGTTGGAATTGTTTGCGTTGCCGTCGCGCGTGCGGTTGCCACGCGGTTCGTTGTGGCGCGCGATGTGATGCGCGCAACCGCCGCGGTTGTTATTGCGCCCCGTGGGTTTGTTGCGGTGCGCCCCAGACGCGCCGCACGTGTGGTGCCATTTCGAACATTTGTTGTTCGTGGTGTAACGGCGCGTGTAATGGCCGCGGTGCGCGATGCGACATTTTGACCACCCCTGGTGGTTTCATTTGTTTGAACGCGCGTGGGTGAATTTTGTGTGCGAACCGCCGCCAACGCCGACATGGCGCATAACGCGCATATTGCAAAAGAAAGTATTTTTCCTTTCATCCCTTTACTAAAACACTGCTAGCAAAAAAATAAAAAATCCCGCAAGTAGTTTTTGAGGATAACGGTTAGTGGTTCGTACATATTTTCGTTGCAGAATTCTTTGGTTATGATACAATCGTTCGGTAATGAAAAAGGGGTTAAAAATGTATGATTCAAATAATGTCTTTGCGAAAATAATTCGTGGGGAAATACCGTCGAAGAAAGTTGTCGAAAACGAATATGCGATGTCTTTTTATGATGTGAACCCGATGTGTGAAAAGCATGTGTTGGTTGTGCCAAAGGGTGAATATGAAAATATCCTTGATTTTGCACGGCGGGCACCCGCGGCACAGCAGGCGGGATTTTGGGATTGCTTTGTCAAAACCGCGGACGCAATTGGTGTAAGTGGTGCGTTTAATGTCTTTGCAAATGCGGGATTGGATGCGCCGCTCTTTAACCAAAGCGTGTTTCATTTTCATTTGCACTTGCTTGCAGGTGAAAAAACAGATGCGTGCTTGGATATTATGAAGTGTATGTTATGCAAAAAGTAAAACTGCGTGTGATTCCGCGTGCGCGACAGAATAAAATTACCGCCGATGCGGATGGGACACTTCGTGTGCATATAACCGCCGCGCCGGTTGATGGCGCGGCGAATGACGCGGTTATTCGGGCACTGGCCGATTTTTTTGATGTACCGAAATCGCAAATAAAAATCATTCGTGGCGCCACATCGCGGGACAAGGTGGTGGAGTTGGCGGGCTAGGTTGTTATTTGTCGTAATTCAAAATCTGATTGAACAATTCGTCGGGCGTATCCGCAACGTGGACATGATAGTCATTGACACTTTCAATAAAACCATTGTCTTGCATGTTCAAAAACATTTGCGAAAAAGAATTCCAGAACTTTGCCGTGTTCATGAAAAATATCGGTTTTCGCGTTTCACCGATTTGTTGCATCGTTAAAATGTCGGTGAATTCGTTTAGTGTCCCGATGCCGCCAGGTAAAATTATAAAACCGTCGGAAAGGTCGTACATGCGTTGTTTACGTTCGTTGACGCCGTTGACAATTTCAACCGTGATTTCTTCGTGGGCGGGTTCTTGCTTGGCAACGACGTTGTGGGTCGATACACCCAACACAACCCCGCCGTTGCGCAGTGCCGATGATGCGGTCCGTCCCATAAGGCCAACATTGCCGCCGCCGAAAATCATCCTAATTTTATTCCGGGCAAGCAATTCACCAACGCGTACTGCGTCACGTTCAAATTGCGGATTTGTCCCGAATTCATGCCCACAATACACCGCCAAAGAATTTAATTTTTGTACCATGTTTTTCCTTTATTTTTCGAAATTATAGCATAGAATGTGATGGTTATGAACAAAAAATTTATAGATTTTATGGAAAAATATCGTGGCAAAAAAATTGCCGTCGCCGTTAGTGGTGGGGTCGATTCGGTTGCGTTGCTGTATTGGATGGCGGAAATTATGCCTGGGGATATTGTGTGTTTGCATGTGAATCACGGCCTGCGTGCCGCTGCAGATGTTGAAACACAATACGTTAGGGATTTGTGCAAAGGGTTAGATGTGCCGTGTCATGTCTTTTACTGGGACGGGGAAAAGCCGGAAACTGGGGTCGAAGATGCGGCGCGTCTTGCACGGTATAAAATGATGACGGATTTTTGCCACGAAAACGGAATCGAATTTATCGCCACCGCGCACCAGGCGGACGACCAAATTGAAACTTTTTTGATGAACCTTGGGCGGGGCAGTGGGGTTTACGGCCTTGCGGCGATGCGGGGCGAAGGTTTAATGAATGGGATTAAAATTATTCGGCCGCTTTTGTCCGTGTTTCGTCGTGAACTGCGCGCGTTTTGCGATTCGCGTGGCATTAGGTATTTTTCTGATGAAATGAACGATGATGCGCACTATACCCGTGTGCGTATTCGGCAAAATCGGCATTTGTTATATGACAAACTTGGTATTTCTGATGAGCGCATTTTGCGTGCGATTCAAAATCTTGGGCGTGTGCGGGGCGAACGCGAATTAAACCTTGGGCGATTGGTGCGGCGTGTGGTGCGTGGGAACCGTGCAATGTTTGATGAAACTTTTCTATTTGACCTTGGCGATGATATTAGGCTAAAGTTTATCGGAACAATCATTCGCCGAATTGGGGGGGACAGGTATTTACCACGGTTGGATTCGTTGCTGCGTGCCACGGAAATGTTGCGTGCGGATTGTAAATTCACATTGGGACATTGCACGGTGCGACGATTGCGCGGTCAAATCTTGGTCGTTCCCGAAGGCGAAAAAACAAGCTTTAGGAAAAAACATGGAAAAAAATATATTCAAAAATTCAAGTAAACCAAAATCCCGCTTTGGAATTTCAACTGTTTTCTTTGGCATATTTGTTGCGTTATTCTTGGCGGTGGTTGCAAATTCATTTGTTGCGGAAAATAATTCTGGTGCGGTTGTAAAATCGGGACCGGTGGAACTGACTTTTTCTGATGTGTTGCGGCGCGCGGATGAGATTCAGACGATGAATGTTCGTGGTGATATGGCAACAGGGAAACTTTCTGATGGAACCGAATATCGTGCGACCGTTGTGTATAGCCCTGAAATGCTTGAAAAATTTGCGGACCGTGGCACGGCCATTTCGATTGACACGTCCAAGGGTTGGGTGGACTACCTTGGTGTATGGGTGCCGATTATTATGGGTGTGCTGTTTATATGGTGGTTATTCCGTGGCATGCGTGGTGGTGGTGCGGGAATCGGGCGGGCATTGGTTGGGCAAAACCCGACCAAGGTTGTGACTGGAAAGCCAAAGACCACATTCAAAGATGTCGCCGGAATCGATTCGGAAAAACAAGAATTGAGTGAGGTTGTAGATTTTCTGCGCGATAAATCAAAGTTTGCCGCCGTTGGCGCGCGCGTGCCGCGGGGGGTGTTGCTGTCGGGGGAACCGGGGACGGGTAAAACATTGCTTGCACGGGCGATTGCGGGCGAAGCGAATGTTCCGTTCTTTGCCACATCGGGCAGTGATTTTTCCGGAATCATCGTCGGTTTGGGTGTTGCAAAAATCAAAGATATTTTTGAAATGGCAAAGCGGAATGCGCCGTGCTTGCTGTTTATTGATGAAATCGATGCGATAGGTCAACGGCGCAGTCAAAATTCGTTCAATGACCAAGACCGCGAACAGACGTTGAATCAATTACTGATTGAAATGGACGGTTTTTCAAATGAAACCGGAATTATTGTGATTGGTGCGACGAATCGACCGGATATGTTGGATCCCGCGCTGTTGCGGCCCGGTCGGTTCGATAGACAGGTGCACATTGATTTGCCGGATATGGCGGGACGCGAAGAGATTTTAAAACTGCATGCGAAAAAAATCAAAATGCACGAAGGCGTTGACCTTGGGAAACTTGCGCGCGGAACGACCGGGTTTTCGGGTGCGGACCTTGAAAATTTGTTGAACGAGGCCGCATTGCACGCCGTACGTTCGGGTCGCAAACTGGTCGCGGATGAAGATATAGAAGAAGCACGCGATAAATCACTGATGGGCCCGCGCAAAATCCGCAAGATGCGTCCCGAAGATATCAAACTGACCGCGTATCACGAAGCCGGACATGCATTCGCCAGTACCGCGTTCACTGGCATCGCCGACCCGATACACAAGGCGACGATTATTCCGCGCGGACGGGCATTGGGGATGGTGCAACATTTACCGATTGATGACAAAGTGTCCATGAGTTTGGCCGAAGTTAGGGCGAATTTAGTAATCGACCTTGCCGGGCGGGCGGCCGAAGAAATTTTCTTTGGTGCGGATAAAATCACGACCGGGGCGGAATCGGATATCGCGGCGGCGACGGCATTGGCGCGGCGTTCGATAACCATGTCGGGACTTTCGAATAAAATCGGTATGGTTTCCGTGAACCAGGCGCAAACGTTCGGTGCGCGCGTGCCGCTTGAGGCCGCGTCTGAAAAAACCGCCGAAATGGTTGATGCGGAAATACGCGCGTGGACCGATGCGGCGTATAAAGATGCGGTTAAAATATTGACCAAAAATAAAGCGACCGTTGAAAAATTGGCAAATGAATTATTGAACCGTGAAACACTGACCGGGGAAGAAATTATGGAAATTGTTTCGGGGAAAAAGGCGACGAAAAAAGTCACGGCGGCGGCAAAACCCAAAAAGGCGCGTGTTGCAAAAAAATAAATTTGAAGTTTTGCAGATGGAACCCAAATTTACCAATTCTGTGTTGGTGACATCGGGCGCGGATGCGGTGATTTTTGATGCGTGGGGGCGGGGCGATGCGTGGGAAAATTTATTGAATACGCGAAAATTAAACCTGCGCGCGATTTACGCAACCCATGGACACAGTGACCATATTAGTGCCGCACCGGAACTTGCCAAAATTTATAATGTGCCGTGGTTTTTGAATTCGGCGGATGTGCCATTGATTTTATGGGGAAATCAGATTTTAGATTTTTGGGAATTGCCACGGATTCCGGATGATTTTGTAAAACCAAATGATTTGCGTGCCGGGAAAACGAAAATCCTTGGTGATATAGATATGAAAATAATCGCGGCGCCGGGGCATTCGGCGGGCGGTGTTATGTTTTACTTTCCGGAATATAAAATTTTACTAAGTGGTGATACGATTTTTCGTGATGGCGTGGGACGCGTCGATTTACCGGGCGGAAACGCCGATGAATTACAAAAAACGATTTCCGAACTTGTTGCGCGCAATTTGCCCGACGATACATATGTTGTCCATGGCCACGGCACGGATTCCATGATGCGCGATATCAAGGCGCGGTTTTATGCGTAGTTTATAGAGTGTGATAATTTTTAGAATGTCATCATCCCCAACGACGTTACTAAATTCTTGCGGCCTGCGCTGTAATGACAATAATAGTGCGCTGTTCCTGAATATTTTTGTCATGGTGTCCTGAAACAAGTTCAGGATGATAAAGTATTAGTTTTTTGTCATGGCGGTCCTGAAACAAGTTCAGGATGACAAGAAACAAGTTCAGGATGACAATTGTCATCGAATTTATAACATTTGCGTTATGATAAAATTTGACATCATTATAAATTGTGCTATCCTTTCTGGCGGTATTTATAACAAAAGGATAAAAAAATGAATCAAACATTGGATGAAAAAATATTTGAAGAAATTCGACAATATATCGATAAAGAGTACAGTGTGCTATTTGGTATTACAGCAAAAGATGTTAAATCACCGGCCATTGATTTACGTTATGAATTGGGTTTAGATTCTCAAGATATGGTTCTTATGCTGGCTAATTTTGAAAAAAAGTATCAACTTGATATTCCTGATGACAAAGCCGTAACAATTCGCACCGTTGGCGATGTGATAGATCTTATAAAGAGAATGAGTTCATTAGACTGGATACGCAATGGCCAGGTACAACCGGCAAAGGAAACCGTTGCACCGAAAGCCGCTGAACCCGTACAAAAGCCCGCTATTCAAAAACCATCGGCCATGGTGTTGTTTTTTATGACGCGTGGCGGGGAAAAGTTGCCTCGTAAAACGCCGCGGAAACCGGTGGGCAAATTCGTAATGCCACAAAAACCCATGATGTTTAACCCAGGTAAAAAAAGATAAAATAAAAAACTAAAAGGATGGAAAAATGAATAAAACAATAGATGAACAAATACTTGAACAAATTCGGCCGTATATCTCCGATAAGTTGGGGGTTGGCCCAGAAGAAGTCACACTGGGGGCAGATTTACAAAATGATTTGGGTGCGGACTCTCTGGATATGATTGAAGTAATCATGGAGTTTGAAAGAAAGTTTAGTTGTAGCATTCCCGACGAGCAACAAGAGTTAATTCGGACCATTGGTGATGTGGTAAGTGCCGTAAAAGAAACAAGCACATTGGAATGGATACGCAATGGGCATACACAGTCGACCGCAACGGTTGCGAAACCGGCCGCAGAACCGGAACAAAAACCGGCCGTTTTGAATAGTGGAACAGTGGCGAAAAAATTTGTGATGGTTCAAAACTTTACTTATGACCCCAATACCCCGGATTATTCGGGTCGGGCGACACAAATAAATGTAGGTGTGATATCCGAAGAAGTTCGGAAAAATTTTATTGAATGTATTCGTAATTGCAAACCCATAGATGGAAATAAATTCCATTGTGGGTTCGATGTCTATTGTGATGACAAGACGGGATTCGAAGTAAGACCAAATCGTAAACAACCGGCGGTGGATTGGAATGTGCCGGATTGCCTTAATCGTGCCGGCAAGAATGAAATGGTTATTGAAATGCGACCAGGAAAATTGAAAGAAACCGATTGTCCTGTGTCGCGCAGCCACGATTGTCCGTTGTGCATTGCATCGGGGAAATGTCCATCACCATTTATCAAAAAATATATCGGTAAAGTTTTCTTTCCCAACCAATATGGAAAACAAAGATAAAAATTAAAAAGAATATAAAATGACAGAGGAACAAATACTTGAAAAATTGAAGTTTATTCTTGTGTATCATTTGGCTGTTGAGCCATCTGATATTACAATGGATGCTGATTTATCATATGATTTGGGCGGAGATTCGATGACTCTTTATAATATACGATACGAATTGCACAAAGAATTTGGTATTAGTTATCCTTATAGTGTACAAGAAGAGTCCGAGTATGTAGAAAACGAAATACATACTGTTGGTGACGTGGTAGAATTTATAAAGAGAAAGTTATATGGTGCGCAAGAAACACAAACCTTGCAAAAATCGGATGTGAAAAACAAGCCTGAGAAAAATTCGATAAATAAAAAAGTTCCAAAATCAAACATGGTTTTGTTCTTGGCTATGTCTAAATGCCGCAAACAAAGATAAAAACAAACCCCGAATTTTTTCGGGGTTTTTAAATTGTAAATATCAATACCCGTGTTATGCCCCCCAGGTCGCGGGCGGCGCGGATGAATTTCCAACCGGCGTATTCAAAAATTTTTCGAACCGATACTTCCGCGCCCGCGCCGATTTCAATATATAATTTTCCGCTTTCCGCAATCCAGTTTTTTGCATTTTTTGCAATTTGTTCGTATGCCGCCATGCCGCGGTTTTTCGCATAAAGTGCAATGCGCGGGTCGTGCGTTGCGCCCGCATCCACGCGCGGGTCGCCCATTGCAATATATGGCGGATTTGAAACGATGATATCAAATTTTTCGCATGACAACCGCGGGTTTGCAAACGAACCGTGCTTTATTTTTACTCGGTCGCGTAGGTTCAGGTTTTTTATGTTTCGGCGTGCCACACGCAGTGCGCCATGTGATATGTCGACCGCGATGCCGGTTGCAGAATCGATATTTTTAACCAGTGCGGCGATTATGCACCCCGTGCCTGTTCCCAAATCTAAAATTCTTGGGGCGCGCCACCCGTCCGATAAAACAGATTCAACCAATGTTTCGGTATCTGGGCGTGGGTCCAGTGTTTTGCGGTTCGTATAAAATTCCAAACCATAGAACCATTTTTTATGTATGATTTTTGCGACGGGCGCGCCGTGACGCAACCGGTGCGCGATTATATGCGCGCGAAACCACGAAATTTTTGGAAAGTTGTCCGTAATAATTCGGGCCGCGCGAATGCCGCCGGCATCTTTCAAAAGTTCAAAGGCTTGATTTATTGTCATAAAACTATTATAATGGACGCCATGGAAAAAGCAAAAAATATTATAACTTCTAAGAAATTTGTTCGCGCGGTTTTATGGATTGCGGGGGCATGCGCGGTGATTGCGGTTGTGGTTGTTTTATGGGCCGTTTTGCGCGGGCGGACGGTGGACGATGTTTCGGGAACGGCGGACTTTGTGACGGAAACGATTGCGCCGGTGGACAATAAAACCACGGTCATAGATGTTGTCGCGGGTGATACGCTTTCAAAGATTTTGTCGGCCAATGGCGTCGGGGGCAAGGATATAAATTCCATCGCCGGTGTTTTAAAGGCCAAAGCGGGCATAACGGGACTTCGCGCGGACAAGGATAAAATCGAAATCGTGCGTGACGGTGGGCCCGATACGCCGATAACAAAAATTGTCGTGTTGCCGGGGCCGTGGCGGCGTGTGGAATTGACCTGTGACGATGCGGGGGTGTGGAATTGCAACGCGATTGATATTGAACGCGATACGCGCCTGGTTTATCGCCAAGGGGAAATTTTGGACGGCGACAGTTTTTACCTTGCCGGGATGCGGGCAAATATTCCGGCGGGAATTTTGGCGGATGTTTATGATTTGTTGGCGTTTGAAATGGACTTTGAACGCGATGTGCGCGCGGGGCAAAAGTTTTCTGTGTTGTATGAAGAAAACTATCATGACAATGTGCATGTTGATAACGGCGCTGTGTCGGTTGTGTCGTTTGATGCGCTGCGTGGGAATGTGAAAATGTATCGATTCAAAAAGGCCGATAAAACGGTCGGATACTATGACCCAAATGGAAATGGTGCGATTAAATCGTTGAAACGCACACCAATAAATAATGCGAAAGTGACAAGCAGTTTTTCAACGCGGCGTAAGCATCCCGTGTTGGGATTTACGCGTGCGCACAAGGGTGTCGATTTTCGTGCACCGACCGGAACGCCGATTCCCGCCGCCGGCGCGGGGCGTGTCGTTGCACGTGGATATAATCGCGGGCATGGGAACTTTATAAAAATTAGGCACAATGGTTCGTTTGAAACGCTTTATGCACACATGTCAAAATTTGCAAAAAATGTAAAGGTTGGCACCACGGTAAAGCAGGGACAGATTATCGGATATTCCGGTTCAACCGGGTTGTCGACGGGGCCACATTTGCACTATGAAATTATCAAGGATGGCAAGCATGTAAACCCGATGACTGTGAAATTGCCGGCGATAAATAATTTGGACGCGGAAAATAAAAAGAAATTCTTGGAATATCGCGAAACATTGGACAAGGCCATCGAAGATTTGGAAAATAACCCAAAAGGATTTATTCAGTTGTGATTTTGGAGTAAAATTATGGATAGTTATTTGTTGATTCAAACAACCACGGATAATAAAGAATGGACAGCAAGACTAATAAATGCATTGTTGAAAAATAAATTATCGGCGGATGTTCAGGTGTCGTCAATTGATTCGCACTATTGGTGGAAAGGCAAGGTTAATAATAAAACGGAATGTTTACTAAGTATAAAAACGCGGGCGGATTTGTTTGACAAGGTGATGGCGGCAATCAAAGAATGTTCTGAATATGAAGTCCCGCAAATAATCGCGACGCCGATTGTTGCAGGAAGTTCGGATTATTTGGATTGGATAAAACAAAATACGATATCTTAATTACTTCCCCCAAAATGGCGCAATGACATAGTCGGCGCGCAATGGCACGGATATCTTGGTCACATTTTCCATGATGTTTTTAATTTGTTCGGCGAAACTTTCAGCAAGATTTTCATCGCATTCAAAGACCATTTCGTCGTGAACCTGCATAATAAGTTTTATTTTGTCGGCATTCGGAACAACGATTTTGTTATAAACATTTATCATCGCACGGCGCATTAAATCGGCCTCGTACCCCTGAATGGGGGCGTTGATTGCGGCACGCATTGCGTATGCGCGCAGACGGGAATTTCGGACCTCTGGTAATTCTATCCTGCGGCCCCATGGGGTATAGACGCATGCGTTTTCGCGCGCAAATTCCCTGGTATCGTCGATATATTTTTTTATTTCCGGTAATCCCGCCATGTATGAATTTATTATTTCCGCCGCGCGCGCACGCGAAACATTTAATTGTGCCGCAAGGCCGATTGATGAAATTCCGTATATGATGGAAAAATTCACTGTCTTTGCCGCACGGCGCAAATCCCGTGGAACAATTGTTGTTGGTGGAATATCGAAAATTTTTCGCGCGGTTTGTTCGTGAATGTCCGCGCCCGCGATAAATGTATCCTTGAACGTTTTAATGTCCGCAACGTCCGCAAGCAGGCGCAGTTGAATCTGTGAATAATCGACCGCGATAAGTTTTTTGTTTGGGGTTGCTACAAAACATTTTCGAATTTCTTCGCCAAGTTCGGTTTTGACCGGAATGTTTTGCAGGTTCGGGTCGCGACTTGACAAGCGGCCGGTATTCGTACTTGTTTGCAAATATGTTGTATGAATGCGGCCGTCGTCACCAATTTGCCGGGGCAGGGCATCCGCATACGTTCCCGCAAGTTTCGCAATTGAACGCCAATTCAAAATCTTTTCTATAATTTCATGGTGTTCGATTAAATCGTTTAGTGAATCCGCATCGGTGGAACGCCGTTTATTTTCGGGCAAATGCAATTCGTCAAACAGAACGGTTGCAAGTTGCTTTGGACTGGCGATATTAAATTCGTGCCCGGTAAGGTCGAAGATTTCGTTGCCGATGTTCGTAAGTTGTTCGTGAAACACACCCGAAAGTTGTAATAATTTATTTTTGTTCACCAATACGCCGGCGCGTTCCATCATTGTCAAAACCATTAGCAACGGTCGGTCGCATTTTTCGTACAATTCGTGCAGTTTTTCATTCGCATCGATTTGCGACCGCATAAGTTTATATAGTGCCATTGTGACGGCGGCATCTTCGGCGGCGTATGGATATGCGGCATCGATTGGTAATTCATCAAAGTGCATGTCGGCATCGCGCGTCTTGGGCGGGAACAGTGATGCAAAAGTTATATTTTGATGATTCAGGTATTTTAACGCCAATTCGTCCATGCCGTGCGAATGCAATGTTCCATGCAACGCGTACGATAACAACATTGTATCGTCAATCGGAGAAATTTTTTCGATGTCCCACCCTTCGTTCGCCATGATGTGCAGGTCGAATTTTAGGTTGTGTCCAACCTTGGTAATTTTTTTATCCGTCAAAATTGGCCAGATTTTTTTATACAAATCTTTTATTGAAATCTGTCCCGGGGCAATAGGGTCACCACCAAATAAATCGCCCGCCGCCGCGCGATGACGCAATGGAATATAAACGCCGTGTGTCGCATCGATTGCCAATGACATACCGACCATTTTTGCGGTCATTTGGTCCAGGCCCGTTGTTTCGGTGTCAAGTGCGATAACATCACGGGTGCCCGATAAAAATTTTTCCAATTCCGTGACGGTCGTAATTTTCGCAAAGGTCGTTTTCGATTCGTTTTGTGTTGGTGTGGTGGGTGCGGGCGCATCGATGGGGCATGCGGAACCAGGGAATTCGAATTTTGTTGTCTTTGTATCGGTTTCACTAAACAGTTTTGAAATTTTTTCATACAGTGAATTGCTTTCGATTTCTTTTTGAACAAATTCCAGTGCGGCGGCGCGGTTGAAATGCAACGGCCCAAGTTTTAATCCCGACAAATCGACATCGCGTTTAAGTGTGACGAGTTTTTGTGATATATATGCCGCATCGCGTGATTCAGCAAGAAGTTTTCGCGTGCGTTCATTTTTTATATCGTCCAAATGTGCATAGAGTTCGTCAAGTGAACCGAATTCGTTGATAAGTTCCGCCGCTTTTTTCGGGCCAATTCCGTGAACACCCGGAACATTGTCAGACGAATCGCCCATCAGTGATTGAACATCGATAACGCGTTCGGGTGGCACACCAAATTTTTCAATAACCGCGTCGCGTTCGATGCGTTTTTGCTTCATACCGTCATAAAGGAAAATGCAATCAGACACCAATTGCATTAAATCTTTGTCACCGGTCATAATGCGGGTTTTGTCGGCGATGGTGCAATTTTGTGTTGCGATTGTGGCTATTACATCGTCGGCTTCGACCCCGGGAACGCAAAGGACGGGGACACCCATTTCGGCAAGACCGCGGCGAATCAACGCGCCTTGGGAAATTAAATCGGCGGGCGTCTCAAGGCGATTCGCCTTGTATTCCGGGTATATTTCTTGACGGAAAGTTTGGCGCGACGCATCAAACACGCATACGAAAATATCATCGGGCTTGGCGGCGGCAAATACCGGCAACATCATGTTGAAAAAAGCAAACGCCGCGCCGGTTGGGGTGCCGTCGGCACGTGTAAGGCGACTGTGCACACCATAATATGCGCGAAATAAAATCGAATTTCCGTCAATCAGTGTTAGCATACTGGCCCCCCCGTTATTTAAATGCGGGGCACGCGGCCCCGTTTTGATTTTAGAATAAATAGCGAAGTTTAATTTTTGCCTCGTAATGCAAAATGTCGGGGCGTTCGTTACCGAATCGCAAAACATCCGGGATATAAATCGCGTGCGCTTCGACATCAAACTTAAACGGTAATTTTGGGACGTCGATTGTCACGCCCAACATGCCTTGGTATGCCGGTTTTGTATCATATTTTTCGTTATATTGTTTGTTTTCTTCGCCGGCGAACATCAATCCGACCCCCAGTCCAAGGTACGGGCGAATCACGGTCGAAGGCATTTTGAAATATGCGTTTGCGAAGCCGATACTTGCATGTGAATCAGATGTGCCGATGTATGTATATTCAATTTCGCCGCGGAAAACCGGGACATCAATTCCGAACATCGCGCCAAAGGATTGTGAAGTGTTTGTTTCATTTTTCCCATCGCCGAACAATGTTTGTGCGCCAACGCCAACCGAAACACCGGCGTAAAGGTCAAATGCGGAATTTGCAACCGCGGGCATTGTCGTGGCGGATGCAAGGGAACATAAAATAATTGATGTTTTTAACTTCATCTTTCACTCCTTTTTATGATAATATAATAATAGAAAAAGAGTTTGGTATATGCAAGCGAATAAACCTATTTTTTTAATTGTTGGACTTGGGAATCCGGGTGCGGAATATGAAAGAACGCGGCACAATGTCGGATTTATGGCGGTGCGCTATTTTGCGGGTGCGGACGCAACGTGGAAAAACGAACTGTTTGCCAAAACATATCGGGTCGATATTGACGGCGTTCGGATAATTTTCGCAATGCCACAAACATTTATGAACGACAGTGGGCGCGCGGTGCGTGCGATTGTTGATTACTATAAAATTCCGATTGAAAATGTGACGGTGATTCATGACGATATGGATTTGAAATTGGGCGACACGCGAACCAAGGTTGGCGGGGGCAGCGCCGGTCACAACGGCATAAAGTCAATCGATTCGGCGATTGGTCGTGAATATAGGCGCATAAGAATTGGAATTGGCCATCCGCGTGATTTGGGTTTGCCAATTGATGCCGCAGATTGGGTTTTGGGAAAATTTACCGCGACGCAACTGGCCGAAATTCATAGTGTAATTGAAAAGATTGAATTATAAATCGGTCCAACTTTCCGGTGCGCCCAAATCACTAAGATTTACGCAACCCGCGCTATCGCATATTTGCGTATCGTCGCCATAGTGGCAAGCAATTTCAGAGACCGCACCGCCGGGTGTATCTGTGGTTTTTCCTGCCGGACACTTGGTGTAGTGATTAGGTTCTGGGTTGCTGTATACTTGGGTAGTAAATGTCCATTTGATTCCGGTTGTATTGTAATGCCCCTGTGGAATAAGGTCGCACTTGCATGCTTTATATTCTGTACCTGTATCTGGTGCCTTGCAAGTTGCATTGCTTGTAACCCGGGGATAGTATTTATTGCTCAAACATTCTGTGCAAAAGAATCTTTCACATGTATTGATATCTGCGATGTTATCTATATTGAAAACTAAAATTCCCTGTGCGTTTGAAACCGTTGACATGTAATATGGTTTGGAAAATGTGCGTCTCATACAATTTCGGTCGGAGTCCGATTTGTTTGATATGTGTCGGCAATTTGTTATGTCGTAACCATTATTACTATCTATCCAAATAGCGGTGCCTGTGTTGTTGGCTTTGTCTAAATTATTGTCTTCCGGATAGTGGTCTTCAGTTGAAAACAAATTACAAGGGCGATCGTTTAAGTAACAACCGTAATTATTTCCGCCCAGAACTTCAATGTGATATGTTTCGTCTGTATCCCATGTTGTTAAAATTTCGTTATTTATACAACTTACGGCAGGATTGCTATAGCTATAATTGCCGTATGTAAGACCGCAATTTTTTGTGTGGTTATTATAGTTATCGCTATTACCAGAATCATCCGGATTTTCAGCATCATAATAGCACGGTGTGTAACAATCGATTGAGTCACTTGTACCTGGAGTAGAGCTCGAGAAATTTTCAGGACAACATTTTTCTATACCGTTACCTTTGCAATAATATCCCTCTTCACAAACTGTCCAATCATCTCCATCGTAGTATTTGCCCGGTTTGTATAAAGATGGATTAGTAATTATTTCTATACCGTAATCATCGCATGCGCAACCAACAATGGGATCTCCGAGTGCAAACGTCACAAAAGGTAAGATCAAAAAGTTTCTAGTACTCATGCATTGTATGCTAAAGAATATAAGGAAATTACGCAAGATAAAAAAATAGGATCTTGTTATTTCGTTTTTTTGAATCTTGATACTCGCCATCCGTGATTAGCGAACCACAAACTGTCTGGTTCCCACATGCCGAACTTTGTTGTTAATGTGTCAGGGGAAATATGAGCGCCATCACGACCAACTTTTACATCGCCACGACCATGTACTTTACTAGTGTCAATATTGATGCGTAGTTGCAAGCTGTCATGCGCACGGTTATAACGTATTGGTTCCCATGTTGTTTCATGTCCAGGAATTAAATGGATAAAAATGCTTTTTACGGTCGGATCTATTGCATAAAATCTGATTGTATCCATGTTTGGTGCTAATCCATTACTAGCGCTCCAGCACCATGGAATCACAATTTCACGTGTTGGGACAATTGTGTCTTGTGGTACAGCAGGGGTAATTGTGTCCGTTGGGTGGTTTGGTGTTGGTTCCGGGGAGGGGTCTTTCTTGCATGCGGTCGCAAGTGCCATCAATGCCGCAAGGAACAAAACACGATTCGTTTTCGGATTTTTCATGTTGCATCCTTTGGGTTTGGTTATACTTTATTTTAATAAAATTATTCTGTGTTGTCAAGGTGTTGCAAATTACATTTGCATTGTGTCCCGTAAAGTTTGAAAAAAATTGTGAGTGTTTTTAAAGAATTTATTCGTGATAGTGTATGAACCAATTATTTTGTGGCCCTGTTGAAATCGGTGTTCCGTGTAGATTGTCAGAATAATGCACCATGGAAACATGGTATTGGTAATCGCCGTCCGGCCTTGTTGGGTTTGTATAGTTATTTGTATCCGGTTCAATCATAACAAACCGACCGTTACAGGTAATTTGTGTGCCATTTGGATATGTTCCTGTCGTGTTTGTACCACTAATATTTGCATTCGTGCCATGCACACATACAATGTATTTTGTTCCTTCCGTGGTTTTTAGTGTTGCAACAACATCTGCATTCTGGGGTATGCAAATGGTTTTTCCGTCTATTGTTTCGGTGCTGCCTTCGCAACAGGCATTATTTTGGTTGCCGGTGGCAGTGGGGATGTATGTGTGGTGCCAATGTGAACTGCCACTGAAACAGCAATTGGTCAGATTATCATCGATTTGCATTTGAACATGTGGGGCCGGACAATACATACCTTCGCCCGTGATATTGCCGGCGGCGGCGTCATCAGGCAGGCATATTTGTTGCCCCATGCTGTTTGTATATGTTGTGTCGGCGGTGCAGCGGTTGTTCACACAACTGCGTGCGTCACTTTGGTATATGTTTGAAATCATCCGTGCGGTGCCGGTGTTTATTGCAAACCACGAAAGCAAGGTGCTTTGGCCATTTTGTGGCATGTGTATACGGTTGTGTTGTTCGTCCGCGCTGGTCCCAATGATTACCGCCGGGTATTGTTCGCAATTGCCCCAAATGCGTTCGGCGATTCGACATGCGGCGCATTCGGCGTTTGAATCGTCACACAAACCGTTCGCGGTGCATATATCTTCGATTGGGGAAATGTTCGCGTTGCCGTATAATTCTTTATAAAAGGCGTATTTGTGGGTGTCACTTGCCGTTTTGCCAAGGTTATCCATTATCGCCATGATCGCGTCGTCGCCCGCCGATGCGACACAATTTAATACTTCGCCCCAGCATGCCGTGCGTTCAAGTATTGCGTGCCTGTTTGGTGAAAAATCTATGTCATCGCACAGGTCGAAATTGCCGGAAATTGATTTGCATGATTGGATAATGCAATTTTGACCAACCTGGGTACAACTTGAAACAACCGTGTCGTATGTTTTGTCGGTGGCGATTTCGTGAACGCCGGTCCCCCATGACACATCGCCCGTCGAACTTAGCAGGGTTGCACAAGATTGTTGGACATCGGCGCACATGGTGTTTGCAGTCCTGTCCGCCATGATGCCGAATACGGATAATGCGCGCGCATCAAAATTTTCAATCGAATCGGCCGCAGAATTCAAACATTCCGCGGTTAGTTTTGTGCATGCCTGGCGTATTTCCTCTAGCTTTGCGGTTTGTGCAAGTTTGATTTGCGCCAATGCGTCTTCGATAAATGCGTCCCAAACGGTGTCGGCAATATCTTCGCAGTGTTCGGTTGCCGTGTTCAGATATTTTTTGCGGTCGTTCAAAAATGTGATGAATTTTCCGGAACTGTTCGCCGATGTCCATGTTTGGTTCACGCCCGGGCGCGTAATCATGTTATCCAAATCCGCCAAATTCACACTAAGGAATGCGGCCCCCGTTGTTGGGTCGATATAGCGGCCGGTCATATCAAGGCACTTTTCCATTTTTGCCCCGCAAACCGTTGTGTCGGTCAGCATTTCAAGCATTTTCCGCTTGCACGTTAGTAAATCGTCGGAATTTCGTGTTTGATACGCATCAAGACGCGACATATCAAGCAATGCGCCACTTTCAAATACCTTGGCACGGGCCTGGTCAACCTGGGCCTGGTACGACTTTTTGACGGTGTTGCAATCTTGTTCAATTTGCATTTGATAACCACTTTGTGCAAGTGATATTTCTTCGTCGGTGCAAACCTCACGCGCGATGTCGTGACAGATGGGCAGGGCGGCATTGTAAAGCGCAACACCGGATTTGGTCGTTGTGTCGATGCCCATAAACGAATCGACCGTATCGAACGCCGCATCAACATTTAATGCCAATGATATCGCCCCCAGGCCCCCACCACCCGAATCGGTGTCACCGAATTTTGCGTTTAACTTTTTGGCGATGTCGTCCAGTGCGCGTTTTGATTTTGTTGTGTCGCGGGTGGAATAAAATGCATCTTCGCCCTCTGTTGCGGTGTTTATGGCGTTCACATCTTCGGCATCCATGTTCACCAACAACAATCTTTGGTTGAAATCCAGCATTTTATTTTCAACGTTTGTCATTTGTTTTTTTATATCGTTGAATTCATTTGAACGGTTTGAGCATGCGCATCGGCGCAGGTTTGCGTCTTTGTTTGCACAGAATTCATCCATGCATTCATAAAAAATTTCACGACATTTGGTATAGTTTGTGACGATTGCGCCCGCGGTATTGGTTGCCACGCGTGCGGGCGTGGCGGTTCGTGCATTTGTGCGCGGTGCGCGTGCGGTGCGTGATGCGGTCGCCGTTCGCGCGTTTGTTGCCCGTCGTGTGATGTTTGTGGTTGGTCGATTTTGAACGGTTGGACGTGTCACGGGGGTGGTACGCGCGGACACGGTGCGTGGCGCGGCGGTGGGTGCCTGAATTGCGCCACGCGATTCGGTTGCGGCCGTGCGTTGCGTGGTTGATACGTTTCGTGTGGTTGCGTTTTGGTTTGGTGTTGCCGCCGGCGGTGCGGCGCGCGCGGCGGTTGTGGCGGGTGAATACGCGCGACGCGTCGCGGCACGCGCGGTATCGTCACCATCAACGGCAACCGCGTGCCCAAAGGCAATTATGCCAAGGCATACACAGAAAATTAGTCTGAATCCTTTCATCCCTTTGATACAAGATTAGCAAAATTATGATTTTTCGGGCAAGTGGAAAATGTGCAATAAAATCAAATTTTGGTGCGGATAGGGGGACTTGAACCCCCACGGATTTCTCCACAGCATCCTTAGTGCTGAGCGTCTACCAATTCCGCCATATCCGCACGGCGTGATATTAAAACGGTTGCTATTTTACATAATAATGTTTTTTTTTCAATCTTTTTGTGATAAAATATATTTGATAATAAAAAAAGGAATAGGAGTTTCCATGAATACTATCATACGCAGGGCGCTTTTGGGATGTTCGTTGGTTGCATTGTGCGTTGGCACCGCGGGGGCGGCGGGGACATATTATACGGGGAACTATCGTTCGCCACAGCAAAATTATGCCAAAACATCGTATGCCGCACGTCAGCAACAGCAGCAAACAAGTTACGCCCAAGATACAATGTATACACGGACGCGGACGGTTGCGCCGAACAATAATGCATATATTGGTGCGCCGTACCAAGATTATACGCGGGTTGTTGGAACGGGTGATAAACAGGTTTCGAACCAGACGCGGTTTGTGGATAATAAAAATAAAGTGGAAAAGGGTTTCTTTTTTGACCTTGGGCTGTCGCATGAATTTGCAAATTGGAACTTTGAAATGAAAGAGGCCGGCAGTAAGTTGCACTATGATAACATTCGTTGGAATGTGATAGAAGGTGATATGAAATATGTGTTCGGTGGCGATACAACCCCACTGTTGATAGAGGCCGGGGCAAAGTATGGTATGCAATTTGGTGATTCCAATATGGTTGATGACGATATTACCAATGGCGGATATTTTATTACCGAATGGTGGAAAGATACTGATTATGACGGAGACGCGGACGAATTGCTTGGGCAACAGATTGGACATTCGTTGTCCATTGGCCAAAGCAGCAGTGGTAATATGCTTGGGCTGTATGCCGGATTTGGGTTGCCGGATACATTTCGAATTGGGGTTGCGCGTGTGACGCCTTCGATTGGGTATCGGTATTTGAAATATAAATTAGAAACCAAAGATGACTATGGTTTAACGGTGGATACCGGATTTTGTACGAATGTTCACGGTGGCGATGAAACACAGTGCGACCCAATTGTTATAATTGCATATAATGGAACGCAACAGGTTCTTTGGAATCCTGCGGATGAGAATCAAGATGGTTTTTGGGATATTGCAAGTGGCGCGACGGGTGTCAATACAGCCGGGACATATATGTTTCATTTGCCAAGTATAAGTCATTCTTATGAAACGACATGGATGGGGCCATATTTAGCGTTAGATTTAGATTATGATGTAAATGTGTATAATAAATTTAATGCACGGTTTGAATTTGGATTGCCGATGTATACTTCGACAGGGGACCAGCCGTATCGTGTCGATTGGCAACATCCGAAAAGTGTCGAAGACAAGGGCGGGTTTGGCGATGCGTGGCATATTGGATTGGGGGCGAATTATATGACGGCGTTGACCGAAAGCGTGTTTTTCTCGCTTGGGTTCACATTTGATTATTACACCATGTCCGGGGGCGAGGCGAATACATACCTAAACAGTGGGTATTATTCGGATGCTGGTAATCTTGATAATTTTGAAAATGATGAAACAATCAAAAATATAAAACAAATTCAGGCGGAATGTCCGGGTTGGGTTTGCAAGGTTGACAATGAAATCGAATCGATTTATAAATCTATGGGAATCCATGTTGGAATTCAGGCAAAGTTTTAGGGCATTTATAAAGGTATGACAAGTATGAAAAAATTTTTATCTATTGTGGTTTTATTTTCGTTGCCGGTGGTTGCGATGGCGGCGGACCTTGTGGGGACGGCGCATGTGAATATGACAAGTGACACCGCCGCGACGGCGAAGCAAATGGCGTTTGATGATGCGCGGCGGCAAATTATTGTTGATGTGTTGTCGCCATATACGGATGCGGGCGCACTGCGTACGGCGGTTGCGAATGAAAAAAATGCGGTGCTTACGACACTTGTCGAAAGTTCGGGTATATCGGGGGAAAAAACTTCGGACACGACGTATTCGGCGAATATAAAGATGACCGTGAATCGGGTTGCCGCAAAAAATTGGTTGGATGGAAATGATGTTCGTAATTGGCTTTCGACCGAAGAAGAGGCGGATAATAAATTCACAATTGTTGCCACGTTAAATGATAAATTTGCGGATTGGGGTCGAATTCGGCGTGCCGCGAACGGGGTTGGGGTTGATTTGGAAACGGAATCCATTGGCGGTAATCAAATCGTCTTTCGGGCAAATGCCGGTCGGCGTGCGGCATTGACATCGGCGTTGCGCGAAAACGGTTGGCGGTATCAAGATAAGAATGGACTTTTGCATATTTTTAAGTAATAATTTTTTTGGGAATAAAATCAAAGGAACTAAAAATGAAAAAAATTTCTGTTGCTTTGTGTGCGGCGGCCATGCCTTTGGCGGTGTTTGCCGCGGACACGGATTTAGAAGGTAAAGAATTGATTTTGAATATTCGGCGAATCGGGCTTGATTTGTCCAAGACCACGGTTCGGCATTCTGATGAATATTATAATTCGCCGATTTCCGCACTAAGTGCCGATAGCCAAGAATTTATCAAGGGCGTGTTTGATACGGCGTTGGAATATACACATGGGCGTTTGAATTGGGACAACAGTTTGTTTATGGAATACGGGCGAACGGAATTGCAACCATATAATGAACCAAAAACCGTGAACGAAAGTGCGGATAAAATTTTATTGTCCAGTAATTTGAACTATGCGTGTTGGGATTTTGATTCGTTCAAACTTGGGCCAATGGCGCGGGCGGCGTATGAAACGGAATTTGTCCCGGCGAACGATACGGACAATCGGTTAAAGGTTTTGCGTTCTATGGCGGGTTTTGCGGTGTTCGATTCGCCGATAATCAAAGATTTGCATATCGCGGGCGTGTATGAATATGACTTTACATATGGGCATAGGCAAGTCAGCAAACTTGCCGCGGAAATTGGTTGGCGACTTGAATACGAATTGCGCGAAGATGTGAAATTTGCGACCGATGGATACTATCGTGAATACCTTGATTATTCGCAATATGTCGGAACGGATTTGGAACGCGATTTAAGTGTCGTTGCCCGTATGGATACGAACCTTTGGGGTGATTTCACATTGGGACCATATGTGCAATATCGTCGGGCCAAGGCGCGCGACGCCGAAAGTTATGGCAGCAATTTTATCATCGGCCTGTCGTTTAATTATATAACCAAGTTTGGTTTGTATTAGTTGTAAGTGTAAGTGGTTAGTGTAAGTGGAACCGGCGCATTGCGCCGGTTTTAATTCCCCTTCACTGGCGAAGGGGTGGCGGGGAACACCGCCGGGGTAGTGGTAATAATGTTTTTTTATCACCCATACCCCCCGGCTGTTCAGCCGGACCCCTTTCCATAGGAAAGGGGAACTTCATGCTCTGAAATAAAAAAAAAAAAAAACGGGCGTATCGCGCCCGCTTCACTAACCACTAACACTTACACTATCCGCTATTTCACCACACTAAAACTCATCTCGCTTGTGGTGCCGGCGGGGTCGGTGACGCGCAGTATATGTTCGCCCATGGGGACGTTATATTGTAATGTTTCGCCGCTTTTGGTTGTGCCCAATGTTTTGTCGTCCAAAAACCAGAATAACTTTGCGTCCGCATCCGCGCCAAATGCCATGAATCCGATTGGTTCGAAATCGCGTTCGGCGGTTATTACAATTTTTGTGTCGGGAATTGGTGACACAATTGTTGGCGCGTCCCAATCTTCGTTTGTTTCCGTGGCTTTGCATCCAGGCATAAACGCCGGCGCGGTTTTTCGTCGGATACCCGCGCGCCGAAACATATCGATGTATTCCGAATCCCAAAATTCAAAGATTTCATTGTGTGTGGTCTTTGGGTCGGGGTCGCATGCGCGCAGGCCGGTTTTATTATCAATTGCAATCGAACGGTGCACGGTGTTCCGGGTAAGTGGTGATTTGCCCGGAATAAAATAAGACGCGACTTTTTTCGGGCAATATGGACCGGCGATGTTGCCACCGATTTCACACATGTCAACGGTTATTACGTTTAATTCTGGGCGCATAAAGTTGTTGTCCGTAATCGGTGTGCCGATTGATGCATAGTGGTTTGCAATCGTTTGGCCAAGTGCAAAATATATTGGTGCGGCGGCACGTGCGCCACTAAATTCATTGTTCGGGGTGCCGTCAAAATTGCCGACCCACACGACCAAAACAAAGTCGCCGAAAATTCCCGCCGTCCATGCGTCGCGATACGATGACGATGTGCCTGTTTTCCAATAGTGCTTTATCGGGCTTTGCGTGTTTTTTGCAAATGGAATTTTTTTCGTCGGTGTTGATTGGTGCCCCAACATATCGATGGTTAGGAAAAATGCCTCTGGTGATAAAAGGTTTGTTATTTCTGTGTCTGGTGAATTTAATTCTGTTTTAATTGCGCGACGCGCCCCAAGGTTTGCCATTGTTGCATAAATGTCCGCAAGTTCGAACATTGAAACCTCGGCCCCGCCAAGTGCAACAGATATGCCGTAATGTTCCGCCGGGCGCAGGTTTGCAACGCCGGAATCAGACAAAATTTTATGAAAATTTTTTGCACCGATTTCACGGACAAGGTTTATTGCCGGGATATTTCGTGAATGCGTCAATGCGTCGTGCGCAAGGATGGGACCGTAAAAATCGTTGTCTGAATTTTCCGGCGCATAAACGCCAAAGTTTACGCGCGCATCGCGCAATAATGTCATGCCGTGTATCAATCCCATGTCGGTGGCGGTGGCATAAATAAGGGGTTTTAGTGTGGAACCGGGGCTGCGTCGGGCGCGAACGCCGTCGTTTTCACCATATATTTCGCGGTCAAAATAATTTGCCGAACCAATATAGCAAAGCGTTTCCATTGTTTTATAATTCACCAAAATCGCCGCCGCATTTGTGACACCATGCGACCGGCGTGTGGCGATTTCGCGCGCGATTGTTTTTTCCATTTTGGTTTGAAGATTTAAATCCAATGTTGTCGTGATTTCAGATTTCTTTATTTTTTGCGTGTTCAAAAAATCCGTAAAATGTGGCGCCAAAAAGGGCAGGTCGCGCGGCGATTTTGTTTCAATTGGCATGTCGGCAAATGTCAAAAGGTTTGTGTCGGTTGGGTATTCAGCGACCCAGCGTTCAATCAAATTTTTACGCATGGATTCAAGGTTTTTTATGCCGGTGGTTGTGTTTAATCCGCGCTTTACGGGGTTTTGCGGAACGGTCGCAAGTGTGATTGATTCTATTTTTGTTAAATCGCGTGCGGGTTTGCCAAAATATATTGTTGATGCGGCGCCGATGCCTTCGATATTGCCACCATATGGTGCAAGGTTAAGGTAGGCTTCTATTATTTCATCTTTGGAATGAAACAGGTCAATGTAAAAGGCCAGTGCGATTTGTTGCATTTTGCCAAGAAAAGTTTTGCTGTTTATGTCGTATTTTAATCGTGCAACCTGCATGGTGATGGTTGATGCGCCAACCGGGTGTGGGGTGCGGGATGCATATTGCTTTATCGCACGAAAAAGTGAAATTGGATTTACGCCGATATGATTATAAAAATGTTTATCTTCGTATAAAATAATTGCGTTCGCGATGTGTGGACTTATTTCCGAAAGGGGTGTGTAAACGCGATATTTGTCATCGGCGGCAAGGGTCAGGCGCAACAATTTTCCATCGCGGTCGTAATATGCGCGTGAAAAAGAAATGCCGTCTAATATCGGTGCGGTAAAAAAGAACCTGATAATCGCCCATACGACAGTAAGTGCGCCAATAATAATTCCGAACCATCGCAAGATTTTTTTAATTCGCTTCATTTGATACGGTAAATTTACCCCCGTCGCCAATGGCGCGAATGGCCGAATTATACATCGCCGCCGCGGTTATTGGTGGGACCGTGAATTCTCCGGCAACCGATAATTGCGCGCGATATGAAAATACCAATGGTGTGCGGCCGATGTTTGCGTATATTAACACACGGTCTTCGCGAATTTCGCTAAAATCCATATCGCCGGCAAGGGAATCAGATATTGGGGCAAATCCACCCGGCAATAAATCCGATATAACCGCGTTTTCAACATAGTCCGTATCGCCACGCGCACGAACCGATATTTTGACATCGACGATATCGCCGATTTTACCGGAATGAATTTCGTTGCCGTCCGCATCATAATATGTGCGCGTGACATCCAATCCATGTGATGTGGGTGAAACAGATTTCGGGAAACCTTGTTGCAACATTGTATAGAATAATGGTTCTTTGCAATTCTTGCATCCAATATTCAATTTTGTTATTTCCCGGGGCAGGTTCGCATAAATTGTGCCTGATTCAAATTGTGGTTTAACCTGTTTCCCGTCGGCAAGTATTGATATGGCATCTGTGTCGCCAAGGTTCAGGCTTTCTGTATCAACAAATACGGACATTACAATTGCCGCCGCAACAAAAGAATCATAATTTCCGGCATTTATGTATTCCATTATGCTTTGTTCCAAATCGTTTTTTGCCGTATCAAAATAGCGACGCATGATAAAGGTATAATTTGCATCGTTTGCCACAACGTTATTAAATATATTGTCATTTGATTTTGGTGTCGGTTTGTTTAGTTCGTATTTTGAAATCAGATTAAATGCCTTGTCCGTTTGTTTTAACATTTTATAGGATGCAGCGATGTATGCGCCGATTGGGCCGGTTTGCCAATCTTTTATCATTTCGTTTGCGTATTCTTCGAGTGAATCAATATAACTTGTCGTCACATAATCGTTTAATGAAAGGACATATATCGCAAACGCCTTGGCGAACGCATCGGTTTTTGTTGTTGTATTTTGCGCGGCATATTCACGCAAGAAATCGATTCCGCGTGCAAACATTGACTGGGGCACGGTAAAGCCAGATTGACGTGCAAGGGTCAAAAAGTTCATAACATATGCGGTGACGTATGGGGTTGTATCACTTGTTAAACTTTCGACATAATCCGAACCGTTTGCCCAAAGTGTAAATGAACCGTCGTTGTTTTGCCGATTCCCAAGGGTTTGAATCGTCTTGGCAATTTTTTCGGCGGAATCTTTGTATTCGGTCCCAAGCAATTTGTTTTCTGGCATTAAAACATAAGGCAATGTTTTCGATACCATTTGTTCCGTGCATGTATAATCGTAATTCTTAAGATACATAAACAACGGACGGACCAATACAGATGGCGAACTGGAAATATAAATTGTTCGTGTAAAATGTTCGTCATACATATTGTTTTCAAAGTGCCGTAGTGTCGTGTTCGTGTCTTTTAATATCCCAGTCTTTATTTCCGTTGTAAATGTTGTTGCGGGTCTTATTGATAAACTGTTTGATGTGCGACGTGACGCGATTGCGGTGTTTTTATCGTCAAACAATGTTGTTGATACATTTATGTCGGTTGTCCCCGGTGTGTTATTTGCCGTTACATCAAATGCCCAAAGTTTTTCGGTGTTTTCAGGGACGGACATTGTGTTTGTATTATTTGCGATGGCCAGTAAATTGTTCGACGATGACGTGTCCACGCGTGCGGTTGCGTTTTCGCCGGATTCAGGGGTTAGGTTTGATACTATTGTGTTTACGGTAAATTTGTCATTTGGTGCAACAAACGATGGTGCAGATACCGATATAATAACCGGTGATTGAACGGTTGTGGATGTGTGTGCCGAACCGATTGCGCCGTTTGACGCCGCAACGGCATATACATTGATTGAGCCGTTAAAGTATTCGGGAATTTCAAAACTTATGTTTTTCTTTTCATTTGCGGTTGTTTTTAATATGCCCGAATAAAATGCAATAGACGGCAGATTTTTACGCGCAAATGGGTTGCTTAGTGCCGATTTTTCGTTCGCGAAATCCGCAAAAGATTCGTCGCTGCCCCCGGTTTTGGCGACTTCGCGTAAGATATTGTATTCCGGCAACAATAGTGACAATATCTGGGTCGTTTGGACTTGCAATGCCGCCTTTTGAAAGAAATGTTTAATTGGACTTGGTAATTCATATCCGGCAACTTGCAAAATTCCGGTGTTTACCGCGAAAATCATTAAATCAGAATCTTTGTTGGTTGAATATTCAATATCCAATTTATTGTCACGTATTATGGGTTCGGTTTTTAATTCAACCTTGATTTTATGCTTGTCGATATTTGTTGAAAATGGCGCGATTGCATATGTATACGGACTGGTAAAGATATCGCGACTGTTGATGTTGCGGACAAACGAAACATTGATATATCCCGTGCCTTCGAAATCGTCGGGCAGGGTGATTTTCTGGGTCGATGCGGTCGTGGTTGCGTTAAACCATGTATGTGCATAAACCTTGTCGCGTTCAATTGTGATAAGACCGGTTCCGGTGTATGGTGCAACAATTCCGATATTTATTGTTTCGCCGGGTTTATATTCGTCTTTATTAAGCTTTATTTGTAATTCTGCGTTCGCATCGCCCCCAAGTTCGGCATCTTCATCAGAGGCCACAAAGTATTCAATGTTTGCCAATATGTTGTCGTCCGCATCCGTTATTTGAACATAATATGTTCCGCCGTTTTTGGTATTTAGTTCGATTTCGGTTCCCTTTTCGGGTATTGTCAATTGCGTCACAGAAACGACGGTGTCGCGCGATGTAGTTTTATATTTATAATTATTGGCATAGTCCTTGATAAGGCTTGTTAAATTTTCGCGCTTGATAAATTTTAGACTAAGGTTTTCGGCATTTGTGGCCTTGGCATCATTATCAAGTGCAATAAGTTTGATTTTATGTTCGGAATTGCGTGCAACATAGGATAAATCGGAATCCGCATGAAAGCCCACAAGGTATCTTAGGTTTGAAACACGGGACGCGATGGCGGTTTGAATGCTTTTGCCGTCGCCGGCTTCGAACCCGCGAATTTCAAGGTTCAACATATATGTGCCCATTGGAATTTCGCGATTAAAATTCACATCTATTTTTGCAACACCGTTTTCGTTGGTGCGCACATCGGGCAAATCAATACTAAATGTTTGGCCGGCGTGGGCAAGACCGCGCGATATCACACCATCAGATATGAAATTGCCGGTGAATTTATATTCGCGATATTCGTCAAATGTGAAATTAAATGGGCGTAATGTTGCATGCGCGGAAACACGGCGGTCGGTTGCGGGTGTGCCGTAAAGGTTGTTCAAAAACACGGTTGCCTGAATATTTTCGGGGGAAATCCAACCGTTTGTTTTTGCGTTGTCCACCTGAACATTTATTTTCATTGTGTCGGGAACAAATTCTTGGACATTGAATTGCGCGGTTCCGATTGAATCTTGGATTCGGCCGCGATTATTCAATGAATATATGGATACATCGTATCGACCGATGGTTGCGTCGGTTGATAATTGATGGGTAACATCGAACATTCCGTCCGAATTAAGTGAAATCTTTTTTTCAAGCATTGTGCGCCCGCGTGGGTCGGTAATTTCGATTTTTACCGGGATTTCCGCAACGGATGAAAAGTTTTGATTTTCAACAATCGCGCCAATTATGACGGATTCGCCGGGGCGATATATGCCACGGTCCGAAAACACAAATGACCGCAGTGGTGTCGTGTTTGATGTGTATGTTCCGCCAACATCAAATTTTGAAAATTCGGTTGTTTGTTCGCCTTCGGCATTATAGGGGATAAACGATACATCATTTCCGGTGCGGGCAATGATTGCAACCGGTTCTTTGGCATTGCGATATTCGTCATATGAAAAATGCGGAATATCGATAACGCCGTCCGTGTTTGTGACCCCAGACCATATTGGTTGACCATTTCGGCCAAGGACCGTGATATCAATGTCCTTGGCGGGTTTGCCATCGGACAAATATGAAACGAATACGACCGAAGACCTATCAAGATTTATTTTGCGGATAATTCCAAGATCCGTTAGCAATATAAGCCGTGCATCACCATATTCGGCATCATTTTCGGTTGCACCGGCCTTTATAACAAATATACCCGTTTGATCTTTATATGTTCTATCAAGGTATTCGCCAAGGTTGACGGAAGTATAATTCACATGGTCGCGTGCCGTGTTTGCAAATGGTATTTTCTTTTGAAAAACAACCGACATATCGTACGCATCAAAAACCCAAGGTGCGCGGAATTCAAGGTTTGAAAATAAATTATATGTTTGTGTAATAAGATGATTTATTTCGCGCGATTCTATTTTATATATATCGACATGTGCCGTATCAACGCCACCACGTGCCACAAGTCCCAACTTTTTGTCGCCGGCAAGCGAAAGCAACGCGCCACGGCCAACAATTTTGACACTGCGTTCTGGGAATGCCACCGACATAACGGTGTTCATGCCGTTTTTCATTATAAATCCGTTTTCCGATTGCATATCAGGTGCAATATCGACATAAATATACCTTGTCACATCATCAGAAACATCGTATGAAAATGCATATTGATATGTTCCCGCCGGATTTACAAATTCAACATGTTTAAGTGCAAGTTTTTCGGATTTATTAAGAATTTCTGGGGTAATTTCATCACGTGCCCATGCATGAACATCTTCGTCGGGTTCCGACGCTTTTTTCTTTGGCAATAAATATGCGGTGATATATTTTGACCAATTTGTATTTTCTTTTGCCGCCGCGGTTGTGTTTAGCAATAATAATTGTTGCGGGTTGCCAAATTTATCGTCCGCGGTTATCGTCGTGACATCCGCGATTTTAAAGAAGTCGTCTGCGGAATTTATGATTGTTTTTGCGGTTATCTTTTCCGTGCGTGATTTTTCGTCCGCATCCGATATGCGATTTAATTTAAGGCGCAATGTTTGCGGTTCGTCGGTTATTTTTATTGGCGTGGTTTGTATCATCGCGGTGCGCATGTACCTATCGAACTTTACGGTAAAATCAATATGTCGTCCGTCAAGTTTTATTGAAACCTTGTTCGCAAAATCGCGCGTTTGGATCGGATAATTAAATGATATTATCGCAACACCGGTGACCGAATTTTTTTCACCCGGTGTCGCATATGTATTAAATATGTCGGTTGTTGCAACAATTGGTTCAGTTTTGAAAGATACGGTTGAACGATTTGGGCGAACATCACGCGTAAATAATTTGTTGCTGATTTTTACGGTAAACTTGGTTGCCGTCGGCCAATCTTGTTCGGGGGTAAATGTTATTTCGTTCGGACTTGGCATTTTCCATGTACCGCGGACCATGGGTGTTATTTTGACATTTTCGGCAACCTTGGTATTTGACGAATCGTATTTGAACGCCGAATTATTTGGACCAGACACCGAATCATAAGATATGCGTAGTGTGGCAGGTTTGGATAATTCGCGGTTATTGTTTATGTTTGGGAAATTGTTTGAAAGCACCGTGGACGCGTCATCTGTGAAATTTGTTGGTGTTGGGGCGGAAACATAAACATCCATCTTTGTTATATGTGCGCCACGATGCCCCAGCCAATAAAGCCCAGATGCCGCAACGATTCCAACAGAAATTGCGATAACAAGTGCGGTGCGTATCCGCCCGCCCACAGATTTTTTATTCTTTTTTTTCATCGATTTTTCCCCAATCCTATGTTTATGTTTGTATCATAAAACATAAATATGAAAACACAAGTGAAAAGTGTTAGTGTAAGTGGTTAGTGTTAGTGGGGCCCCGTGGAACGGGGCAGGGTATGTTTCACTAACCACTAATCACTATCACTAACACTATAAAAAATACTTGCTTTTTTGAAATTTTTATCATATTATGATGGCACGTGCCGTTTGGCGCGAAGAACACAGCCGTTGTGTGGGGTTTCTGTCCGGGCTTTCCGGTTTGCATTTCCCACCAGGGCGAGGATTTAACAGAAACAAAAAGGATAAATCATGGCATTGCCAAAATTTTCTATGCAACAATTGATGGAGGCCGGCGTTCATTTCGGACACCACACCCGTCGTTGGAATCCACTCATGACACCGTATGTTTATGGGGTCAAAGATAAAATTCATATTATCAATTTGAATAAAACCGCACCGTTGTTGCACCGCGCACTGGTCGCACTTGAGGCGATTACCGCCGCCGGTGGCAAGGTTTTGTTTGTTGCGACCAAGCACCAGGCCAAAGATATTGTCAAAGATGCGGCGGAACGTACCGGGCAATTTTATGTGAATAATCGTTGGTTGGGTGGGATGCTTACCAATTGGACAACCGTGTCGCAATCGATTCGTCGTTTGAAAAAGATGGAATCGGATATTGAAAATGCCGATAAATTGGGTCTTACCAAGAAAGAAGTTGGTGTTATGACCAAAGAAGTCGCAAAATTGCGCGATGTGTTTGGTGGTATTTTGGCTATGCACGGTATCCCGCAGGTTATGATTGTTATTGATGTGCCACGCGAAATGAACGCGGTACGCGAAGCGAAAAATTTGGATATTCCGACAATTGCAATCTGTGATACGAACGCAAATCCGGAAATGGTTGACTATCCGGTGCCGGGAAATGACGATGCGTCGCGCGCAATTCAACTTTATTGCGATTTGTGTGTGGATGCGATTTTGTCCGGTATTGAAAAGCGTCTTGGTGGGGCGGCCGGCAAAAAGGTAGAGGCATCCATGGTCGATGATGCGAACGATGCGTTGGAAGATGAAATGAAAGACAAAGAAATGAAACAAAAGTCCAAGGTTTCCGAAGCACGCGAAGTTCGCCGCAGCAAGTTGGCCGATAAAGCGGACAAGGCAGAAAAAGCCGATAAATAATCAAAATGTGTGTTGCCTGGTGTGAAAAAATCGGGCAACAAAATCAATCTTTATTAAAAAAGGGGGAAAAAATGGCGGAAGTGACAGCAAAACTTATTCAGCAATTACGTGAAAAAACATCCGCGGGGATGCTTGATTGCAAAAAGGCATTGATTGAAAATAATGGCGATATCGAAGCGGCGGCGGATTGGCTGCGTCAAAAGGGTATTGTCAAGGCCGCGTCCAAGGCCGGTCGTGTTGCGGCGTCGGGATTGGTGACCGTTGTAAAGTGCGACAATATGGGATGTGTCGTTGAATTAAACGCCGAAACGGACTTTGTTGCGAAAAATGATAAATTCCAAAAGTTGGTCGCAGATGTTGCGAACAAGGCGTTGGAATTGTCCGGTGATTTTGATGCGACGCTTGCCGCGGTGCACGATGATATCGCGGCGACAATCGCGACGATTGGCGAAAATATGAATCTGCGCCGTATCGCAAAGGTTTCGGGTGACCATGTGTTTAGTTATATTCATAACGCACTTGTTCCGGGAATGGGGCAAATTGGTGTTGCGGTCGCGATTGACGGCGATTCGGATAAAATAAATGAAATCGGACCGAAAATTGCGATGCACATTGCCGCGAATAAACCGGAATTTATGACGGTTGCCGATGTTGACCCGGTGGCGGTTGAACGCGAGAAGAAGGTGTTCATTGAATCCGGCGCGACGGCGGGCAAACCGGAAAACATTGTCGAAAAGATGGTAAATGGCCGTATTCGGAAATGGTATGCGGAATCGGTGTTGGAAGAACAACCGTTTGTTATGGATCCGTCTAAATCTGTTAAACAGGTTTTAGACGAAGCGGGCGGTAAACTTGCCGGGTTTGCGTATTTCGTTTTGGGCGAAGGTATTGAAAAACGCGAAGATAATTTGGCCGACGAAGTCGCAAAAATGTTGAAATAAGTGTAAGTGTTAGTGGCTAGTAGTTAGTGCGGGCACATCCAATCGCGACGGAGCGGTAGCGAAGACGGATGCGCCCGTTTTTTTGTTGTGCGTATAAACTTTTTGTCAAATTGTTTTTACGAAAAAAGTTTGGTTGAATTTTGCCCGGGGTTCGGTTAGAATTGACATAATCAATGGTTGAATTTTAGTTGAGGTATATTATGCAAAATGACTTATTACATGAATTGGAATTGCGCGGGTTTATAAACCAGTGTTCGGATATGGGGGCGTTGAACGATGCACTAAATAACGGTAAAATCACCGCGTATTTGGGGTCGGATCCAACGGCGGATTCGTTGCATGTGGGGCACCTTGTCCCCGTTATGATGATGCGATGGTTGCAAAAATATGGACATCGGCCATTGATGTTGGTTGGTGGTGCAACCGGGCGCATTGGTGACCCGTCGGGGCGTGATACGGGCCGGCCGATGATGACCGAAGAAACTTTGGCCAAAAATATCGCGGGGCTTAAGAAATCTTATTCCAAGTTTTTGAATTTTGGCGATGGCGCGGCGGGCGCGATTATTGTTGATAACTATGATTGGATGAAGAATTATGGGCATATTGATTTCCTTGCGCAATTTGGAACGGACTTTACCGTGCCGCGTATGTTGTCCATGGAAAGTGTAAAACGTCGGTTGGAAAACGGAATGACGTTTTTAGAATTTAACTATATGACGTTCCAAGCGGTGGATTTTTTGACGCTTTATCAAAAATATGGTTGTGTGTTGCAACTCTGTGGTGCGGACCAGTGGGGAAATGCCGTTATGGGAATCGAACTGATACGTAAAAAATTGGGCAAGGAGGCATATGTTTTGTCCACCGCATTGATTACAGATGCCGCGGGGAATAAAATTGGAAAGTCAGCCGGAAATGCGGTTTGGGTAAATGAAGACAAATTATCGCCGTATGATTATTGGCAATATTTTCGTAATACGCCGGATGAATTGGTGGAAAAGTTCCTTAAAATCTTTACGGAAATTCCGATGGATGAAATTGAAAAGTTGTCGCGGTTGCAAGGTTCGGAATTGAACGATGCGAAAAAAATTCTGGCGCGGGCGGCGACAACAATCGCGCATGGTGCGGCGGCGGCAGATGCGGCGGAACGCGCGGCGGCGGCGCTGTTTGGTGGTGGCGGCGATATGCAAAATGTGCCGTCGGTGGAAATTGAAATGCCGGATCAGATGGGGGCACTTGATTTCCTGTGTGCGGCGGCGCTGTTTGATACCAAATCTGATGCACGTCGTATGATAGAACAGGGTGGTGTTCAAATTGATGGTGAAAAATTGACTGATTGGCGTGCGGTTATTGCGAAAAAGCCGGAATTTATGGTGCAACGTGGTAAAAAAACGCACCTAAAGGTGATTGTGAAATAAATGTTGCGTGTGGCGGTGGTTTTGGGAATTTTGTTAGGGGGGACGGGGTTTGTGTGTGCCGCCCCGTCGGAACTTGATAAAATTCAACAGCAAATTCGCCAGACGGAACAGAAAAACAAGCAACTTGAACAACAGGTTAAATCGTCCGACAAGGATGTTGAAAAAACAAAAAAACAACTTGTGACCGCGGCGGACAAGGTTTCGTCGTTGGAAGAATTGCGTGCGGAATTGGCAAAAAAAATTGCAGAATTGGATGCGCGGCGCGCGGTTGTTTCGGCGGAATTGGAAAAAAATCGCGAACGTGTGGCGGATGCGGCGGCGACGGTTTTGTTCTTTGCCGCGAACCCAAGTTTTGATACCGATGATATGCATAATTTCGTCCTAACATCCGCGGTGATGACGGGTATGGCGGATAATTTGGAAGAACATATTCGCGATGCGGCGGAAAAAATTGCGGAACTTGATAAAATTCGTGCGGCGCGTGCGATTGAAAAAGAAAAACTTGATAGAACCGCGAAAAAATATGCCGATGAAAAAAGTTTGCTTGATAAATTATTGCGGCGGCGGTCGGCGCAAAATGAAAAGTTGCGGGGCGAACATGCGGCATTGCAAAAAAAATTGCGTGAATTGTCGGCGCGCGCAAAAAGTATTTCCGAATTGTCAGCCGGCGTGGGGAGTTCCGAAATGTCCGAAGATGCGCGTTTTTCAACCCGAAAATTAAATCTGCCGGTGCGTGGGCGTATTGTTGTGCGATTTGGCGAAAAGACGGCGTTGGGGTTGAAATCAGACGGTTGGCGGATTCATACGCGGTCGGACGCATTGGTTGCGGCGCCCGCCGATGGTGTTGTGAAATTCGCGGACAGTTTCAAAGGATATGGTCGTGTTATAATCATTTCGCATAAAAACGGATATAATACGGTGATGACGAACCTTGGGAACATCGATGTTATTGTTGGGCAAGAGGTTTTAGGTGGCGAACCCGTGGGGCGGATGAATCCGGATAAACCCGAAATGTATTTGGAAGTGCGGCGTGGCAACAAAGTCGTTGACCCCGCAAGAATTTTCAAGGAAGAATAAATTATACTTGACAAAATAAAAATAAAGTATTATATTAGTCCATGTTATGACAGATATAAGAAATTTGAATCATGGACGTGAAACTTACGCCGTTTATTACGGCGGTGGATATGTATTAAAACGTCCTTTGCCAAATGCGACCGAAGAACAGAGACAAAGTTGGCTTGCCAAGCAACATAGAACCAAGGAATGCATAGATGCGTTGCGTGGGGTAAATCATACGGTATATAATGTTCCAAAGATGGAATTTATAAATGATGATGAATATCAAATTTTGGAAGAACGCGCCCCGGGTGATAAATTAACCAAAGATGTTTTTATTAAATTGTCCAAGCGGCAACAATATGAAATTGTGAATAGTATAGGGACTTTTCTTGTTGATATGAATGAACTGAAACCGGTTCATACGGAATTGAATCATAAAATAACGACAGAATTTAAGTTTGATGTTTTGATGAATTTTATCAATAATCGAATGGATAGGTGGTTTAATAAGAATGAAATTTTGCAAATGAGAAAGTTTTGTGAACAAATAGATTCTTTTACCTATGATACATATATGGCGTGGTCGCATGGCGATTTGAATTCTGGGAACGTCTATTATGACCCTGAAACAAGCAAATTATCTTTTATAGATTTTGCCGAAGCCGATTATCATCTTATTTATGCGGATATTTTCGCCCCATTGCAAACTGATTTACGAATAGAAAAACGTGTTTATGAAAAATATTTGGAATATCACCAATCGTCACTTTGGCGAATGATGAGTTTGCGTAACCCAAAAATGCAGGAAATTATGAAATATCGTGCGGAAAGCGTGTTGATGAAGCGTTTCCTTAAGGCGTCACAGGATTTGCGAACCAATCCACAGACCGAGAAAGGAAAAAGAAATACGCATGAAAAAGTTCTTTTTATGCGTCAACAAATGGCCGAGATATTAAAACTTGAACAAAAATTTTCAAAACGTTAATAAAGTGCAAATTAAAAATCCGAAAAATCGTGTTGCGGACACGATTTTTTTATTATAAAATCTGCGCAAAAGGATTTGTTATGCTTAAAAAAATTTTTGTTTTGATTGCTTTGTGTGTGCCGGTGATTGTTTGCGCCGCGCCGGAAAAGAAAAAAGAACCCATCGTTCATATGACGGATGAAGAAATATATACGGAACTTAAAAAACTTGCCATGGTGTTTGAGGTTTCGCGTGAAAACTTTGTCGAAGAAGTCGATGAACGCAAGATGTTGGAAGGCGCGATGAACGGTATGTTGGAAGCGTTGGACCCGCATTCGTCGTATTTGTCGGCGGATGATTTCAAAGATTTTAATGATAAGTCCAGTGGTTCTTTTGGGGGCCTGGGGATACAGATTACGTCCGATCGTGGGGCGGTGCGTGTGATTTCGCCAATTGATGATACGCCGGCGGCCAAGGCGGGGATAAAGGCGGGCGACTATATCACGCATATTGACGATGAACCGGTGTTTGATTTGACATTGAACCAGGCGGTAAAGCGTATGAAGGGGAAACCCGGAACCAAGGTGAAACTTACCGTTGTGTCGGGAACAGAAGAACCAAAAACATTGACACTTAAACGCGCGATTATCAAGGTGCAATCGGTAAAGTTTAGTGAAAAAACATTGGCCGATGCGGACGAAGAGACACCAAAGGTTGGGTATATTCGTATTTCGGACTTTGGTGCGACAACGGCCAAGGATTTACGCGATGCGATAACAAAACTTCAAAAGAAAAATGTCGCGGGTTATGTTTTGGATGTTCGTAATAACCCAGGTGGATATTTGACCGCGGCGATTGAGGTTTCTGATGCATTCTTGGATGGTGGTGAAATTGTGTCCACGCGCGGAAAAAACAAGACCGATGTAGAACGCAGTTTTGCAACACCGGGTGATATGACGGATGGGAAACCATTGGTCGTTCTGATTAATCATGGGTCGGCATCGGCATCCGAAATTGTCGCGGGTGCAATCCAAGATAACGGCCGTGGTGTAATTATGGGGTCGCAAAGTTTCGGCAAGGGCAGTGTACAACAGCAAAAACCTTTTGGCGATGGAACGGCAATTCATTTGACGATTGCGCGATATTATACCCCAAGTGGTACATCAATTCAAAATACCGGAATTACCCCGGATGTAGAGGTTTTGCAGAGCAAAGTTGAAAAAATTGAAAAGCGCGAAAGTTTTTATTCCGAAGCGTCTTTCCGTAATGCCCTAAAAAATGAAGAGGCAGAAAAAAAGGCAAAGAAAAAGGCGGAAAAAACCGATAAGAAAGACGATGATGACGATGACCGTGAATTGACCGACGAAGAAAAGGATGCACGTGATTATCAATTGCAACGCGGTATGGAAATGGTGATTGCGTTATCAAAAATGTCCGAGCATGCGCGCACCGCGGCAGAATCAAGGCCGGAATCCGATGAAGACGCGGATGACAATGAAACTGATAAAAAATAATTTGTTGTTTTATGTGAAAAAATTATGGGCGCGACGCGCCCATTTTTATCATGATTATTTTTTTCTATTTCTTTTTTGTTGGTTTTGTTTTCGCCGGTGTTTTTTTGAATTCACGATACAGCGCAACAATGCATGCGTATGCAATCAGTGCCGATATCGCGGTTATCGCGCCACTGATTAAACCGTCAGAAAATATCGCAAACAATATAATCGCCAAGACCAACACGATTGTATAGCCAAGGTTTTTTACCAATGTGGATAAAATCTTTTCAAGTGTTTTCATATTTATTCCTTTTGTTATGTGCACGTGGCATTATACCATATTTTTGATTTTTTTGATAGTAAAAAAAACGCCATTTGGCGTTTTTTTACCGACGTTTTGATTTTCTTGATTCTAACTGTAATTCAACCCATCGGCGCAATGCCTGGGCTAAATTTGTGTAATGTTCTGACATGCGGCCATTCCAAGACGGATATGAAATCCGCCATTCGTCACCACTGATCCGTTTAAGTTTTACTTTTTTCATATTTGTTCCCCTTTTTATAAAATTATTTGTCCGCCCAGGTATGCGTTCTTTGGAATTGGTCCAAACGAAGAATTTGGCGTGACGTATATGTTTCCCGTTATATCAAATCGCCCGCAAAAATGCAAGATACCTAAATCGCGCAGGAATAAATTACCTTCGATTTTTATGTCGCACGGCAAAACATATTTATACATATTTTGTAAATAAAGGTTCCCGCGAATATGCGCGCCATTTTTCAAAACAATTGCTTCTTCACGCGATTCGATGATAATGTCGCCGTATATTTTCCCGTCGCCTTGGGGTTTTAGTGTCGGATCATCGGACGGAACGGTTTCAACAACATTTATTGTCGTTTCCATGTTGCCCGTTTTCGCATCGCGTTTGACCGGTATGGTTTTCGATATTGTTTTTGCCCCAGATTTTGCGACAACCGTCACGGCCTTTTCGCCCGCGTGAACAACAACCGGTGCACGACGGCAATTTACGATATTGATTATCAGTATGGAAAACAGCACGATTATCGCGGTAAGCAAGGTCAGGTTGATAAGTCCAACCAAATTGATTCTACACAACCATTTCCAGATTTTATTTGCCACCCAAACTATACCGTCCCAAATCCACGAACAAACCGCACAAACAGTATCAAAAATCCATCGCAACGCGCGTGCAATCATACGAAAAGGAAATAATATTGCACGTTCGAATGCGGTTTCCGTTTGTTGGGCACGTTTGTTCGCCGCCACTTGGTCGGCCGTGCGACGCGTGCGTTTCGCATCAAGTTTTGCTTTCAATTTTTTAAACATTTTTTGCCTTTTTTAATTATTGTGCTATAAATATAGTATAAAAAATTCTTTTGTCAAACAATTTTATTGTTTTTGGTGAAATTTTGTTTTTGGTGTATAATTGTATTATGCGGGGGATATTTTTTGCGTTTTTATTGTGTTCTTGTGCGGCGACGTGGCGACCGGCGGATGATTTTGCGACTGTTCCGGTGCACGCGGGCAAGTTTGATATTGTGACATACCAAAAAAACACCGACACGCGCGCGCCGGTGCATATTTATATCGAAGGCGATGGTCATTCGTTTGATGCCTATGGCGCGCCGACGGGCGACCCGACACCGCGCGACACAATGGTGCGCGATTTGGCGATGCGCGATGCCGCCCCTAATGTTGTTTATATTGCGCGCCCGTGCCAGTATATAATGTCCGAAAAATGCGACGAAAAATACTGGACCGATGGGCGTTTCGCGCCGGCGGTGATAAATGCGATGAGTATGGCCGTGACCCAGGTTGCATCCGGCCGGCCAATTGTTTTGATTGGGTATTCCGGCGGTGCGATGGTCGGCGGTTTGATTATAAAGCGCAACCCAGCGTTGCCGATCAAAAAGTGGATTACGATTGCGGGCGTGCTGAATCATGCGGATTGGACGGCGTATTTTGGGGACACACCGTTGCGGCAATCGTTAGACCTGAAACGGTTGCCGGACGTGCGTGCGTTGCACTATGTTGGCGCGGACGATGATGTCGTACCGATGGAACTTTCGCAGAAATGGATTGGCGATAACGACAAAATAATCATCGTCCCCAACGCCGACCATGATGATTTCGCAGATTTAGATATTGATTTTGAATAGTTTTTTCTGTTGATTTTGTTTGTTTGATAAATAATAATCATTGTGTCGTGCAGGGATGTACGGCGGGGCTGTGGTGGCTCACAAGTGCGGTGCGAAAGCATCGTAATTCTATGATTTCGATGCTTTTCGCATCGTTACCGTCCCTGGCTTTTTGGTCGGGGAGCCGTTCAACCGTAAGGCACGGAACATTCACTTGTTAACACCAACTCCCCGGCCACCATCGTTGTATGGCGGCTATTTTTATACAAAAAAGGAGAATCTCATGAAAAAAATAGTTATTGGTATCGCATGTCTTGCAACAGGTTGTACAGTCAGTGATACATATTACTTACCAGCCGTTGGTGAAAATAATGTTGCGACGGCAACTGGTGTATACTTGGATTATAATCGAGATGAACACAAAAGATTTGAGGATTATTGTCTTTATCTTTTAGGTATTAAACTCAATCATGATTGTTCCCCAACAGAAATTGCTATGAGGTATAATTTGAAAACTATTACTGAACAAAATACTCAATGGTTTGTTGCTTTTCCTTTCGTTGCTCAACGAACTACAATAGCGGGTATTCCTAAATAATGTGAATAAACCAAAAACCCTTTGATAACATTGTTATCAAAGGGTTGTGTTTTGCCGCCGTCTTTTTACATCATACCTGGCATGGCGCCCGGCATTTGTGATGCGGGTTTTTCTTCGGGAATTTCAACCATCACCGCACCGGTGGTAAGCAATACGCCCGCCGTCGATGCCGCCGCCATGATTGCGGTTTTTACAACCTTGACCGGGTCAATAATTCCCGCCTTCATCATATCGACGTATTCGCCGGTTTGCGCGTTGTATCCAAAATTATATTCTTTGTTTTCAGAAACCTTGCCCACGACAATTTCGCCCGACACGCCGGCGTTTTCCGCAATTTGTGCACACGGCGCAACAATTGCACGACGAACGATATCGATACCGACATTTTGATCGGCGTTTTCGCCCTTGGCCTTGGCCAATGCCGCGCCCGCGCGCAACAGTGCAACGCCACCACCCGCGACAATTCCGTCCGCCACCGCGGCACGTGTCGCCGCCAGTGCATCGTCAACGCGGTCTTTCTTTTCTTTGACCTCTACTTCGGTCATGCCACCAACCTTGATAACCGCGACACCACCAACGATTTTCGCAAGCCGTTCAGACAATTTTTCACGGTCATAGTCACTGGTGCTTGTCTTTATATTCGCACGAATTTCGTCCGCGCGTGCGGCAATCGCCTTTTTATCACCCGCGCCACCGACAATAAGTGTTGTTGATTTATCGACAACAACACGCTTTGCCGCGCCCAACACCGCCGGCGTCAGGTTTTCGAACGTCATTCCCATATCGTCTGACACAACCGTCGCGCCCGTCACAATCGCAATATCGCGCAACATTTCTTTGCGGCGGTCGCCAAACCCCGGTGCCTTGACCGCGCAAACCTTTAATCCCCCGCGCAGACGGTTCAACACCAATGTCGCCAACGCTTCGGATTCAACATCTTCGGCGATAATAAGCAACGGTTTGCCCTGTTGTGCGATGGGTTCCAGAATTGGCAACAATGCTTGAATCCCCGTGATTTTCTTTTCGGAAACAAGTATTTGCGCGCCGTCAAGTTCCGCAATCATTTTCTCGCTATTGCTGACAAAGTATGGCGACATGAAACCTTGGTCGAATTGCATGCCTTCAACGACATCGATTTCAGTGTCCAATCCCTTGGCTTCTTCAACCGTGATAACGCCTTCTTTGCCAACGCGTTCCATTGCATCGGCGATTTTTTTACCAATGTCCGCGTCGCCGTTTGCAGAAATCGTTGCAACCTGGGCAACTTCGGAACTGTTTTTCACCGGGCGCGCGTGCGATTCAATATCCGACACGACCGCGGCGGTTGCGATGTCAATTCCGCGCTTGATGTCCATTGGGTTCATGCCCGCGGCGATAACGCGACGACCTTCGCGAAAGATTTTTTGAGCCAGTACCGTTGCCGTAGTCGTTCCGTCCCCGGCATCATCGCCCGCCTTTTTCGCAACTTCTTGAATCATGCGTGCGCCAATGTTTTCCGCCGGGGCTTGCAAAGATACCGCCTTGGCGACCGTAACACCGTCCTTGGTTGCGACCGGCGCGCCATAAGATTTATCGATAACGACCGTGCGACCCTTTGGCCCCATAGTAATCTTTACCGCATCGGCAAGTTTATCAACACCCTCCGCAATTTTGTCAGTATTAAAAATAATATCTTTTGCCATAATTTCCCCCTTTTTATTTAATTATTCCCAAAATATCAGATTCTTTGACAAGAACATATTCCTTGCCATCAATTTTAACCTCGTTCGCAGATGCCGCCCATTTCGCGACCAAAACAATATCTTTGGGCTTTACGGTCATCGCCATTCGCGCCCCGTTTTGAAATTCGCCGTCGCCGACCGCAATTACTTCGCCCCGTGCGGGCTTTTCACGGGCGGTGTCCGGAATAATGATTCCGCCGGCGGTTTTGTTATCTTCATCCATTCGTTTGATAAGCACATAGTTATTTAATGGTTTAAACATAAACTTACTCCTTTTGTTATATTCTATGCCGATTTTGATAAACAAGATATAATGAATAAAAACAATGTTTCAAGGGTTGGTGTTTTAATCCCTTGCCTTTGGTTTGAAAAGGGGCTATGATTGGGCGAAATAAAAAAAGGGGATTTAAGATATGGCAAATTTAATTGTTGATGGAAACTGGGCGGCGGCGGATGTTGCGTATCGCTGTGTGGACTTTGCGGCGATTTATCCAATTACCCCAAGCAGTACTATGGGCGAACTGGCCGATGAATGGTCGTTTCAGCACAAGAAAAATATATGGGGCGCAATTCCGCAAATAATCGAAATGGAATCCGAAGGTGGTGCGGCGGGTGCGATGCATGGCGCGTTGCAAATGGGGACACTTGCCACGACCTTTACCGCGTCGCAGGGGCTTTTGCTTATGATTCCGAATATGTATAAAATCGCCGGGGAACAGACGCCGTTTGTTATGCATGTTGCGGCGCGGGCACTTGCGACACATGCGCTGTCGATTTTTGGTGACCATAGTGACGTTATGGCGGTGCGGTCGACGGGCTTTGCGTTGCTTTCGTCGCACAATGTGCAACAGGCACATGATATGGCGGCGATTGCGCATGCGGCAACAATTCGTGCGCGCGTACCGTTTTTGCATTTCTTTGATGGGTTCCGAACAAGTCACGAAGAATCAAGGTTAAACCGTATCGATGATGATGTTTTGCGTAAAATGATTCCCGAAGATTTGGTTGCACGCTATCACGCGATGGGGATGAATCCGGATAATCCGACAATTCGTGGAACTGCGCAAAATCCCGATGTTTATTTTCAGGGGCGCGAGGCCGCAAATGAACTTTACGCCGCGACACCGAAAATTGTGGCGGAATGCATGGATGAATTCGCGCGACTTACGGGGCGTCGGTATGGGTTGGTTGAATATGTCGGCGATAAAAAGGCGGAAAATGTTATTGTTGCGCTTGGGTCCGCATGTGAAACAATCGAAGAAACAATCGCGCATTTGCCGGCCGGATTTGGCCTGATTAAAATTCATCTTTATCGGCCGTTCCCGGTGGATGCGTTTTTGGCGGCGTTGCCAAAGGGTGTAAAACAAATTGCGGTACTTGATCGGACAAAGGAACCGGGTGCGGTTGGTGAACCACTTTATGTGGATGTAAAATCCGTTGTTGGTGATCGGGCACGCGTTTGTGGTGGACGTTATGGTTTGGGTTCCAAAGAATTCAAACCGCGTGATGTTGCCGCCATATTTGAAAATATGAAACGCGGGACATTGCATCATAATTTCACGGTTGGAATTGATGATGATTTGACGGGGCTGTCGCTTAAAACCGACCCGGCATTTTCGATTGAAGACCCGAATGTTCGGACCGCGATTTTGTATGGTATCGGCAGTGACGGAACCGTTGGCGCGGTTAAAAATATCGTAAAAATTGTTGGGGAAAATTCCGAACTGTATCCGCAATCTTATGCAGTGTATGATTCGAAAAAGTCCGGTGGACTTACCGCGTCGCATATTCGTTTTTCGGATAAACCTATTCAAAGCCAGTATTTGGTAGAGGTTGCAGATTTTATAAGTGTTTCAAACTTTATGATTGCGCAAAGATTTGATGTGTTTCAGTCCTTGCGCGCCGGTGGAACGGTTATGATAAATACATCAATGTCGCCGGATGTGGCGTTTGCAAATTTGCCAAAAACTGTGCAGGAACACCTTATGCGCCTGCGCGCAAATGTGTATTTCTTGGATGCGAACGGCGCGGCGGCGGAATTGGGATTGGGAAATCGAATCAATACATTTATAATGCTAAATTTCTTTAATTTAACCAAAGTTATTGACCCGTCCGTTGCCGCCGAATCCGCCAAGACCGCAATTGAAAAAACATACAAGAAAAAAGGTATGGATGTGGTTGCTGCGAACTGGGCGGCGGTGGACAGGGCGGCGGGATATTTGAAACACTTTGATATGCCGTCGTCGGTGTCGAATTTTGCACCGGACTTTGTGCCGGCGATGACCGCGGACGCGCCGACCGTGATTGCGGGAACACTTGGTGAAATGGCGGCGGGGCGGGGCGATGCAATTCCGGTGTCGCGGTTTCGTGTTGGTTCTGAATTCGGCGCGGGCCAGTATCCGGTTGGAACATCAAAATATGAAAAGCGTGCCGTTGCCGCGCGTGTCGCAAAGTGCGATTTGGAAAAATGTATTCAGTGCGGGAAATGTTCAATGCTGTGCCCGCATGCGGCGATTCGGATTAAGGCATTGAACGCAGAGCAGGTGGATGCCGCGCGCGGGCGTGGTGTTATTGTGGTGCCGATGAAAACACCGGAATTGGGTGCGAATATGTATTTCACAATCAGCGTTTCGCCGGCGGATTGCACGGGGTGCGGGCTGTGCGTGAAAAATTGTCCAACTTCCGCCCTTTCCATGGTTGATGCAAATGCCGATGACCAGCGGGCGTTTGATGAAACGGTAAAATTGCCAGATATCCAGCGGGAAAAATTGAACCTGAATTTGCCAAAGCATATAGAACTGTTGCCACATTACTTTGAATTTCCGGGCGCATGCGCGGGTTGTGGGGAAACGCCATATATTAAAATGATGGCGCATTTGTTTGGTGACCATATGGTTGTCGCAAATGCAACGGGGTGTTCTTCGATTTATGGGGCGAATTTGCCGACAACACCGTGGACATGTGACGCAAACGGGCGCGGGCCGGCGTGGTCGAATTCGCTGTTCGAAGATAATGCCGAATACGGCTTGGGTATGCGGGTTGCATTGAACCAGCGGCGCGATATGTTGCGTGGGTTGCTGTTCGAATTGGGCGTAGAAAATGTCGAAGAAATCTTTAACGAAACGGACATCAACAAACAACGCGAAATTAAAGAAAATTTGGCAAAGAAATTAAAGAAAATTGATTCGCCTGATGCGCGTTTGGCTGAAAGTATGCTGGGCGATGTTGTGCAGAAATCCGTGTGGATTGTTGGTGGCGACGGTTGGGCGTATGATATTGGGTATGGTGGTTTGGATCATGTGTTGCACAGTGGTGAAAATGTGAATATATTGGTTCTTGATACCGAAGGGTATTCGAATACCGGGGGTCAGCAATCCAAGGCGACACCATTCGGCGCAAGTATGAAATTCGCGATTGGTGGAAAAAATCACGCAAAGAAAGATTTGGGCATGATTGCGATGATGTCGGGTGCGTATGTTGCGCAAATTGCATTGGGGGCGAATCCGGTTCAGGCGATAAAGGCCTTTCGCGAGGCGGAAAGTTTCAATGGCCCGTCAATAATCTTGGCTTATGCGCCGTGTATCGCGCATGGGTTCGCGTTGCAAAATGGGCCGGAACATCAAATGCAAATGGTGAACACGGGTGCGTGGCCGCTGTATCGGTTTGATCCGCGTCTGATTGTTGAAGGACACAATCCATTGGTGATGGATTCAAATGTGGATAATTTGGCGCCACTCGAAGATTTCCTTAAGACCGAAACGCGGTTCGGTGCGGCGCGTGCGGCGAATCCGAACTTTGATAAATTGGTCGAATATGCCAAGGAAAATAACGAGTATCGGACGCAACTTAAAAAATACATCGCGCACTTTGCGATGATGCAGGCGAACACCGTCAAAGAAAACGGGGAGGGTTAAAGATGAAAAAAATAATTTTAATTTTGTCATTGGCGCTTTGCGCGTGCACTTTTCAGACGAAACACCGTGGATATGTATTTCCAAAAGATTTGGACGTGCAGGTTGCAAAGATAAAAACCACGAATCAGTTGGAAGATTTAATTGGTTCGCCCCAGGTTAAAACCATTTACGGGGACGAGGTTTGGATTTACTTTGGCGAAGATGAAAACTATCATGGGCCGTTTCCGTTGTCGTATGATGAAAAGACAGTGTTGCTTGCATGGGTTCGTGGCGGGCGTGTGGCGAAAACACAAATTTTGCACGATGATGATTTGCCGGATGTGTGTATTGATTCGGACGAAACCGAAATTCCGGCGGCAATTGAACTTAACGCGTTGCAAGAATTGTTTAATAATATCGGCCGGTTTAGTCCGGGCGCACTTGGGCAATAAAAAACATGTTTGCAAAATGTGCGAAAAAAGTGTAAAATTGGGGCAAAGGAAGGAATATGAAAAAATTTTTATTTGCTCTTTTGATTTGTGGTAATGCGTTTGCGGGTGATTGCGGACCGGGCTATGTTTTGGTGGATCGGGGTAAAATTGATGGCGTGGTGGCGCGGGAATGTCAAAAACTTTGGTGTGTGGATTTGGAAACGGGACGTGAAATGGGTTCGGGTGATCGGGCGGCGACCGGGTATGTTATGACGGCCGGACCGGTTGAACTGTGTGATGCGTCCGGGGAATGTATTGAATGCTTTGGTGATCGCAAATGGTGCACCGGGGTGCCAAAGGGTGTGTGGAATGCGGAATATGGCGCATATACGCGTGGCGGTGTGGATTCGGCAACATATACATCATCGCAAAAGGGCGGATGTTTTAGTTGGAATTTGGAAAAACCGGTGTGTCCCGCGGGCGAAGATGCGATTTTGCAAGACGGCGAATGGGTTTGTGCAATTCGGGTCCAAGGTTCCGGAAATACCGGGCGTGCGCCGGCGGTGCGTCGAACCGGAACGCGGATGCGTGGAACATTGCGTAAATAGTTCGATTTTTAGACAAGAATCTTTTCGGGCGAAAAAATCGCCCGATTTATTTGTTTTTCTGATATTTTTATGTTATAATGTGCGAGAATCAGAGAGAATGGCAATATAAAGAGTGATGCTATGCCAAGTAAAAAATTGGAATTTAAAAACGGTCAATATGTGGTCTATCCGACCCAGGGTGTCGGTAAACTTGTACGCACCGAAGAGCAGGTCATCGGCGGACAAAAAATAAAAATGCTGGTTATCGATTTTGAAAAAAGTCGTATGACATTGCGGGTTCCGTTGGAACGTGCGGAAATTTCCGGACTGCGGCCGCTTTCGTCCGCAAAAAAGATGGACGAAGCGATTGCCGCCGCCAAAGGCAAGGCAGGTGCCAAGCGTATGATTTGGGCGCGGCGTGCGGCGCAATACGAAGAAAACATAAATTCGGGCGACCCCATGAAATTGGCCGAAGTCGTGCGTGACCTGCAACGGCGGAATCCGACAGATACCATTCCTTTTTCGGCGCGGCGTTTATATATGCGCGCGCTGGAACGTATGGCCCAAGAATTTGCCGTGTTGCACAAAATGGATGTAGAGGCCGCATCCGAAAAAATCGAGGATATTATCGGCGTGCCAAAGGAAATCGACCTTAATGCCGTTGACGAAGATGAAGAAGACCAGGAAGAGGAATTTACCGATACAAGTGAGTAGTGTTGGTGTAAGTGGTTAGTGAAAACGGTCGCAAAAGCGACCGTTTTTTACAAAAACATTACCACTAACACTTATCCACTTACATGGTGAAATCTTCGCCAAGGTAAACCTTTTTTACCATTTTATCGCGTATGATTTCGTCACTTGTGCCGTGTTTTAGAATCATGCCGTCATGCAAAACATAACTGCGGTCCGTGATTCCAAGGGTTTCGCGGACATTGTGGTCGGTAATAATAACGCCAAGTCCACGATTTTTTAATTGTGACACTAAATCGCGGATTTCATTTACGGCGATTGGGTCGATTCCTGCGAACGGTTCGTCAAGTAGTATGAATTTTGGATCGTTGGCCAATGCACGTGCAATTTCCACGCGGCGGCGTTCACCCCCGGACAGTGATGTTGCCGGGCTGTGTCGCAAATGCGATATAGAAAATTCTTCGAGTAATGCATCCAGTTTCTTTTTGCGCACCTTTTTATCGGGTTCAGTGACCTCCAGTATTGCCATGATGTTTTGTTCGACATTAAGGCCGCGAAAAACACTGCTTTCCTGGGGCAAATATCCAATGTGCAGACGTGCACGTTGATAAAACGGTAATTTGGTTATATCTTGGGAATTTAGGAAAATTTGTCCGCGGGACGCGTTTAATTGACCCGTTATGCAATAAAACGCCGTTGTTTTTCCCGCCCCATTTGGTCCAAGCAGCCCCACAGATTCCCCTTGGGCCGCAATCATGGAAATATCGCGCAGGACCACGCGGCGGCCGTATGATTTCGATAAATGTTCAATTTTTAATACAGATTGTTTCACCATTTTTATTCACCAAGCCTTAGTATTAATTCGGGTGTTTGTAATTTGTGACCATCGTTTCTTGAAATTATATTCACATTTCCGGTAAGTTGCAAAACCTTGGTTTTTATATCATATTCGCCACCGTCGGCGGAAAAACTTATTTTGTCTTTTTGACCGTTTTGCATTTGAACCGTGTGTCCAGATATCTTTTCAAGTATCACAATGTTCGGGCGGGTGTATTCCAAACGGCCACTTGCAGCGGTGATTTGAAATGGTTCGCCCTTGGCATCCGTTCCCGCAAGTGATGCACCCGACATTTTAAATTGATTCTGTATTACATCGGTCATGTTTATCATCGAAATCGGTGTCCACAATAATTGATGTGTAAAAAGCGCACCGGCAACAAGTGCCGCAACCATTGTGATGCCCCATCCGGTAAAGAAAAATTGCCAAAGCCGTTGCCAGCGCCGATGGCGATTTACTATTATTAAATTGCGTTTGCTTTTCGTCATGATTTGTATATTAGTCTGTTATAAATCAAAATGCAATTTTTATATTTTGTTATTCATTTTTTTGTGGTATAATTGGAATGACGAGAGAATGTAGGAAATGAAAAGATTTAGTGCATTTGTATGCTCTTTGGTTGCGGTGTTGGTATGCGCGACGGCGTTCGGTGCCGCAAATGTTTTAATGCCGAAAAAGGCAGATTCGGTGGCGAAACGTGACGTGTCAACATCGACAACCGGAACGGGCGCAAGTTTGTTGCCGACGGCGGCGAATTTGGTACTTAGTGTTATACAACTTAACCAACAACAAAAGGCATTGACCGCGGAATGTGAACCGACGTCGCGTGAAATTACCTTTGTCAATAATATGATAAAAGAATGGGCAAATGCCGGTGGACGCAACCCTTTGACGTCGTCAAGTGCGGTGCGGCCGTGCAGTGCAAATGAAAGTTATGCGACAATGGTGCGTGAGGCTGGAAATGGACTTACGATTGACAATTCAACAATATGTTGGGATACATTTACAGAAACCGAGGCGCGACATGCCGTATGGGCCGGGTACCCAAAAGCATCGGTTGCCGAGTATTGTTCGGATGGTGGGGATAACCTTAGTCTGTGCAGCAAAAATAGCCGCAAGAAAGTCACGAATATGTGGACACTTTTTGATATGATTGATTTTGAAAATAAAGATTATACCCAGGGCGAGGCAACCCAGGCGGTGGCGTTGTTGGAAAAGGCGACAAAGTGTTCCACTAATAAATTGGCGGCGAAAAGATTGGAAACCTTTGGTGGGTTTGTAATGAATACAATAAACAATATAGGAAAACCAACAAATACAGAAAGCATTATGGGTGCGGTTAGCAGTGTTGTTGGGCAAACTGGATTCGGAAATATTGGCGGTATTGCAAATGTGGCGGCGCAGTTTTTAGATAGATAATAAAAATTGTTTTTTTATGTTTGTTTTTTGCTTTACTAAAATCCTTAAAAAATGTATAATGTATGATAAGGTAAGAGAAAGGATTTTTTCATGACATCAAAATCAAATGTTTCGTTGTATGCAATTTCGCGTGTGTTGGCGGTTGTGGGCGTGCTGTCACTCGCCGCGTGTGCGCGTTCGAATGTTGGTACGGAATATAACGGGGGGTATATGGCGACACCGACCGTTGACTATGTCGAAGGGTTGGATGTTTATTCCGCGCCGCATCGGGATTCTTTTCTTAACCAATTGGCGATGAATTATCGTTCTTATGCAATTTATAATGCCAGGACCAGTGGATATCCCGATATCGGCGAATTGTTCGCACAAAAGGCGGTGGCGGCGTTTTCTGGCGAAGTGCCGTATCCTGAATCCATTGATAATTGGCCAATCGAAGATGATAATGCCGCATATGATTTGATGATGGCATATAATGATATGGTTGAACTTTTTCAGAATGATGCAACCGTGACACAGCCAGAATTGGCGGCAGAGTTGCAGGCAAAATATGATTGCTGGCTGTCGGCGACCGCAAGTGGCCAGGGGGCAACCGCGCGTGAATGTAAAACGCGTTTTGAAAATACACTAACCGCGTTGCGGGATTGCACGGGCGGGCGTGTTATAAACCCGGTAGTGACCGAAACCACGGTTGAAGAAATGCGTGTTGATTCTGGACGGACGGTGAATCGGGTGCGGGGTGCGCAAATTGGAACTTTCTATCCCGAAACGACAAATATGTCCGCAATGCGCGGAACGAATCGGGCGCGTGATGGGGTTATTATCGTGAACAATGTGAATGTGCCGGAAAATCTTATAAACCCGGAACCGGTGCAACCTATGGTATTTAATCAGAATATATATGGTGGTGATAAAACGTTGAATGACAACAGCACCCGCAACAGTAATAATGTTAAAAATGCCGGTAATACCAGTACGGTTGAAAAGTCTGATTGTCCGTGTGCGGGCAAAGGTGCAGGTGGGCAACAGAGTGTCCAGGATAACTATCAACCAATATCATTGACGGTGAATTCTAATCCGGTTGTTGTACCGTCCCAGGGCGGAAGCCAGGTTGATGTTAATGTCCCGGTGTCCGTTCAGGGGGGCACTTGTAACGCGGCGGCCACGGGTGGAACATGCCCACAGACCGTAGTGGCGGATTGCCCGTGTGCAAATCAGCCTGGTGAGATAGAGATAATTGCTGATGGGTTGGTTTCACGTGATGAATTCATTGAATTGATGATGATGATGCGTGGCGAATTGGCGGCGATAAATGCGCGGCTTGATGAATTGGCGGCTAAAAAGAATGAACCGGTTGAACGCATGCGCGATGAAACGACGGTTATCAAAGTGCAACAAATTCCGGTCGAACCGAAACAACATGTTATGGAAGAAGTGTTCGAAATCCGATTCGATTTTGACAAGGCGATAGTAAAGCCGGAATATGATGACATTATTCGCCAATTGGCCCAGGTCACCCAGGCGAATCGCAATGTTAAAATTTCAGTGGTTGGGCATACCGATACTTCGGGCAGCCAGGCGTATAACTATGCGCTGGGCGGTCGTCGGGCCGAAGCGGTTCAGAAAATGTTGATTGAACGCGGTATCCCGGCAAGTCAGATTGTCGCGGTCAGTGCGGGCGAAGAAGACCTGAAGGTGCCGACACCGGACGGCGTGCGTAATGCGGAAAACCGCCGTGTGCGCGTTGTCAAAGAGGTTACATATACGGAACCGGCGGGGGAAAAGTATGCCCCGGTTGCGGATGTAAATGTTGAACAATTCTATACGGATTGTGCAAACGGTGAATGTGAAACAGAATATCAAAATTGGTAATCACAAAAACGCTTGACAAAAGTTTTGGTTGGTGTATGATGGTGGTTGCCAGAGAGATGCTTTGCAAGAGGTATTTAATATGGTAAGTGAAGTAAAAAAATTGATGAACGCTAGGAAAAGCATGGCTTTTCGTTCGGGAATGGAAATGGAACGTTTCGATTTGGCGGCGCAACTAACACAACGTGGTGTGCCGGTTCGGTTTCCGGGGATGGATGACCCGACCCAACGATAAAGTTTATTTTCTGTACAATTGGGTGTGGCGGCACATGCGTGTCGCCATGCTTTTTTTTATTCCCCTTCACCGTGTGAAGGGGGGGACCGGCGAAGCCGGTGGGGTAGTTTCCTTCACCGTGTGAAGGGAGCGGGGTTGGTGCGTTGCCCCAAGAATTACCCCGTCTTGTTCGCTTTGCTCGCATCCACCCCTTCTTAAGAAGAAGGGGGATAAAAAACATTTTTTAAATGGGAATTTTTGTGATATAATGTCCCAAAAGGATAGCGAGGGAGTTTTCATTATGTATAAAAATCTAACGTTTATGTTAATGGCGTTGTGCTTACTGCCGGGACTGTCATTCGGTGTGACATTGAAACAGCG
>JAFRSV010000002.1 GCA_017427405.1 Alphaproteobacteria bacterium
GAAAATTGATTTTAGCAAATTTCTGCATCACCAAAACCAAACTGGGTTAGTGAATTTTCTTTTGCTTGGATACAGATATATTGCATTTCTGTATTGCCAGTATTTGCCAGAGTGCGTTTTGCACCAGTTGCAACACGAATGACTGTTCCTGGTTTTACTTCAATTTTTTCATCATCGACCGTAAATGTTCCATTACCAGAAAAGAAAATATAGATTTCTTCGTTTTGTTTATGGATGTGATTAAATGGTGATTCCGTGCGCGGTGGCATAACACTGATTGAAATTTCACCGGATGTTAATCCCAAAGTATCGTGTAAAAATACTTTGCCATGTTCCGCTTTTGCTACATCAGCCCAAGTTCCAAATTGTATTGTTGAATATTTAGCCATATTTTTCTCCTTTATTTTTGTACAGGTATAATATATACTATTGAGAGATGTTTGTAAAGTAGGCACATTTTTATAACATAGTATTATAAAAGATACTATTAGCAGAAAACAAAGGAAAATAATATGAAAAAAAATGAATTACCACCATGTCCTGTTGCTACATTATTGGTATTGGTTGGAACAAAATGGAAAGTTTTGATTATTCGTGATTTACTAACTGGTACAAAAAGATTCAAAGAGTTACAACGCAGTGTCGGGTGCAGTCAAAAAGTTCTGACCGATAATTTACGTGAACTGGAAAACAACGGTTTAGTGTCCAGAAAAGTTTATGCCGAAGTTCCGCCACGTGTTGAATACAGTATGACTAAATTAGGTGCTACACTGGAACCTGTTTTGAATGCGATGGCGAAATGGGGAACAGAATATAAAAAACACAAAGTATAAACCGCCTCGGTGGATTCGAACGGGGCAAACCGTTGGAAATCTCGGCTGTTCGAAGATTGGTAAAATTTAGTATTTTTTGAATACGGTATTTTCGAACCACCAGAACAGTATAAATTCCAAAGAAAAACCGCACTTTTTAAGTGCGGTGTATCTTTTGGTGGGAGTGGGTGCACCTCGATACACAATAATCAAAATTAAAAAATTTATTTTCATAAATTTTTAAAATTTTTCTAATTGTGTATTCTCGTATTCGCCATGCGCGCCAGTTATTCACGAAAATTTCATTTTCGTATGGCACTGTCGTGCCATGGCGCTCTTGCGCATCCACCCACCCCACATTGCAAAATAAAAAATGACCCAAACGGGTCATTTTCTATTTTGGTGGGAGTGGGTGGATTCGAACCACCTCAGGCTTAAGCCAACAGATTTACAGTCTGCCCCGGCTCTCCAACTCCGGCGCACGCCCAGAACTTTTTTGTCCGCCTTTGCGTGGCAAACAAAGACAGCCCGTCTTCGCTTCGCTACGCCGAGGCACTCAATTTTCAATCCTCGCTATCGCATCGGTGAAAATTGGTGGTGCGGGCAGCGGGACTCGAACCCGCATATCAAGCTTGGAAGGCTTGCGTACTAGCCCTTGTACTATGCCCGCAACGAGTTCACAGTACGCAGATTATATAATATATTTGATAAAAATCAAGTGGTAAATTGTGGGCGAGTGTTAGTGTCAGTGGTTAGTGTTAGTGAAGTGTGCAAACGCGCCCGTTTTGTGAATCAAGTTCCACTCCATTGGAGGGGTGGCCGCAGGCCGGGGTGGTTAGAGAATACAGAATAACAACGAACACTCTGACCACCTCCCGGCGTTCCACGCCGTACTCCTCCAAAGGAGGAGAACTTGAACTCTGTAAACCCGACAAGACACCGCGTTACCGCGATATGACGGGGATTTTATTATCGGCACGTTTTTTCTTCATCGTCGTAGGTTTGACCGCTTTGGCAAAGGACACAATCTTTGTATTCCGATGGACTTGATTTCAACCAACATTTTCCAACATTGTGCATCCCGTTTAACAAAATGTTTGCATACAGCGTATATTTGTAACCAACACACTCTTCACCGTTGAACATTTGATTAGGACCGTCACATTTCTTACATATGCCGTCTGTGTTTACACCCTGTATGCGAGTAGTTTCACATTTTTCACATTCTTTTGATTGTGTCCCTTCTTTGAAACCATAACCAGATTTGCAAGTTATATATTTACATGTTTCTCCATCATTTGTTGTTTTTGTAGCCCATTCATGATTTTTATTTTCATTAAACAAATTCAAATTTTCCCCTTTGCATAATTCTGCAACTTGTTCACAATAAGAACTAAGTTTACAACCACCTGCATCATTTAATTCATATCCCGGTGCACACAAAATTTTGTATTCAGTATCCGATGCTACATATGCATTAATGATCTTTTTACCTTTAGCTCTGACTTTAACGGGGGCTACCTCAATCCATGATTTGTTTATATTTAAGACTCCCAACACAACATAATCTATGTTGTAGTCAATGCCAGATTTTGGGTTATCATACCTAAAAACGTTGACATCAGATGTGATTAAACCAGCTTCGCCACCACATATCAAATGAAATTCACCATTGTTTCGATCGTTTAAAATCTTTGTATAGTCTTTATTTGCCATACAATTACTTGATGTATCACAATTGTTGCTATCACATCTGGCACCGCACCACCCGGGTTCGCATATAGTTTCGCACTTATATCTTTTTAACGGTGTTTGATTTGGAGCAAGTCTATTGTCATCAAAAAAATCGATAAAAAAACGATCGTCACCATGTCTGGTCCAACCAGCCTGCATTTGTGTCATACAAAAATTTCCACCATGTTTATATATCTTACGTGCAATAATCGGTGTAATACCACCCTCATCATCAGATCCATTTCCAACAGAACTATACTCACCAACACCGCTGTAAGTCCAATCTTTGTCTGGATAATTCTGACTTTTACAATGCTCTCTTGGGGAGCCACTTGCATCACCGAAGGTTCCTGCCGTGGTATCATATTGCCAACTTGGCGCAAAGGTCCCCTTTACACTCTTAGTATACTTACTATTATCAACGACACCCCAAGCTTCGATTACACTGTTATCTACCGGATTCGGAAAACTTACGGTTCTTGCCCCCATCGCACCGCCGGCCACGATTATTCCGCAAATTGCAATAATTATTTTTCTCATTGGAATTCTCCCTGATTAAAAATCCTTTCAGGTTTAGCGTAGCAATTTCATATCGCGCTTGCAAATGAATTTTTTTTATTTTACAATTAAACTTATGAAGTTAAAAAAAGTTTTTCGTTTCTTTCTGCATGTGATTTTTTGGTGCGTGGTCGCGGGAATTGCCGCGGTGGCCGCGCTGTTTTTAATATATGGGGGAAATTTGCCGGACTATCGAAAACTTGCCACATACGCGCCACCGGTTGCGACACGGCTTTATGCCGCGGACGGTTCGTTGCTGATTGAATATGCCGAAGAACGCCGCGTGTTCATTGACTTTGAAGATATGCCGCCGCAATTGGTGAATGCCTTTGTCGCCGCCGAAGACCAAAATTTCTGGACCCATCCGGGGATTGATGTTCAGGGAATTTTGCGCGCATCGATAAATAATTTTATGCGCACACTTGGGTTCAACACAACCTTTACCGGCGCGTCAACCATCACGCAACAGGTTGCAAAAAATTTCTTTCTGTCGTCCGACCGCACGATTTCGCGCAAGATTAAAGAGGCGATTTTGGCGTTGCGACTGGAACGGGCGTTTTCGAAAAAGCATATTATGACGCTTTATTTGAATCAGATATTTTTGGGTGCGCGCGCGTATGGTGTTGGGTCGGCGGCGCTGATGTATTTTAATAAACCGGTAAAAGATTTAACACTGTCGGAATGCGCGTTTTTGGCATCGTTGCCCAAGGCACCAAATGACCGCGCACGCGCCGAAGAACGCCGGAACTATGTGTTGCGCCGGATGGCCGCGGAAAAATATATCACACGCGAACAGGCCGATGCCGCCGCCGCGGAACCGTTGAACATCAACAGTGGTTTTACCGCACAAATGGAAGATGATTTTCAATACTTTGCCGAAGATGTGCGCCGGCAATTGCTGAACCAACTTGGGCGCGAAACACTTTATAATCAAGGGTTATATATAAAAACAACAATTATTCCGGAATATCAACGCGCCGCGTCCGCCGCGCTAAACAAGGCGTTGGATGCGTATAATGAAGGGCGCACGGAAAAATTACAGGGCGCGATTATCGTGATGAATCCGCACACCGGGCGAATACTTGCCATGGCGGGTGGACGTTCGTTCGCGCAAAGTTCGTTTAACCGCGCGACCCAGGCGATGCGCCAGATTGGCAGTACGATAAAACCGTTCGTGTATTTGGCGGCGTTGGAACGCGACTTTTCACCCGAAGGTTTGATTTCTGACACGCCGATTGTTGGGTGGCGCGAAAACAATATGGAATGGAAACCGGAAAATTATGATAAAAAATTCCTGGGCGATGTGCCGTTGCGTTTGGCATTAGAAACTTCGCGTAATGTCCCAAGCGTTCGTATGGTTGATAAAATTGGCGTCGAATCCGCCGTAGAGGTTGCAAAACGATTCGGCGTGTATCCCGAAAATATGAATAATTTGAACCTGTCGATGGCACTGGGGTCGGGCGAAACAACACTTGAAAGATTGGTGCTTGGGTATTCCGCGTTCGTGAACGGTGGTCGTCGGATTCAACCGAAAATGGTGGACTATATCGAAGACCGGTATGGTAATGTCATCGGTGGCAACAAAACCGAAATTATCGAATGGGTTGATGGTATGGAACCCGAACCCGAAGTGGCGGATTCCGAACCTTTGTCCGACCCGCAAAGTTTATATCAATTGGTGTCGATTTTGCAAGGTGCGGTTGAGCGCGGAACCGGGCGCCAGGCCGCCGTTGCCGGGCATACAATTGCCGGAAAAACCGGAACGACCAACGATGTCAAAGATGTTTGGTTTGTCGGATTTACCAAGGATTTAATCGCCGGGGTTTATTTGGGTTATGACACGCCAAAACCGCTTGGCAAAGGCGCAGGCAGCCATATGGCCGCGCGTGCGTTCGCGGACTTTATGACCGTGGCACTTGCAAATGAAAAGAATCAGCCGTTTGCCGTGCCGGATGGATTAAACTTTGTGCGGGTGAATCGCGCAACCGGCATTTCCGCCGCCGAAGACCCGTCGGGCACCATTATTACCGAAGCGTTTAAGCCCGGACAATACCCCAACCCCGCAAAGGTAAAAACCGCCGAACAATCAGATGCGGTTGTCGGTGGAATTTTCTAAAGCCAAAAAAATTTTCAAATAACATTTCACTATTCAAACTATTGTGATAAAATATAGGCATAAGAAAGGAGAAATTATGCTTACGGATTATTTGTTATCACACGGGTTTGGATTGTTCTTTGGCGGTTGGACCCAATTTGGCGCGGCGTTTGGCACGGCGTTTATTATTATGATGCTGTTTGGGCGGCCGTTTATTCGCGCGATGCACGCGTGGCAAAAAAAGGGTCAACCGATTAGTGAGAATGTCCCGGAATCGCATCGGCAAAAGGCAGGAACACCGACGATGGGCGGGATGTTGATTGTAATTGCGACATTGGTTGGGGCGATTCTGTTTATGCCGGTCGATAGTATGACGGGGTGGATTGCGTTATTGTCGCTTGTTATGTTTTCAATTATCGGGTTTATCGATGACTATAAAAAAGTGACAAGCCAATCGAAAAAGGCGTCAAATGGGCTTTCGCCCGCGCTGCGTTTGATTGTCGAAGGCGTTTGCGTTGTGGTGTTGGCGTATCTTATCAACCTGACTATGCCGTCGTATATTCCGGATAATTCGCTTGCGTTGCCATTTGGAATAATCTTTCCACTTGGGATATTTTACTATGTGTTCGCATATTTTGTTATATGCGGGGGCGCGAATGCGACAAATATCACGGACGGGTTGGATGGAATGTTGGTTAAACTTTATATTCCGGTGTTGATAGTTTTGGTTGTTGCACTTTATGGTGCAACGCGTATCGGGTTTATGGACACGGTTTTGTTTATGCCTGCGACCAGTGGTTTGTATCCGGTCCTTGGGGCGGTATTCGGTGCGGTCCTTGGGTTTTTGTGGTTTAATGCGCGGCCGGCGGCGATATTTATGGGCGATGTTGGGTCACTTGCGCTTGGCGGTTTTATGGGAACGGTCGCGATGTTGTTAAAATCCGAAGTCATCATGGGTATTGCGGCGGCGATGATGGTTTTGATTTTGTTGTCGTCATTTTTGCAAACGATGTTTTTCAAAATCACGCGCCGCGCAACCGGCACAGGGCGACGGATTTTCCTGCGCGCGCCGTTGCACCATCATTTTGAAGAATTGGGGTGGCCGGAAACAAAAATCGTGGATAGGTTTTTTGTGTTGGCGATTTTGTTTGCGGGGCTTGCATTAATGTTGTTGAAATTTGCATAAAGGAAAATCGCGAATGTTTAAGCGGACGGAAGAAAGCAAACTTACCAGTTGGTTTTTCGAAATCGATAGACGATTGCTGTATATGGTTTTGTTGCTGATGCTGATTGGTATGTTCTTTGCCGTTTCCGCCGGCAGTGTCGTTGCATATCAAAAAGGATGGCCGTGGTATACGTTCTTGGTCAAAGGGTTGCCTTTTTATGGATTGGGACTGGTGTTTTTGTTCGGGGCAAGTTTGTTAAACAAAAAAACGATTTTGAAATTGTCGTTTTTGGATGTTATTGTTGGCCTTGTATTGCTTGCGGTCACATTTATTGCACCAACCAGATTAAATAATTCTGATCGTTTTATTGTTATTTCTGGATTGCCCAATATTATGCCGGCCGATATTATGAAACCCGGATTTATTATTGTGACTGCGTGGTTTTTGGCGGAAATGCACCGGCGGTTTGGTGAAAAACTTTTTACCGCGCGTGACGCGTGGAAATTGCGTGCACCGAATTGGTGGATGTATATCGCAGTATTTATTCCGGCATTGGCAATAATTTTCCAACACCCTGATGTCGGTACAAGTTTGCTTTATCTTGGGGTTTTGATTTGCATGCTGTTGATTGCAGGATTGCCATGGCTGGCGGTTGGTGGCATGGTCGGCGCGGGCGCGGGTCTTTTAACATTGGCTTATTATATTGTGCCGCATGTACAAAAACGTATAAACACATTATTTACCGGTACCGGTGATAATTTACAGGTAAACCGATCTGTTCAATCAATCCAACACGGTGGTTTTTTTGGCAGTGGCGACAACGCGTTCGTCAAAGAGGGCCTGCCCGATGCGCATACTGATTTTATCTATGCCGCAATTGTCGAAGATTTGGGCGCGATATTGGCGGTTATTATGTTGTGCTTGCTGGTATATGTATTAAAATTGCTGGTGACGGACGCGAATAGCGCGCGTGATAAATTCGTGTTCTATGCGGTTGGGGGCACGGCGGCGCTGTTTGGAATTCAGTGTTGTATAAATTTGGTATCGACATTGGGACTGTTCGCGCCAAAGGGCATGACTTTGCCATTTATATCGTACGGGGGCAGTTCGCTGGTCGGATTTTGCCTGCTGTTCGGAATGGTACTTGCCATTGTGCGCGAAGATAAATGGCATGGATAATTTTTTACCAAAAAGGGGGTCAAAATGAAAATCTGGATTGCAACGGGTGGCACGGGCGGACATGTTTTTCCGGCGTTGGCGGTGGCGGACGAAATTGCCGCACGCGGACATAAAATAATTATTTCTTGCGATGGGCGCGTTCGTAAAATGGTTGCGGACGGCGCACCGCGCGGCGCAAAACGCGTTCACATTTGGGCGGCGGGCGTTGGCGCAAAAAGTCGCATACATCAAATGTGGGCATTGTTTAAAATTGGCGTTTCGGCCATCGCGTTGATTTTGCGATTCGCGTTTACGCGACCGAACCGGGTTGTCGCGTTTGGTGGGTATGCGTCTGTGCCGGCGGTTTTCGCGGCGCATGTGTGGAAAATTCCGACATACCTGCACGAACAGAACGGCGCAATCGGGCGCGCGAACCGCTTTACAATGCGTTGGGTTAAAACATTGATGACAAGTTTCCATGATGTTTCCGGAATTCCAAAGAATAAAAATGTGCGCGTGGTTTATACGGGACTGCCGGTGCGGCGTGATTTTATTGAACGTGCGGGCGCACCGTTGCCAAAGAAATCGCACTTACTCGTGACGGGCGGGTCATTGGGCGCGCAAATCTTGGACGATGTTGTGCCGCGTGCGGTTGCGGCGATGGGCAATAAAAAGATTTTCGTCACGCACCAAACGCGACCGGAAAATGTTGCGCGTTTGCAAAAATTCTATGCCGACAACAAAATTCACGCAAATGTGTTGTCGTTCATACGCGATATGGCGGGCGCGATTGCGGATTCGGACCTTGTCATCGGGCGCAGCGGGGCCAGCACCGTCGTCGAACTTATGACCATCGGCCGGCCGGCAATATTGGTGCCACTTGCCATCAATCCAGACCAGGCGGCAAATGCGGCAAACTATGAAAAATTGGGTGGCGGTTTTGCCATAGAACAAAAGAAATTCACCGAAAAATGGTTGTCGGCGACATTGTCCGAATTGTTTGAAAACGAGGCACGTCTTGAAAAAATGGCAAAGAAATCATTGGTGAAAAACACCGCCGTTGAAATGATTGCAGATACGGTTTGTAAGTGTTAGTGGTCAGTGTTAGTGGTTAGTGCGGGCGCATCCAATCGCGACGGAGCAGCAGCGAAGACAGACGCGCCCGTGTTTTGCGCAAGAATTCCAGAGACGACTAACCACTACCCACTTACACTAACACTAAAAATCGCTATTTGGCGATTTTTTAATTTTTTTACCCTTGACCCGATTCAGTGATTTTTGGTATAATGGACCTGAATCAGATGGGAATCTGGTTCGGGGCTGTAGCAGGCCCACATCAAAGGCGACAAAACTGTCGTAATCCGCGCAGTTTGGGGACGCCGTGGCGTCTTTTTTATTGCGCAATTCCCCCGACTTCGGTCGGGGTGCTGTTGGATATAAAACAGGTTCGCCGAAGTCCAACAGGGTCATTCTTTGATGTGATTTGCTAACACCCCGACCGCTTGGTTTCCAACGCGGTTTTTTATGGCAACAAATAAACAGGGAGAGGACACAATGAAAAAGATAAATTTATTCAAACGTAATGCAAATTTGCCGTCATACCGGCGCATGCCAGTATCCAGTGGTTTCAACCGTGGCGGGGGGATCCCGGCCTTCGCCGGGATGACAAAGAAAATATACGGGATGACCGCGGTTATATTTGCACTTTTTGTTGCCACGCCGTCATTTGCCGCACCAACAGAATTGGACAAGAAAACCGTGGCGTCTAAGGCGTATGTCGATACAAAACAGGATAAAATCACAACGGGGTTAGTGGAGCTTTATAGCGCCCCAGACGCCGACACGTATAATGTTCCATCACTTGTATCGTATGGAACGGGTACAAATAATGCTGACGGGCTGTTGGGTAACAAAATCGGTATTGTTGGTTTCGAACATATTCGCACAGATCTTCACCATCTTTCTTATGACGGAATGGATAATTATGTTCCGACTGTTCGTGCCGTAGCAAGTGCGATAACACGCCTCTCATGGTCCAGTGCCCAAAGCACCGCAATCAATGCATATAATACTACATTCGGAAACGCCACAAATCAATGGGCTGGGGACGGCTATCATTTGATAGACGGGGACTTTTTGGCCGATTCCCTTGCCCTGAAACAAAATAAGTTACCCGCAAAATCCACCGGGAATGCGGCACCAAAAGGAAATCAGGCCATTGTATTGAATACCGCGGGAAATCCGTCAAATGTTTACACGACCGCGGGTAAAGATTTGGCGTTAACCGCAAGATCCGGTGCGCAAAAAGTTATGAACTATATTGATGGGACAACGGCATCCGCCACGTTTGCAACCAGTCAAGGCCTTACCGAAGCAAAGGTTAAATCTGCCCTTGTTTCATTGGAATTGTTAAAGGATGTGTATAGTGAATTGAATGCTAAAATCACAAACAATGCATTGCCGACGGGGACAACGGGAACGGTTGTGACATATAATGGCACAAACGCAACCACCGGTGTCCAGCAATTTACCGAAACCGCCATGACTGGCGCGGTCACGTATACAAATGGGACATTAGATAATGCGAACGATATCGCAACCATTACCGCCGTTGGCACCCGCCAGAAAAAACGCACCTGTGCCGGATATGAACCGGGACATGAAAATGAAGCGGATTATTGTTGGCTTTGGGATTTCCCAGATGATTAAAAAAAACCTTTCCCGGGGAAAGGGGTGGACGCGACGCGGACGGGGTATGGGCAAATATAATATGGGGCGGATGAACCGCCCCGAAAACCACTACCCCGCCGGGTGCTACCCAGCACCCCTTCGCCAGCGAAGGGGATTTATTATTTACGCAGACCCAATTTTTTAATAAGTTCTTCGTATTTTTCGGGATTGCGTTTTTTGATGTATGCAAGTAATTTCTTGCGACGATTCACCATCAACAGCAAACCACGTTTGGAATGTTCGTCTTTGTGGTTATTCTTCATATGTTCCGTCAAATTGCGAATGCGTTCGGTTAAAACCGCAACCTGGGATTCCACGGAACCACCATTATCCTTGTCACTGGTTTTAAATGCGTTTATAAGTTCAGTTTTCTTTGTCTTTGTTATGGACATTGTTTTTTCCTTTATCTTAAATTGTTCGTTTTGGGCGCAACACGTTCGATTCAACCGTGCCAATTCCAACGAATTTTTCACCAGAATACACACGATATGTTCCGTTTGCGACCACCATATCGATAAACCCGCCATTTTTATATAAACGACAAGTTTTATCATTCAGATTCAAAACCGGAATGTCCCCCAGTCCAGAATCCACCGGCATCAGGTATTTACCCATGTCCCCGCCATTATTAAACAAATTTTCCAAAAAATCAAGTGTGACCGCGTTTTTTAATTCAAACACCCCCGATTGTGTGCGGCGAATCATGGTGACGGTCGCAACCGTTCCGCACGCGCGGGCGATATCGCGCGCAACACTGCGCACATATGTGCCGGGTGCGCAACGCATACGAAAATTCCAATCCGCACCGTCGACGGACACCAATTCTAATTCATATATATCAACATCGCGCGCGGGAATTTCGGGGATTTTACCCGCGCGCGCCAATTCGTATGCACGCACGCCCGAAATATGAACCGCACTGTAAATCGGCGGAATTTGCGTAATATGCCCGATAAATTTATGCAACGCCGCGCGGACGGCGGATTCATCAGGCACAATATCGGTGCACGCGGTTCCCGTTCCGGTTATGTCCAATGTATCCGTTTCAAAGCCGAATTGCACGGTAAACAAATACTCTTTGGTTCGGTCACAGAATTCTTCGATAAATGGAATCATTTTCGTGGCATTTCCAATCGCGACCGGCAACACGCCCGACGCCATCGGGTCCAGTGTGCCGATATGTCCGTTCTTTTTCGTGCCAAAGATTTTTGCGGCGCGCACGGCGGCGGTCTTTGAGAAAACACCTGATTCTTTGTCCAAGATTATAAAACCGTCCATGTTTTGCCCCACTATTCAAACAGCGACAGTTGTGGTTTTTCAGGCGAATGCGCCATCGGCGCGGACGATTTTTTTGCGCATTTAACCGGCGATACCTGTGATGGCACTGGTGCGCCCTGCTCTAAGGCCGCCAACACACTTTCCGCGCGCGCAACGACCGATTCCGGCATGCCCGCCATCTTTGCAACATGGATACCGTACGAACGACTTGCCACGCCGGGAACAATGCGGTGCATAAAGATGATTTCATTATTATGCTCACGAACATCAATCGTTAAACACGAAACATTTTTTAATTCGCCACCATTTGCCGCGACGCGCGCCGTCAATTCATGATAATGTGTCGCAAACAATGTTCGCGCGCCCAATGTATTTAGGTATTCAAGAACCGCCTGGGCAATGGCCATGCCGTCATATGTTGCGGTGCCACGGCCAATTTCATCAAAAATTATAAACGAACGCGGTGTCGCACGGCGCAAAATGTTCGCGGTTTCGCCCATTTCAACCATAAATGTCGATTGCCCCGCGGCCAAATTATCCGATGCGCCGACGCGACTAAATAACTGGTCACAGATACCGATTTTTGCACGCGTTGCCGGCACAAAAGACCCCATGTGTGCCAGCACCACCAACAACGCATTTTGGCGCAAATACGTGGACTTTCCCGCCATATTCGGACCAGTGAGCAACGCAACCGATTGGTCGTTTAAATTGCAATCGTTTTTAACAAAATTATTTCCGTGTTCACGCAGCGCGTTTTCAATCACCGGGTGACGACCGCCGACAATTTCAAATTCATTTCCGTTCGTGATTTCCGGACGCGTCCATTCCCATTCGGTTGCACAATTCGCCAATGTGCACCATACATCCAAATCCGCAAATACATCCGCCGCCGCCAAGATATCATCGGCAACGGCGCGTATTTCCGCGATAAGTTTTTCGATTAAATCTGATTCTATGGCCGCGGCCTTGTCCGTTGCGGAACGGATATCGTTATCCAATTCCACAAGGCGCGGTGTTGTGAACCGCACATTACCAACCAAAGTTTGCCGATGGATAAACCCGGATTCCGGTTGCATCAACGGCGTTGCCTTGGCGGCGGGAACCTCTATGAAATACCCGATAACATTGTTGAATTTTATTTTCAGTGTGTTTATACCCGTTTGCGTGGCGTATTCCGCCTGCATTGCGGCGATTGTTTCCTGGGCCCCGTGCGATAATTTTCGCATATTATCAAGTGCCATATCAAATCCGTCACGAATCACACCACCATCGCGGAAAAATGTCGGCAAATCATCAACCAATGCGGACCGCAAACGCAATGCCAATTCATCGTGCGCGCGAATATTTTCTGTGCGTGCGGCAAGACCGGCACTAAGCCGTGTTCCAATCATTTTAAGGTTCGGAATTTCAATCAAAAAATCACACACATGTCGCATATCACGCGGCGCGCCGCGACCCGCCAACAACCGCGACAATGCACGTCCAACATCCGGCACCCGCGCCAACGCATCACCCACCATCGCACGAACATCGGAATTTAGAACCATATGTTCAATGTGACCTTGGCGGTTTTTTATTTCCACCGCGTCCGCCGAAAGATTACGCAAATATGCGCGCAATTTTCGCCCGCCCGCCGCGGTTTTAGTGTTATCCAACACATCCAATAAACAACGTCCGCCGTCGTTTATGGCGGAATCAATTTCCAAACTTTTCCACGTTGCGGAATCAACCAAAAGTTGCGCACCGGCATTAAATTTATACGGCGCACGGAAAGTCAGCGCCGCGCCACGTTGCGTGTTAAACAAATACGCGGCCAGCAATCCAATTGCAACATTTTCTTTTGTTTCTTCGGCGCGCGCGCCCGAAAAGACCGCGCCAATAATCGTATCTATATCCCCGCGGCGATAAATTTTATCGAACACCGGCGTTGATTTGAACATATCACGAATATGCAAAACCGTTTCATATTCCGCGTCCGATGCCGGATAAATAATTTCCGCCGGCGATATTCGAACCAGGTCATCGATAACATCATCCGTGCGGCCGACAAAAAATTCACCCGTTGAAATATCGCACCCCGCAAAGTCAAAACTTTCATGCGCCACACGCACAATCGCGAGCAAGAAATTTGCGGACTTTGGCGACAACAAATTTTCATCGGTAAGTGTTCCCGGCGTTAAAACGCGTGTGATTTTGCGTTCGATAAATTTGTGCCCGCGTTCTTTGGCCTGGGCCGGGGTTTCCATTTGTTCAACCAGCGCAAGTTTATACCCCATCCGCACAAGGCGACCAAAATAACTTTCCGCCGCATGCCATGGAATACCGCACATTGGAATATCCGCACCGTCGCCGTCCGTCCCGCGCGATGTGAGAACCAAACCCAATTTCGCACTTATTGTTTTTGCATCTTCGAAAAAAGATTCGTAAAAATCGCCAAGCCGAAACATAAGCAACGCATCGGGATTTTCGGACTTAAAATCCACATATTGTTGCATTACCGGTGTCAATTTATTCTTGTCGGCCATCGCCAAATCCATTATTCGTTCGGGCTTGTAATTTTAAGTGTTTCGATTTTTAATTCGGCCTCTTTTAATAACTGTTCACAATAGGCCTTTAACTTTATACCCTGTTCGTATGCGGCGACCGAATCCGCAAGTGGCATTTCGCCCGATTCCATTTTCTTGACCAATTCCGTCAGTTGTTTGTACGCATCTTCAAATGTCAATTTATCCGTATCCATTTATAAACCCTTTGTTATACGGGTCAAAGATACAAAATAAAAATTCAACATTCCACAAAAAAACACCCGTGCGGGTGTTTTTTTAGTGTTAGTGGTCAGTGTAAGTGGTTAGTAATCTCTGGAATAAGTTCATAATCGTGAATCAATTCTATAAATTATTAATCGCTTTGCAATTTTGTTAAAATTAACATTTTTGTAAAATACACTTTGCAATTTTGTTGATTTTTGTATTTTTGTAAAGTATAATATATTCAACCAAAGGGGTTAAAAATGGCGTCTGAAATATTGATACAACGCACGGATTACATAGAAAAACTGAAACATTGGTTAGGACAAACCGACCTTGTCAAAATAGTGACTGGGGTGCGTCGCTGTGGCAAATCTAAATTGCTCGAATTGTTTCAATGGGATTTGTTGCGTAATAAAACCACAACGCCTAATCACATAATATCTATAAATCTTGAAGACCCCATACAAACAAAAAAAATCGGGTTAAACCTGAATGCCAATGGCTTTTTAGAAGATTACCAAACTCTGTTGGATTACATATTGCCACAAATCAAAGACGATAAAACGTATTACGTATTCATAGACGAAATCCAAATGGTAAAAAACTGGCAAACTGTTGCCAACGGCCTGCGTTTACGTGGCAATATAGACGTGTACTTAACCGGGTCTAATGCGTATATGTTTTCCAGTGATATCGCAAATTCTTTCGGCGGGCGCTATGTTGAAATAAAAATGCAACCGCTGTCTTTTTCGGAATATTTTAGTTTTTATGGTCAAAACTTTAACCATTCTGTGCGGACACGTGCCGACCTTGAAAAACATAATAATCCTTATGCGATATATTTGGATTACATACACGAAAGCGGTTTTCCACAGGTACAAAAACTGGTCCACATGGAAAACAAACAGGTTATAGCCGATTACCTGATGGACACCGTATTTCAAAACACCATACAAAAAGATATCGTGAGACGCTTTGGTATAGCGAACGATAACAAATTGGACACGGTGATAAAATACCTGTTTGATAACATAGGTCGTGAAACGTCCCTACGTGGCATAGAACGTGGATTAAAAGCGTCTGGCTCTAACATATCTGCACCAACGATAGACGTGTATATAAAGGGATTGTTAGATAGTTTTCTTATGTACAAATGCGAGAGATACGATATCAAAGGTAAAAAACTGTTAAATGGTGACGCCAAATATTACGTCGTTGACGCCGGCTTGCGTTATGCCCTGTTGGGGGACAAAGATACTGACGCCGGGCACATACTTGAAAACGTTGTGTATTTGGAATTAATACGTCGTGGTTATAACGTATCTGTTGGTAAAATACAAACCGTGGTTAAAAACGACGAAGGTAAAGCGGAACGCAAAACCATCGAAGTGGATTTTGTCGCAACCAAACCGGGCGGTCAAACAGAATACTATCAGGTCGCATGGTCCACAATGGGTAATGAAGACGTTATGAAACGTGAATACGGGTCACTGGAACAAATAAAAGACAATTACCCAAAATACCTTTTGACCATGGATTATGGTAATAGCGAACAAAACGGTATAAAACGTCTGAATGTTTTGGAATGGTTGTTAAATGTTAAATAGTGTTAGTGGTCAGTGTAAGTGGTTAGTGAGCCGGCGGGCGCGGCGGTTTATATTTTTCATTGCAAGTTAGTTTTTGTTTTACTATAATGTTCACTGCAATGGCGATTTGCCATTGTGGGATTCAAAAGCCCGTAAGTCTCAGCGTGTTGTAAGACAACATTATCTCCAACAACAGGTTGGAGTCCACCGAATATATTGAATAAGGCGGTCAATACTCGCTGAGATATTGCTTTTGAAACTCCAACCGTTTGAATTCTTTCTAACGGTTTTTTTATAAAATCAAAAGGAATAAGAAATGAAAAAAATAAAACAAAGCGCGCAAGACCACGAAGAATTATTAATTATGGCGATTTTAGATTTTTATTCTAAACACCCCGCTTACAGAATGTCCCAGAAAGAATTCGTCGGTTTAATATGCGCAATAACCCAACAGATGATGTGCGATATTTAGGTATCAGTGTTAGTGTAGGTGGTTAGTTATCTTTGAAATAATCGCGTCATACTGCGGTAACGCGGTATCTAGCGGTTTCAACTGTAACGGGGGTGATACCGCCTGAAATCACCCACAAAAACTGTTACACATTTTTTGCGGGGCCCGATACGGCGGTATGACCTCAATCACTAACACTAATCACTAGCACTTACACTAAAAAAATCTGCCCGACGGCAGATTTTTTTACTTCGTTGGTTTTGCCGGCGCGATGACGATTGATTTTGTTCGTTCGTCCGGTTTGGAACGGCTTTCCAGTGTTCCGCGGTCGCCAATCAATTCCACAACGTGTTCAAACAACGCCGGCACAGAATCGCGCCCAATCGCCAACACACGCCGATTGCCCTTGGTCATGACGGATATTTTAACCTTGTCGCCGCCGTCCAAGAATTCAAAAACCTTGCGCAATTTGATTTGTAAATCGTTTTCTTCAATAAAAGGTTTTATCCAAACCTCTTTCATTTCGGTGATTTTTTGTTTTTTCTTGGCCTCTGACGCGCGTTTTTTCTGTTCGTATTTATATTTGCCAAAGTCCATTATCTTTACGACCGGCGGCAAAGACGCGCCATTTAATTCCACCAAATCCATTCCGGCATCCATTGCCATCCGCAACGCATCCGCGGTTGGCATAACGCCCATATTTTGCCCATCGGCGCCGATAACCTGAACAGATTTTGCGATTATCCTATTGTTTGTGCGTGGTCCCATGTCACGCTTGTCACGATTATTTTGCGGTTTAATTGTATGCTCCTTTTAAACTGTTATGCGCGAATTATACACGATTTTACAGAGTTTTCAACAATTTTTGCACATTCCCCTCCAATCAGCCCCCGCAAAATTTGAAAAATTTTGTGGGGGATGAACGGAGGGGTGGCCACGGCACCGCTTTGCGGTGACGGGACGGGGTGGGGGGTAGCAATTGAAACTCGTTTCTTTTTATTACCCCACCTCCCCCCTTCGGGGTACTCCTCCGCAGGAGGAGAACTTGCCCCGCGATATTAATTCGCCAATTCCCCTTTTATCTTTTGCAACACCGTCCACACATCTTGTTTCGCGGCGGTTTTAAGTATCAGATAATTTGGATGATAAATCGAAAACACGCGCGCCCCGCCCGGCCCCGCCGTTTCTGCGCCATGATTCCGCATTAAATCTATGTTCGCGATTTCCGCCGCCGCAAGTGTCCCAAGTGTTATAATTATTTTTGGTTCGGTAAGTTCAATCAAACGATCTATGAATGGGCGCGCCAAATCCATTTCTAACCGTGACGGTGTCCGGCCGCCCGGCGTGCGCCAAAACAGAATCGGCGAAATCGAAACGCTTTCGCGCGACATACCAATCGCGCCAATCATTTTGTCGAACAATTCACCCGCCGGCCCTGAAAGGATTCGCCCCGTGGCGTCATCTTCACTGGACGGGATATCGGTAATCACCAAGACACCGTTCGGATTCGGTGCGACATGTGGCACAACAACATTTGACACACCCGCGCGCAGCGGGTGATTGAATTCGTCAATCATACGGCAAAGGACGGCGGTTGTGGTCGGCCTTTCCGCCATTGCGCGCGCCGTTTCAACCGATACCGTGGACACCGGCGATATAGGTGGCACAACATTGTTCGATATCGTGCGCATACGTGGCGCCGCCGGCGCAGATTCCACAACAAAACCAACCGTTTCATCGGAAAGTTCCCATTTCACACCCGCCATCACTAAATCCCGCAAAAAATCATTATTCATCGAAAATATTCCTTTTGGCTTGATTTTATATAAATTTTAGTATACACTATACCATGAGCAACATAAACTCAAGGGAGTATTTTCATGAAAATAAAAAACTTTGCTTTATTGGCGGGCGCGGCTGGTTTGCTGGCGGCGTGCGGTGGTTCAACCGTTGTTGAACCGGAATCAATCGAAAACCAACGTGTTTTCTTCGCGTTTAATTCTTCGGAAATTTCCGATGCGGCGCGTGATAACTTGCTTGGTCAGGCGGCATACCTTAAATCACACGATGATGTAAAGGTTCAAATTGCCGGTAACTGCGACGAACGCGGTTCAACGGAATACAACTTGGCACTGGGCGCACGTCGTGCAAACGCCGCGAAACAGGTTATTGTCAACGAAGGCGTTAATGCGAAACGTATCTCTACCATTTCTTATGGTAAAGAACGCCCGTTGGTCAAGGGAACTGGCGAAAAGGTTTGGAAGTTTAACCGTAACGCCACAACGACCGTTAAATAATAAAAACGCCCGTTTGGGCGTTTTTTTTGCACCGGCGGTTGCCGGTGTTTTTCTTACTAACCACTATCCACTAACGCCGACCACTTTTGTCAACCACACCGGCGTTTTTGATATTTTTATGTGTTTCGGCCGGCAATTTTGTCAACAATTTCATTTAATTGGGCGCGTGTGTCAAAGTTTATTGTTATCACGCCCGCCCCACCGCGCCGTTCGGTGATTTTAACCGTGGCGGATAATGCGCGCCCTGCCCTTTGCGTCAGTTCTTTAACGGTTTTTGCATCCATCGTTTTGTTTGTAAATTTGCGGTTTTTGCCGGAACGCGCCACATTTTTCATACGTTTTTCGGTATCCGCAACCGATAATTTTTGTTCGATGATTTCGCGCGCGACCTTTTCGGGGTCTTCGGCAACGGTGATTGCGCGCGCGTGCGATGCGGAAAGCGCGCCCTGCTCTACCATTTTTTTGACCGATGCCGGCAACCCGTTAAGGCGCACCAAATTCCGTATATAACTTTCGGATTTTCCAATCAAATGCGACACATCCGCCATGGTGTATTCGCATTTATTCATCAGGTTTACGTAAGCCGCGGCCTCCTCTATCGGGTTCAGGTTTTCGCGTTGCACATTTTCAATCAGCGCGATTTCCATCGCGTTGTTGTCCGCCAAATTCTTTACCAACGCCGGAATTTCAGATAGTCCCGCCATTTTACTTGCACGATAGCGCCGTTCGCCCGCCACAATTTCATACATATACGGCCGATTTTTTACCGAACGCAACAAAATTGGTTGTAATACGCCCTTTTCCTTTATAGACGCGGACAAATCCGCCAAATCTTCAGGGTCAAAGGTTTTGCGTGGTTGATCGGGATTTACGCCGATTTGTGCAATTGGGATTTGCCGCACAACAACGCGTTCCGTGCCACTTAAAATCGATACTTCGGGCGCCGCGCCCATTTCGTTTTGTAAATCTGTTAGTGTCCGTCCCAGGCCAAATTTTCCCATTTTATTCCCCCTTTTCTATTTTTTGAATAACTTCGGTCGCAAAGCGCAAATACGCCTGGGCACCGTTGGAATTAAAGTCATAAAACAACGCCGGTTTGCCGTGACTTGGTGCCTCGGCCACACGGACATTGCGCGGAACAACCGTTTTGAACACCAAATCGCCAAAGGTTTCACGAACATTATCTTCGACATCACGTGTCATACCATACCGCCGGTCGTACATAGTTAGCAAAACGCCCAAAACATCTAATTCAGGGTTCCATTTCTGTTGAATACCCTTGATAGTATTTATAAGGTGCAAAACCCCCTCCAGCGCGAAAAATTCGCATTGCAGCGGTATAATCACATGATTTGCGGTCGTTAACGCGTTTAATGTGATATAACCCAAATTCGGTGGGCAATCCAGCAAGATATAATCATAATGTTCCATTATCGGCCGCAATGCATCACGCAGGCGATATTCCTTGTTTTCCATATCCAACAATTCAACTTCGGCCCCGGCAAGTGCCTGGGTTGACGGCAAAATATGCATACCCGGAACCGCGGTCGAAAGTATGTTTTCCGCCGCACTGGACAGCCCCATAATCACATCATAAACGCTTTGTGAATGTGAAGAACGAACAAACCCAAGTCCCGTTCCGGCATTACCCTGGGAATCCAAATCTATAAGCAAAACACGCTTTTTAATTGCGGCCAGCGAAGCACCAAGATTTATTGCGGTCGTGGTTTTGCCAACACCACCCTTTTGATTTGCAAACGCGATTATTTCCGTCATTTTCCATACCTTTCCTGTTTTCGTTTGCAAGTATATATTTGAAAATTAACACGGTCAAGAAATAAAAACTAAAATAAAAAAATATAATAAAATCAACAAATTATTCTTTGTTTCACATGAAATTACCGACCGAATCGCACAATTATTATGAAACCGTCGCCGGTTTTTGATGGTATTAAATCGTAATCAAACCGATATTTCTTTTTCGCATCGGCAATTTCACGTTCAATTTCCCGGCCTTTTAGTAAAAAAAGCCGGCAATTTATCCCACGAACATAATCCATAATTTTAACAAGTGGTGCAAATGCGCGTGCGGTTATAACAAATTTCCCGGCTTTTTTATCATTTTTTATCAAAAAAGCCGGGAAAAAGTTTTCAACACGCCCGTGATAAATTGTTAAATTATCAAGTTCAAGTTTTGATTTTAATTCATTTAGAAAAGCCACTTTTTTGCCAATCGATTCGATACAGGTCACATTCCACCCCAAAATCGCCAAAACAACGCCCGGGAAACCCGCGCCCGAACCAAAATCAATTACATTTACGTCCGCCGGCAAAACATCCGCCAATTGCGCCGAATCGGCAAAGTGCCGGTTTTCCAGGTCGTCCAAGGTGCCGCGCGCCACAAGATTCATCCGCGAATTCCAATCGCGTAAAATTTCCGCATAAAGTGCAAATTTTTCTTTACTATTCATATTATTATTGTAGCATAATTTTACAAATGGCAAAATTAAAAACTATATTTTTTATTGGTTTATTCGCGGCGGTTGGCGTTTTGGCCTATGTCGCGTCTTCGCGTATGATTTCAACCGGCGATTTTGTGGAATCGGATGAATTACAACCGACAAAATACGGTGCTTTTTTGGCAGCCCAGCATGCAATTTATGCAAATGATTTCGATAGCGCGAACAAATTCCTTGCCGAATTTGCCGATGTTGAATACGATGTTGCCCAAGAAACACGCGCACTGGTTGAATTTTTATCCGGCAAAATTCCAACGAACATAGAAAAATTTGCCGATAAAAAAGAAATATCATCACAAATAATGTACGATGCATATTTGGCAAAAAACGACCGTTGGTCCGATATGTATAAACGGTTCTATACGAACAAATCCGCCGTATACACGCCTTTTCGTGTTTGGTCCGGCGTCGGCGCGGGGCATACGGACGAAGTATTAAAATTTATCGAAAAATCCGAATCAAATCCAGCATGGAAAATGTTTGTGCGCGGACAAATCTATGCCGAATCGGGCGATTTTGAAAAGGCCGCCGGTCTTTTTGCAAATGTGCCGACCGCATTTATGAATATGAACGATTATATTTACGTTATGTCGTTCTATCGGGCGCATGGCATGGACGAAAATGCTGAAATGTTGCGAAAAACTTTTTCATCAACGCCGGGCGGTATGTTTTTGTCATATTATGAAGATATTCCGGATTGGAAAGAAAATTTTGCAGGTATAAAAAACGAATTGGCGTTTAATGTCGTTCAAAATGTTTCACACACGCAAATTATGCTTTATTCGGACCTTTCGGTGTTGATGTTGCGTTTTGCGCAAATAATCGGTCCAGAAACACAATTCTTTCAAGATATGACAAACTACTACACCGGGCAGTTTTTCGTGAACACACGCGGGAATTATGTGCGTTATTTTGATTCTATATCGATGGGCAGTCCGTTTTACCTGTTTGCAAAAATGCAAACTGTGGATTCGATCGATGAAATTAAAAGGATTTTAAGTGCACACCAATTATTTATCCCCGCGTTAAATAAAATCGTTGCGGAATACATCAGGGCAGGGGACAAATCGTCCGCGCTGCGCGCGATTAATCGGACATTGGATAATGAAAAACTTTCTGATTCTGGGCGGGCATATTTGCTAAAACGGCGCGCGTTTGTGTATATGATGTTCGGCGATTTGGAACGCGCACAATCTGACATTCACGATGTTTCAAAAATGCAAATTATCGACCCGGAAATTTTAATGATTCAGGCACGAATCTGGGCGGCCCAGAATCGCGAAATTGAAAACGCGTACAACTATGCAATGGCGATGGTAAAGCGCGACCCGATGGATGTGGTTGCGTGGGATACGGTTGCGGTGGTTGTTGGTGTACGTGAAGGCAGCGGTGCGGCACTTGAAATACTTGAAAAAATTGGTGGCGCGGCGGATACTTGTTCGGCGTTATTTGAACATTTGGGTGACGCGTATATTGCAACAGGAAAAAACGATTTGGCACGCGATGCGTATAATCGCGCAATCGAACTTTCCGAAGACGGGTTGGTTATCGTGCCGAATATAAAGAAAAAAATAAGGAAAATAAAATGAAGGTTGGTATTATTGGCGCGGGCGCATGGGGAACTGGTCTTGCGCATGTCATCGCACGTGGGAAATCAAGTGTAATTTTATGGTCTTTTGACGGTGAATACGCGCATTTTGATGGCACAAAATTACCAAACAATGTAAAAATAACGCAGGATTTGACAGAATTAAAATCTTGCGACGCATGGATTGCGGTGACACCGGCGGCATTTTTTCGTGAAACAATGGCCAGGGCAGGGTGCCACTATGACAAACAGCCGATTATAGTTTGCACCAAAGGCGCAGAACCCAAAACCGGCAAATTTATGACAGAGGTTTTAAACGAAACGATTAAACCCGCAAAAAAGAATATCGGTGTGCTTTCCGGTCCACAATTCGCGGCCGAGGTTGCACGCGGTGTTCCAACGGGTTCAACGCTTGCGGGGGGCAAAGAGATTCAAAGTATTGGATTAAAGATATTTCACAAAATGTATATCAGCCCAACACGCGATGTAATCGGAACGGAGATATGTGGTGTCGGCAAAAACGCGGTGGCGGTTATAAATGGATATTACAGCGTAAAACGCAAAGGTGAAAATGAATCCGCGTTTTATATGACCACCGCATGGAAAGAGGTTATAAAAATCGGCCTTAAAATGGGTGCAAAATTGGAAACGTTTTCTGATTTGTGTGGTATTGGGGATTTAATTTTGACGGCGACATCAACCACCAGTCGTAATTTTTCCGCCGGTGTCGCGATAGCAAAAGGTGAAAAACCGGTCGGCACGGTCGAGGGTTTGTCGGCACTTAGCGCACTTGTCAAAAAAGCCGGTAAAGCACGTGTAAATGTTCCGTTTTTATCAAACATGTATGAAAAACTTTCGAAATAAATTATTCATATCGCAAACTGTCGATTGGATTTAGTTTTGCGGCCTTTATTGCCGGAACCACGCCGGATGCAAGGCCGACAACGACCGCAACGGTTATCGAAAGCGCAACAGGCCATAAACTAAACGGAACATTATACCCAAGTATAAATCGCCCAACACCTTGGGCAAGGCCGACCCCAAGGACAAGACCAATCATTGAACCGATGAACGATATCATTATCGATTCCGCCAAAAATTGCGTTATTATGTGACGTTCGCGTGCGCCGATGGCCTTGCGGATTCCGATTTCGCGCGTGCGTTCCGCAACAGATACAAGCATCATATTCATAATTCCGATTGCACCAACCAACAATGACACCGCCGCAATCGCAATCAACAGCAATTTCAAATAGCCCGTCACCGTTGTCATTGTTTCCATTATTTGTCGCATATCCATAATCATAAAATCATCTTCATCGCCGTCTTTTATACGGTGCCGGTCGCGGAGCAGGGCGGAAATCTGGTCAATCACAACCGAATTATCCGCATCTTGGTAAAGTTTAAGTGCAATCATACTAACAGAGTTCGGAAAGGGGCTGCCTTGCAAACGTTTTTTTAGTGTTGTGACCGGTATCATAACCATATCGTCTTGGGACCCCATTGCCGTATCACCGCGTTCTTTGGCGACACCAACAATTACAAACGGAACATTTTGAATACGAATTACTTCGCCAACCGGGTTTTTATCCATACCAAGTTCCGTCGCCGTTTTCGGTCCAATCACCGCGTATGTTGATGCATTGCGAACCGCCGCGTCATCAAAGAATGCGCCGTATTCAATATCAACACTTTGCACGGTTGTATAATCAGGATAAACACCTATCATTGATGTTGCCCAATTTTTGTTTCCATATACAACCTGGGCACCAGATGCCTGAACGGGTGTAATTGCCGCGACATCGGGCAATTTTGCAATTATTGCGGCGTCATCGGTGGTAAGTGTTTGACGGTTTCCGCTGCGAACACCGCCTATGCGCGCCGCGCCTGCACGGATAACGATTGTGTTTGTGCCAAGTGATGAAAATTGGTCGGTGATTTCTGTTTGCACCGTTTCGCCGACCGCAACCATTATCACGACCGCCAACACACCAATTATGATTCCAAGCACGGTCAGGAAAGAACGAATTTTATTCGCACTTATTGAAAGCCAAGATTCTTTTATTATGTCGTTAAAGGTCATATTATTTCCTGTGCGTTTTTCGGTTTAGTGCATCTTCGGTTTTTGGGACCGCGCCATCATAATTTATTCGCCCGTCATAAATGTGTATAAGACGATTTGCATATCGGGCAATATCAAATTCGTGCGTTATCATAATTATTGTGATTCCCATTTCACTGTTTAATTTTTTGAAAAACTTTAAGATTTCATTTCCCATTTTTGAATCCAGTGCGCCCGTCGGTTCGTCCGCCAAGATTAGTTTTGGGTCGCCGGCCAATGCCCGCGCGATTGCAACGCGTTGCTTCATTCCGCCCGAAAGTTGCGTTGGTAAATATGTTTCAAAATTTTCTAATTCAACGCGCCGCAGCATTTCACGCGAACGGCGAATTCGTTCGTCCGGGGACATACCACGATACATCAGGGGCAACATAACATTGTCCAAAACATTTCGCTTTGACAACAGGTTAAAATTTTGAAAAACAAACCCGATATATTCGTTGCGAACAACCGCCAAATCATCGGGTGTCATATTCGTTATATTTTTTCCATACAATTCGTATACGCCGGATGTTGGCGTATCCAGCGCACCGACGATATTCATACACGTTGATTTTCCGGAACCCGATGGCCCCATAATTGCAACAAATTCACCGGCGGAAATATCAAATGTCACATCAAACAAAACCTGTTGCACACCACCGATTTCCAATGGAAAACTTTTACAAATTTTATTCATCGAAATTATGTTTTCTTTTTTCATGTCTAAAACGGTCCGCGCCGGCGCGCAGCGGTTGCGGCGGAACTTGTTGATTGCCCCACGCGTCCAACGATTATGCGGTCGTCCGCCTTTAATTCATCGGACACAATTTGTGTTTCGGTTGCGGTAATTAAACCCTTGGTGTATTTAATAAACACCGGTTTATCATCGCGCAGAACCGCAATATATTCGTTTGGACTTACATTGTCCGGCGCATCCACGATGATATTTTTGAAATTACGAACAAGAAACGCCGCATTTTGTGTTTTCCAAACATCGCTTGCCGCATCTACAAGAATCGTCACAAACGCGGTCATACCGGGCATAAGGTTTAAATCAGAATTATCAACATCAATCACAACGGTATAAACCACAACATTTGATGTTGTTGTCGGCGAAAGACGAACCTGTTTCACAATACCGTTAAATGTTTTTCGTGGATACGCGTCAACGGTAAAGGTGACATTTTGACCTTCTTTGATTACGCCAATGTCGGCCTCTGATACGGCGGTTTCAATTTGCATTTTTGATAAATCTTCGGCAATTTCGAATAGGTCGGGGGTTTGAAAAGATGCCGCAACTGTTTGACCTTTATCAACCTTGCGCGAAATAACCGTGCCATCGACCGGCGAAGTTATTGTTGCATATGAAAGGTTCGTCACCGCGCGTTCGTATTGCGATTCCATACGCTTTACGCTTTGGGCGGCTTGCTCGTAATTGGTTTGCGATTGTTCCATTTCTGCGCGTGCGATATATCCGGAATCATACAGTGTTTTATTTCTTTCATAATCATTTTTCGCAAGGTTTAATTGCGATTTTGCCGAATCCAATGCGGCGCGCGATTCGTCAACGGTCGCCTGTAATACCGATGGGTCGATTTCAAGTAATAATTGGCCCTTGGTCACGTGCGAATTATAATCAACATATATGTTCGAAATTGTCCCGGAAACTTGGGAACCGACATTTACGGTGTTTACGGGGTTTATTTCGCCGGTTGCGGTCACAACATGTTTTATATCACCACGCGTGACACCAACGGTCACATATTCAACCCTTTCCCCAATTGACGCGATAATCCACCATGTGCCACCAATCAATAAAATTATGACGATCGCAAGCGCCCACCATTTGTGTCGCCAAATCCATCCAAAAAATCGACGAATAAAGGACCGCCTTTTTTCTTTCGCCATTATTGTTCCTTTTCTATTTCTGATTTTATGTCGCCAATGGCAAGTGCCAACGCCGCACGCTTTACAAACAAATCATATTTCGCCGCGTTGTTTTGCTTTTGCGCGGACACAAGTTCCGATTGCGCCGTTTGCCAATCAAGCATTGTTGCGCGTCCAACCCGATACATGCCGGCGGTCACGCGTTCTGATTCCGTTGCGGATTTTAGTAATGTTTCTGTTTGTGATAAAACGGTCTGGGCGGTTTTGTAATTTTGATACGCCGTGAATACATCAAGCGTCGCGCTGTCGTTCGCGGTGCGCAGATTTTCTGTTGCCGCATCATATGATGCCATCGCGCTTTTTACGCCGTACATATTTGCAAACCCGGCAAAAATCGGCATAGACGCACGGATACCAATACTGCCGCCGGTATGTGCATTGTCGTCATAAATATAATCACGATTATTGTCGCGCCACGAAAGTGTTCCGGTCGCACTGATACTTGGTAAATTTTTTAGGAACATCGAATTGCGGCGATGCCACGCGGCGTCTTTGTTTGCCGCCGCACGCAACAGGTCAGGGCGCTTTTCACGCGCAATCGCAATAAGTTCATCAATACCACGATTTTCGCGCACATGCCCAAAATCGCCCGACATATCTGCGATTGTTATTTCGCCGTCCGCCGGGAAAGAAAGTTTGGTTAGCAATGCGCCCTTGGCAATTTCACGATTGTTTTTCGCGCGTTCCAAATCTAAATCACGGCTTGCCATTGTGGTTTCGGCACGCAATACGTCGGCGCGCGCAACAACGCCCGCGCTATATTTTTTCTTTGCCGTATCAAGTGCAACCCCCGCAACAGCGCGAAGTGACCGCGCGCTTTCAACATCCGCGTCCGCATTTAGCAACGCGTAATATGCACCAATTACGCCGTATACATAGTTTTGCACACGGTCGTCATAATCAAAACCCATCGCACGCCATGTGGACGACAATTGGTTCAAATCCGCCAACCTTTTGCCAAAGTCGAATATCAAATACGATGCGGAAATAGATGCGCCATATTGCCAATCTTGCCAATCATGATTTTGATAGTTTTTTGCTATATCGGCGCTTCCATTTACGGCGGGCAAATAACTTGCGTATCCCGCGTTTTTGTTATACCGTGCCGATTCCATCGCATAATATGCCGACATGGTTTCCGGATTACGACAAAGACCAAGTTCAACAACCGCGGACAAATCCAACACTTTGTCCGGCACATTTTTTCGCGACGCACAATCATCGTTCCCGCCATGCGCGAACATAGGAATAAAAACCAGCAGTAAAGAAAGTTTTGTAAAATTCATTTCCCACTTGACCTTTTGGTGTTTTCATTATATATTTTTTATGTTGAAAAATAAATTTATTTTGCTAGGATAAAATGGCTATGCATGGCTTGGTGGCAGAGTGGTTATGCAGAGGACTGCAAATCCTTGTATGCCGGTTCGATTCCGACCCAAGCCTCCAGATAAAAAAGGCGACATTTGTCGCTTTTTTCTTTGTTTTTTCGGAATCTTTTATGCTTGCAAAAATTGGTAAAAATTTTTAATCTGACCCATGAATTGTTGGAAAAAATATGATAAAAAACCTTGCGCTGACTAATTTTAGAAATCATATTTCGTGCCGTTTTTCGACCGGCACGCATAGGAACATTATCATTACCGGTGCAAACGGCGCCGGCAAGACCGCAATTATAGAGGCCGTATCCATGATTGCCGGTGACCGCGGTATGCGTGGCGCACCAATGACCGACATCGCACGATTTGATGGCGATGGCGGTTTTTCGGTGATTGCGGAACTGTGTGACGATACGGAAATTTGCATATATTTTAATAATGGTGATTCAAACCGTCATGCAAAAATTGATGGCGATACGGCAACGCTTTCTGATTTGGCGGCACGCACACGCATTGTTTGGATAACCCCACGCGAAGATAGAATCTTTATTGATGCCGCGTCCGATAGACGTGTGTTCTTTGATAGATTGGCCACGAGTTTTGATTCCGCACATGCCGGGCGCGTGGCACGACATACGAAATTGTTGTCCGAAAGGGCGGGTGCATTAAAGGCGGGCGCAAATGCAAAATGGATTGATGCATTAGACACACAAATTGCCGCGACCGCGGTCGCGATTGCCGCCGCACGAATTCAATATGCCGGCGAAATAAATTTCTTTTTAACCGATGCCGCCGTTTCGGTTGATGGGTTGGTTGAATCGATGATTATGGAATCCGGCGCGGGCGCGGCCGAAAGAAAGTATTTTGATTACCTTTTGCGCAATCGCGAATTGGTAAACGATAAAATGGTTTTAGATGGCGTGAATAAATCGGATTTTGGCGTATTCAACCGCGAACTGAATTTGCCGGCGAACCTTACCAGCACCGGCCAGCAAAAAACATTACTATTAAAAACAATATTGGCACACGCGAAACTTGTTCACACAAAGACGGGTGCAAATCCGATAATCTTGCTTGACGAAGCGGTCGCACATTTGGATAAAAACGCACGAAAAAATTTGTTTGATGAACTTGGGCGTGCATCGGCCCAGGTTTGGGCAACCGGAATTGATGCGGACAATTTTACCGATGTCCCGGATGCGATATTTGTCACTTGCACTGGGGATAAACAAAGTCCTATAATTCACGAACAAGGGGAAAGATAAATGGCACGAATTGATTATCAATCTTTGTTAGATAGCGCATTAAAGTCCGTTGTGCGCGAAGCGTTGATTCATGCACAGATAAACGGCCTTGGGGACGGGATGCATTTTTTTATAACATTTCGCACGCATGATGCGGGGGTTGTGTTGCCGGATTTCCTGCGTATACGGTATCCAGACATTATGACGATTGTATTACAGTATTCATATAATAACCTGCATGTGTCGGACAAAGAATTCGGTGTTCAATTGACATTTGATGGCCGGCCGTTCTTTATTCGCGTTCCATTTTCGGCGTTGGTTGAATTCAAAGACCCGTCGGTTGATTTTATGTTGTCTTTTAACAAAGGGCCCGAACGCAACGCGCCGGATAACGATATTGAATTGCCATTAGACGGCACCGGCGACACAATTCCGGACGACGGCCGCGTTGTGTCGTTGGATGAGTTTCGGAAGAGGAAGAAATAGTGGCTAGTGTTAGTGTAAGTGTTAGTGAAACCGGCGTGATATGCCGGTTTCACTAACACTTACACTAATACTAACCACTATTTCTTTTTATTTTCTTTTTTCAAATATGCTTCCAACCAATGATTATCAAAATTTAGTGTCCGGACATCGCGGTTGTTTAGCAATTTTTTCTGTAAGGGGATTGTTGTTTTCACACCTTCGATAACAAATTCGTCCAATGCGCGTTCCGCACGCATAATACACGCAGACCGCGTTTGCGCATGAACAATCAACTTTGCAATCATGGAATCGTATGTTGGTGGAATTGTGTATCCGGTGTAAACCGCACTGTCCACGCGCACGCCAAGTCCGCCCGACGGCGCATAAAGTGTGATTTTACCGGGGCAGGGCACAAAAGTTTCCGGGTCTTCGGCATTGATTCGAAATTCAATCGCATGACCGTGCGGAATAACATTTGCCTGGGTATAGCCCAATTTTTCGCCCGCCGCAACGCGAATTTGTTCGCGAACCAAATCAACACCATAAACCATTTCGGTCACGGGGTGTTCAACCTGAAGCCGCGTGTTCATTTCAAGGAAATAAAACTTGCCATCTTCGTACATAAATTCAAATGTGCCGGCGTTGGTATAGCCCATTTTCTTTGCCGCCGTTTTGCAAATTTCAATCATATCGTCGCGCTGTTTTTGTGTAAGGGCGGCGGCGGGACATTCCTCCATAACTTTTTGATTTTTTCGTTGCAATGAACAATCGCGTTCGCCAAATATAACAACATTGCCGTGTTTGTCACCCAAGACCTGAAATTCAATATGCCGTGGGTGCAATAATAATTTTTCCATATAGAGCGTGTCATCGCCGAAACCGCTGCGCGCTTCGTTTTTGGTAATTTCAAACGCTTCGCCCATTTCGTCCGCGGACATAACGGGACGCATTCCATGACCACCGCCACCGGCCGCCGCCTTTAACATAACGGGGTATCCGATTTTTTCCGCCCATTTTAGCGCGTCTTCGACCGTATCGACCGCACCATCAGACCCCGGCACAACCGGCAACCCGCATTCAATCGCGGTCTTTTTTGCGTTCACTTTGTCGCCCATTTTATTTATCATCGCCGCGTCCGGCCCAATCCAGATTAAACCATGTTGTTCAACCTTTTGCACAAAGTCCGCGCGTTCAGATAAAAACCCGTAACCGGGATGAATTGCATCCGCGTTGGTAAGCAACGCCGCCGTCAATATCGCAGATTCATTAAGATATGATTCCTTGGATGGTCCAGGGCCAATACACACCGATTCGTCCGCCAATTGCACATGCATCGCATCACGGTCAACGGTGGAATATACCGCAACCGTTCGAATACCCATATCGCGGCACGCGCGAATTATTCGCAACGCAATTTCGCCACGATTGGCAATTAAAACTTTTTTTATTTTTGGCATAGTTTTTCTTATTCAATAATTATCAATGGTTGGTCAAATTCTACCGCAGCCCCGTCTGTCACCAAAATTTCTTTGACGACACCGTCTTTATCAGATTTAATTGGGTTAAAAGTCTTCATTGCCTCTACTAAAATAACGGTATCCCCCGCCTTTATCGATGCGCCAACCTTGGTAAACGGCTTTGCGCCCGGTTCCGGGGCAAGGTACGCAACACCAACCATTGGCGATTTTAATGCATAACCCGAAGTTGTGGCATCCGCCGGTTCACTGTTTGTATGTTTTGCGTTTTCAGATACCGGTAATGTCGGCATTGTGATACCCGATTGCTTTGAAAGATGAATATGTTTGCGATACACGCCAAACAAAAACTGGCGTTCCAAATCAAGTTCAGTGATTCCCATATCGTCCATAATTTTTGACATGGATTCCACAGTTGAACGAAATGACATTTCTTTATCCTTTTGTATAAATTCTTGGTATGTTATCCGAATTTTAATCTTTAATACCCCGATTGTCAAGGCACGGGGTCAAAACCAAAGCCCCCGCCCGGGCGACAGCGCAAAATTCGGCGTATTCCCATATATGTTCCACGAATAAGTCCATATCGCAAAATCGCCGTTTTTGTATATTCACTGCATGTCGGGGTAAATCGACAAACCGCGCGACCGCCAAACGCCGGCGATATAAAATGTTGATAAACCCAGATTAACCCAAGCCCGATATAGGCCAGAATTTCACGAATTTTTTGCATTTTTGTTTGCTTTTTTGGGTCCATATTTGCGCGCGATGTGCAACAGTGCCTTTTCCATCGCGGTACGTCCCGCCGGGCGCGTCGCATCCAAAATCATATGACGGGCGATAAAAATATAGTCAAATTCCGGGCACATCAACCGTTCGTGATACCGCACCCAATCGCGCAGTAAACGCTTTGCCCGATTGCGTTGGACCGCAAGTTTGAATGTATGCTTGGTCGCCATAAATCCGACGCGCGGGTTGGTCGGGAATCGTGCCGGCTTTGCCCGGACGATAAAGAACGATGCCCGTGCCGACGGGTCATCGTCGGTTGTATGAAAATCGGCATGTGATTTTATTGTATCGCGCATAATATGCAATAATAGCAGAATATGTAAAAAGTCAAACAAAAAACGTTCTTGCGGTCTTGATTTTTCGTTTCTGCGCGTTTATAGTAATGTCAAATTATTGCGAAAGGGGCGATACATGTATAATTGGCTTATGAAATTTTTTTCCGCAGATATGGCAATTGATTTGGGAACGGCAAACACACTTATATATGTCAAGGGTCGCGGAATCGTGCTAAACGAACCGTCGGTTGTTGCCGTTGCGGAAAACAAATTGTTGGGGCGCAAGGAAATTTTGGCCGTCGGGGCCGAAGCAAAACAAATGTTTGGGCGCACACCGGGGTCAATTACCGCCGTGCGGCCGTTGCGCGATGGGGTTATTGCGGACTTTGAAGTTGCCGAAGAAATGATAAAATACTTTATTCGCAAGGTGCATCACAGAAGCCCATTGACCGCGCCACTTATTATTATATGTGTGCCATCGTGCGCGACCCAGGTGGAACGCCGCGCCATTCAAGAGGCCGCCGATGCCGCCGGCGCACGCAAGGTGTATATTGTCGAAGAATCAACCGCCGCCGCAATTGGCGCGGGACTTCCGGTTGAAAAACCGTTGGGGTCAATGGTGTTGGATATTGGTGGTGGCACGACCGAGGTTGCGGTTATGTCACTTGGCGGAATTGTATATTCAAATGCCGTTCGCACCGCCGGTGACCAAATGGATTTGGATATTATTGAATTTGTGCGCAAAAATAAAAATTTGCTGATTGGGGAAAATACCGCCGAAGAAATAAAGAAAAAAATCGGTACTGCGATTTCGCCAAAGGACAAGGCGAACGAACTTACCATGAAGATTAAGGGGCGCGATTTGTTGTCGGGGACACCGCGTGAAACCGTTATCACGGAATCACAAATTGCATCGGCACTTGCGCAAACGGTTTCAAAAATTGTTGATACGGTGCGGCATGCGTTGGAATTGACACCGCCGGAACTTTCCGCCGATATCGCGGATTTGGGTATCGCGATGACCGGTGGCGGGTCGTTGTTGCGGGGGTTGGATGCCGCGATTCGCGCTGCAACCGGATTGCCGGCGTTTTTGGTTGATGACCCATTGGCGTGCGTTGCACGGGGCAGTGGTCGCATGCTAACCAGTTTGGACAAGAACAAGCATATTTTGCAAACGATGTATTAATGGTTATCCGTCTTCGTCCGTCATCGCAAAGCGATGCCGTGACTACGCCGAGACTGCGCCAGGGCTGTACCCTGGCTTGGTGTAAGTGATTAGTGCGGGCGCGGGGGCGCCTGGTTTTATTATATGAAATTATCGCGCCCGCATCGCAACATACAAAATCCACGATTAAACAAACACAATAAGATATGTTCCGGTACGGGGTCCAATCCGTGCCCGTAACGGCGCAACTGTCTTTCTGAAACGCGAAATATTTTGCGGCATCACGTGTTTTTATTTTCTGATTTTTTCGCGCATTATGCAAAATTGCGCCATAATATTTTGTATCAACCAATACAACCATTTCTTTCCTCCATAGTTTTTTATTGTTAAAAAATACCGTCAATAAGAATCGACGGTTGGAGGCTAGAAAACTGTAATGTAAAACAGTGTTGCTTATTCAATGTATTCGCCACCCTCCAACCCAGGTTGGAGTGCGTTTTATGTCCGCACCGACACTCGAATTAAAACAAGAGGTCATGACACCTCGTCGATAGAACACCTATCAACAATTGAAACGCACAATAAATTCAACCGAAAATCAATTGGAAATTAGTGCTTAGTGGGGTCTGGAATAAAAACGCAATTGCGGACATATTCAAAGGTTTACTAACCACTTACACTATCCACTAACACTTACTTGCATACATAAATTTACTTGCTATAATTGCAAAAAAAAGGAGTGACGATATGTCATCGATACTTGTTTTTCCGGGTCAAGGTTCGCAAAGTGTTGGTATGGGGCGCGATTTGTATGAAAACAATGCGGCGGCGCGTGCGGTTTTTGACGAAGTTGACGACGCGTTAAACCAAAAACTGTCCGACATTATTTTTAATGGCCCGATGGAAGATTTAACATTGACGACAAACGTGCAACCGGCGATTATGGCGACGTCTATTGCAATGTTGCGTGCGGCGGATATACCCCTTACGCAATATGTTGCGGGGCATTCGTTGGGCGAATATACCGCACTTTGTGCGGCGGGCGCGTTGTCATTGGCCGACACGGCAAAACTTTTGCGCCTGCGCGGGGATGCGATGCAACGCGCGGTGCCGGTGGGGCGGGGAATGACCGCCGTTATTTTGGGACTTGATATTGATGTTGTTCGTGAAATATGTGCAAAGAATGATTGCGATGTTGCGAACGACAATTCCCCGGGCCAGGTTGTGATTTCTGGGGCAAAGGAAATTGTCGAAAAAACATTGGAAGATGCGCGCGCCGCCGGCGCACGGCGGGCAATGCCACTTGCGCTGTCGGTGCCGGTGCATTGTCGGATTCAATCACCCGCGGCGGATGAAATGCGTGCGGCGTTGGCCCAGACCGAAATAAAAAAAACGGTGGTGGCGTTGATTTCGAATAAAACATGCACGCCAATAAGTGACCCGGATGAAATTCGCGATGCCTTGGTTTATCAAATTACGCATGGCGTTCGTTGGCGCGAAAGTGTATTGGCCATGCACGATTTGGGAATAGATGAAACAATAGAGGTTGGCCCGGGCGCGGTGCTAACCGGCCTTACCAAACGCATATGTTGCGACATGGAAGGCAAAAAGTTAGAGGTGTAAATATGGCCGCAGGAAATACATTTAAACCGAACAACGAACAGCAACCGTACTATATAATCATGCGCGCGATTAAGGATGCACGAAGAAGCCACAAACAAATTACTATAATTATAGATGACATAAAACTGACCGTGGACGAATCGTCTAATCTAGAATCAACATGGCTTTCATTTGTATGTTTGCTTGTACCTAGGTTGAATGCAAGAAGCGACGAAATATGGAAACAGATAGAGGAGCATACGGCAAAAAAAAAATAGAGGTGTAATTATGTTCAATTTAACAAATAAAGTTGTTTTAATAACCGGGGCAACCGGTGGAATTGGCGGGGCGATTGCCCGTAAAATGAAAGAGGCCGGCGCGACCGTTGTTGTGTCGGGGCGTAATATCGCGAAACTAAATTCGGAATTCGATGATTCTTATGTAAAAATTCCGGCGGATTTATCGGCCGAAGGCGCGGCGGTTGAATTGGTTATGGATGCAATCGAAAAATGCGGTCGTGTGGATGTCTTAATCAATAACGCCGGAATTACTGCGGATACATTGCTTATGCGTATGACGGATGAACAGTTTGATAATGTTATCAATACGAATTTGCGGTCTTGTTTCAAAATGTGTCGTGCGGCGATTATGCCGATGATGAAGCAACGGTTTGGTCGTATTATAAATATGGCGTCGATTATCGGTGTTATCGGTGGCGCGGGCCAGGCGAACTATGCGGCAAGTAAGGGTGGTATGATTGCGATGACAAAATCGATTGCCGCCGAAGTTGCATCACGGGGTATCACCGCAAACGCGATTGCGCCGGGATTTATCAAAACACCAATGACCGATGTTTTGTCCGAAGAATTGAAAAAGAATTATTTGGCGCAAATTCCGGCGGGACGTTTTGGCGAACCGGACGATATTGCAAATGCGTGTGTGTTCTTGGCATCCGATGAAGCGTCATATATCAATGGCCAAGTATTACATATAAACGGCGGGCTTGGGCGGTTTTAATGCAAAATTTTGATGTCATTGTTGTTGGTGGTGGACACGCCGGAACCGAAGCGGCCGCGGCCGCGGCGCGGCGTGGTGCAAGGACACTGCTGATTACAATGCGCGAATCTGATTTGGGGGCGATGTCTTGCAATCCGTCGATTGGGGGCCCCGGCAAATCGCAAATGGTTGCGGAAATGGACGCGCTTTCGGGTGTTATGCCACGCGCCGCAGATATGGCGGGAATTCATTTTCGCACGCTTAATGCGTCACATGGTCCGGCAACGCGCGCATTGCGGGCGCAAATTGACCGTGAACTTTATCATGATGCGGTTATGAAAATTTTGCAGAATCAAAAAAATTTAACCGTGCAATTTGAAAAAGTTGAATCGATTGATTTAGAAAACAAAGTTATAAACGGCATCTATACGGCGAAATCCGTCGTATTCACAACCGGGACTTTTTTGCGTGGGGTTGTCACAATGGGCGGCGAAAAAATTCCGTCTGGACGAATTATGGACAATGGCGAACACCAATCGCCCGATACGGTGATTTCCGGCGTATTGCGCGATTTTGGTTTTGATATAATTCGACTTAAAACCGGAACGCCGGCACGAATTTATCGCGATTCTGTTGATTTTTCGGTATGCGAAGAACAATTGCCGGACACGCCGCACGATTGGTTTTCCGATGGGTGCGATGTGGACAACAACACGGCGGTATGTTTTATCACGCACACAACACCGGAAACGCACGAAATTATTCGGCAAAATATAAAAAACGCACCGATGTATAACGGCGATATAACCGGTATCGGTCCGCGGTATTGCCCATCAATCGAAGACAAAGTTATGCGTTTTCCCGATCACGAAACACATCATGTTTTCTTGGAACCCGAAGGGCTTTCCAGTAATTTGATTTATCCGAACGGTATTTCAACAAGTTTTGGTGCCGATATCCAAGACCAATGGATTCGCACAATTCCGGGTTTGGAAAATGCACGCTTTGCACGATATGGGTATGCGATTGAATATGATGCGATTGATGCGCGCGCGATTGATAAACATTTGATGGCGCGGGGGCAGAGCGGGCTTTTCTTTGCGGGGCAAATTAACGGAACATCCGGGTATGAAGAAGCCGCCGCCCAAGGTTTGGTTGCGGGCGCAAATGCCGCCGCGTTTGCGCGTGTCCTGCCGACATTGGATTTGGACAGAACAAATTCGATGATTGGGGTGATGATTGACGACATTACAACACTTGGGGTGGATGAACCGTATCGTATGTTCACATCGCGGGCGGAATATCGATTGAACCTGCGTGCGGATAATGCGATTGCGCGAATTGGGCAAATTGGGGTCGATTTGGGTTTAATCGAATTGCCGGCTTTTTTGAACAAAATGAATAAAAAAGCCGAGGAAATTTCCGAAAATGATAAATTCTATGCCGGGTATATTATGCGAAACAACCGGGAAATAGAATCATACAATCGCGACAAAGAAATAAAAATTCCGACCGATTTTGACTATGATAATATGCCGGGGCTGACCCGTGAACTTTGCGAAAAATTGAAACGCGTTCGCCCGGCAAATATCGCAGAATTACAAAAAATCCCCGGTATGACCCCCGCCGGAATTATGGTGGTGCTTAGAAAAATAAAGTGTTAGTGTAAGTGGTTAGTGGGTAGTGCTATTCGTATTGCGACGGATTTTGAAAACGTTTGGCGAATTCGTTTATCATCAATTGCAAAGCCGCCACAAAACTTATCGGGTCAATTTTATACTTCGGGTTTTTATCAAAGAAATTCATCAAACAACCCTGTAATGATTTTTCAGCAACTTCTTTTAACCAATCTTGTTCGCGTGACATTTTTACCTCTTTTTTTTATTAAAAAACCATCTTTTCCCAAGAAAAAGATGGCAGGAGGTAACAACTACCGTAGATGAATAGTCCGACTTATTGATTATTCAGTCGGCCTCCTGCACACAGCAGAAGGCACATTTAACGTCTGTGATGACGCATCTACGGGGCTTGTTAAACCACCATCATAGTATGACGATTGCCATACGATTTTATTATATATGTAAAAAAGCAACTTGCAAGATTATTTATCATTGCAATCACAAATTTTTGCAAGAGGACAGGAAGGACAGGTTGCTAACTGTCCTGATGCTAAATTCACAACCGCAATAATTTTGACGATAGAAATCTGATTCGCGGTTGATTTGCACACGCAAATTCTCGTCCCATTTTATGGGCAAATATTCTGTATCGCCGGGCGCGGATTCGGCCGCCGTATCAACCTGATGCTGGTCTTTGTGGCGCGACACACCAAACACAGACGCCACCGCATCATATCCGTTTTCGCGTGCAAATTTTTTGGCATATTCAAACCGGTATGCAAAGCAAACACTGCATCGATTGCCACGCTCGGGTTCGGCCTCTAGCCCACGCACCGCCGCATGCCACGCATCATGATTGTATTCGCCAATTGCGTATTTCACACCCAATTTTTCACAGTATTTAACTTGCTCGTTCATGCGCCGTGTATATTCAGATTCCGGCCAAATGTTCGGATTAAAAAACAGAACAATAAAATCATCCACACCCGCAATTTCACCAGATGCCAATTGCTTTATCGCGCCCGCGCTGCACGGCGCACAACAAGACACAAGAACAAGTTTCATTTGTTTTTATCGTGCATTTTCTATTTTCTTATTGAACAATTCAACCAAACCGACTGGTGGTTTACCCGTCTTAATCGGCAAAAATAGCATAATCGGCGGTGTACCTGTTTTAACCAGCAAAATTTGATTCAGTGTTTTTCTTTCTACAAAAGTATCTGCATCAGTTAAATAATGCCAACGAACAAAAATGTGTCCCGGAATACCGTCCAACATAACCGGTTTATTTTCTGTTTTTTTCAAATCAAAATTAAATGTATTTTTATATTGGTCTTTCAAAAAGGCATCAATATCGTTCGGATAAATCAACCTGTCACCAACCAAAATTTTATATTTATCTGTCACATTTTTATCAATAACGCGTTCAATTACAATTGTGTATGGTATACTCATATGCAATGGATATCTGCGCGTATATTCCGCCAAATCTTCAATTGACGAAATTTGTTTAACCGGACCGTTATGACACTGTGTGCATGGACCCGTAAGACGCAAATCAAAACTAACAATCTGTTCCAAATTCATTTAGTGTACCTTTTCTGTTTGTTTATTTAACAATTCAACTAATTCAACTGGCGGTTTATTTGTTTTTGCCGGCCAAATTTGGTTCAGGTTTTTATCAACAACGATATCTTCTTGGGTAATTGGTCGACAACTAAGCGGTCTTTTTGCAACCGGCGCATCCGGCAAGAAAGAACCGTTATGTTCGTGTCCGGTAAAGAAAATAGGTTTGTCCAAACTAAATTGTGCAAAATTTTTAAAATTTACATCCTGACATTCCTTCCCCACGGCATTCTTTTTTACATAAGCTTGCAAATCACCAAGATACATTAATTTATCGGCAACAACGAATGTGAAATCGTCTGTTTTTATAACTTGCCCGGGGTAATTATTGTCGGCAACAACGCGTACAGTACGTTCCAATTGCAGGGTATATGAAACCTTCCGCCCAAGCCCCTGACAGGATATATAATTTTTCAAATCGTCAATGTTATTTATACTTCCGCTTTGTCCATAATTCTCTGGTTCAACATACTTAACATTAAAATACACATATGTTTTAATTTCCATTTTCTTACTCCTTGTTTGTTTCTAACTCAATCCGACTAAACAAATTTTCCGGCACGGTGAATTTTTCGCCCGCACCGATGCGATGTTCATACTGCGTTGGCCAAGACAAATCATGCGTGGTTTCAAATATATTTTGAATCTTTGCCGCCGCATCCGGAATAACCGGTGCCGACACACGCGCAAACAAATCAATCAACCCAAAACATTCATTTAACACCGTTGCCGCGCCCGCCATATCACCGTTCTTAACCAATGTCCATGGTTCTTTCGCGGTCATATATTCGTTCGCAATCCCATAAATATCACGCAGCGCAACAATAGATTTCCGAAATTCACACGTGTCGAGAGCATTTGTCAGTTCGGTAATCTTTGCATTGATTTTGTCCGCCAATTTCGCATCCGCCACGCCCGCCGCCGGCACAGTATCACCAAAATTCTTGTTTGATAATTTGCACACGCGTGACACAAAGTTGCCAAGCAAACCGTTCAAATCTTTATTCACAATTTCCGCAAACCGCGTCATTGTGAAATCTGTATCGTCGGTTTCCGGTGCGGACGCCAACAACGCATACCGCCAACAATCACTTGGTGCGATTGATAATGCCGCATCAAGGAAAATTCCGTTGCCCGTGGACTTTGAAATTTTCGCACCGTTAAAGTTCAAAAAGTTTTGCCCCTTTAACACATCGACGGTTTTCCAATTATCGTTCATCGCCAATTCTTGGGCCGGAAAAAACACCGAATGAAAAGACACATTATCTTTTGCCATAAATTGCGTATAGTGGCATTCGGGGTTTTTCCACCACGATGCCCAATCCAGGGTCGCAATTTGCGAAATTGAAACATAACCCCACGGCGCATCAAACCAAACATAGAAAACTTTATTTTCATATCCCGCCTTGTTCACCGGAATTCCCCATTTCAAATCGCGCGTAATCGGATTGTCGTGCAACCCTTCGTCCAGCCATTTATTTGCGATAGTAATCGCGGTTTTTGGCCAACCGACACGCGAATTTATCCACGCACGCAATTTATCTTGCATTTTGCTAAGTTTGAAATACAAATGTTTTGTTTCGCGCATTTCAACCGGGGATAATGGGTCAATCGCACTGTGCGGGTTTATCAAATCCGCCGGGTCAAGGGAAGCGCCACACTTTTCACATTCATTTCCATACGCGCGTTCATAACCACAATGTGGACACGTGCCAACAACATAACGGTCCGCCAAGAATTTTTTTTCGTTTATTGAATACGGTTGCATTGATGCTTTTTCTTCTATCATTCCTTGCGATTCCAACCGATTGAATAATTCGTGAATAAGTTTTTCATGTTGGGGGGTATGTGTTCGACCGTATAAATCAAATGACAAATTAAAATCACGCACCGCCGCCAAATGATTTGCGCGATATTTTTCAACATAATCTTCGACCGACATATTTTCGCGCGCCGCGCCAATTTCACTTGTTGTGCCGTGTTCGTCCGAACCACCGATATACAAAACATCGCGCCCCATCGCGCGACAAAAACGCGCATACACATCAGATGGCAATAAACATCCAATCAAATGCCCAATGTGCAGGTTGTTATTCACATACGGTAATGCCGAAGTAATAAGATATTTTTTGCCCATTGTTATTTTCCTTTTTATAAAAAATGACGCCAAACGGGGCGTCCATCCGAATCCCGTTTATGTTTTTTCTAAAATTATATTTGCATTCGTTTCATTTTGTTTATCTGGAATCTTGTCCGCCTTCGCCAAGGCTACGGCGAGACACTGAATTTTTTTAATCGTGCGCTTTGCGCGCGATAACAAAAATTCGTGGTGGGTGGTATTGGACTCGAACCAACGACCTTTACGATGTCAACGTAACGCTCTAACCAACTGAGCTAACCACCCGAACGACACGCATTATAACAAAGAAAATCCCGATTGCAAGAATTTAGTGTTGGTGTGTGCAAATCGTGCGTTAACAATGTTGTTTATTACAATCGCAGAGTTTTGCAAGGGGACAGGTTGCACATTTTGGGCGCAGGGCGGTGCAGGTGTATCGCCCAAACAGCACCATCACATGATTGGTTATCGCGTGATATTTTTTTGGAATTTTCTTTAACAGTTCAATTTCAACCTTTTCGGGCGTGTTTGCGGAATCCGGCACCCAACCATAACGATGCGAAAGACGGAAAACATGCGTATCAACCCCGATATTCGGCGCGCCCCACAAAACATTTGTGATAACATTTGCGGTCTTTTGCCCGATGCCCGGCAATTTTACAAGTTCCGCGCGGTCGTGATATTTCTGTGGAAATTTCCAATCACCATTACCCCACCGCGTCCCGCGGTCCCCCCCTTCGCAACTACCCCGCCGGGTGTTACCCGGCACCCCTTCACAAGTGAAGGGGAACTTTTGCAGTTGTTCAGATAGCGCGATGATATTTTTTGCCTTGTTATTAAAAAACGAAATAACCCGAATATGTTTTTTTAATCCGTCAATTCCCAATTCCAACATTTTTTGCGGTGTTGGGGCCACGCGGAATAGGGCGGGCGTGACCTCGTTCACCTTTTTATCGGTTGCCTGGGCCGACAAAATCACCGCAACCGCAAATGTGAATTCGTTTACCGAATACAATTCCGAACGAATTTCCATATTCAGATTTTTCGGAACAATTTCGAAAAAATCCCGCGGTGTTATCATTTTATTCGGCGCAAATTTCCGCACATTTTTTGTTGCAATTTGTTTCGGCCATATCCGGTTCGGACGAATATTCATACACCATCTTTTTTTCGAATCTTTCGCCGCCTGTTTCGCACACGCATGTTATTTCATTTGTAGCGTGGTACCGGTCAACCGATTGCCCGTCGTCCAAATCACGCGCCCAAATCTTTGATTTGAAACGCGAAGAACATCCGGTAAAATTGCCGTGCGCGATTTCTTTATCATCGTTTTTTTCTTCGGTCACATTATCATCGGATGGGACATCGATAAAGAAATCTTCTGAATCCACCCGTTCATTTGATTCGTTTGATTCGTAAAATTCCACCGGTTCGATATCATAAGAAATTTCTAGGTCAACCGGCATACGAAAACACGACCACATTGCACACAGAAATGTTATAACAACACAACCATAAAACAAAAATTTATTTTCTTTCATTTTTTAAGCCTTTTGTATAGAGATTCCAAAATTGTACCCTTCGATTTCCGTAAAGTGTTCGGCCGGTCCCGGCGACATTTCACGGACAAGCGCGTTCGACATTATCATCTTTTTATGTTGTTCCAACGCGCCAGACAACGCCAAATCCGCCGTATAGGTAAGATTTATTCGGTCGGACACATCCAAACCCAACGCTTTACGCGTGTCTTGGATAAAGCGCAACGCGTCGTTTGCCAAACCTTCGGCAATCAGTTCAGAATTTAATTCAGCGTCCAAAATGACAACCGCGGTATTATCCGGCAACGGCATACCCGTCACACCATCGCGGATATTCAAACGGGTTTCGAATTCATCCGCGTTTAATGTATAATTACCTACAATCAATTTATCACCCGACAATTCGTAGTCACCCCGTTTCACGGCCGGTGCGATTTCGCGCAACGCACCACCCAAACGCGCACCAATTTTCGGCGTGATTAAATATATGAAACTGTCCGCGACCCTTGCCGTGTTATCGACCCATTCAACAGATTTCACATTTAATTCATCACGGATGATATTCGTGTATTCTGTCATAGGTGTGCCACCCGCAACCGTCAATTTGTTCAGTGGCAAACGATTACGCAATTTGTATTGTTCACGCAATTGCTTTCCAACAGACACGATTTCTTGGACACGGCGCATATCGTCGACGATTTTCATATCCACCGCGTTTGCCACCGGCCAATCGGTCAAATACACCGATTCCGCACCAGTTAAATTTTTATAGATATATTCGGACACAAACGGCGCAAGCGGTGCCAAACAGCGGCATACGGTACAAAGCACCGTATAGAGCGTATTAAACGCGGTTGTATCTTCGTCCCAAAAACGCGTGCGCGAACGACGGATATACCAATTGTTTAGGATATCCAGGAACCGCACAAATTCTTTGACCGCCGTATCCGGTTTATATTCATTTAGTGCGCCGCCCACGGTATCAACCAAAACACTTGTTTCGGACAAGATATATTTATCCAAAACATTTCGTGCATTTATCCCCGATACATCGTGTGCCGTTATGTTTCCGGCATTCGCATATAATGTAAAGAAATGATATGCGTTCCAAAGCGGGGTTAAAATCGTCTTTATCGGTTCGGCAAAAACCTTGCCTTCTTTATCAACGGGAACAGGTTCGGCCTTCATAAAATTACTGCCTAAAATATAAAGTCTAACCGCGTCCGCGCCGTATGTTTCAAGTTGTTCGGATGGGTCAACAAAGTTATGAAGCGATTTTGAAAACTTTCTTTTATTTTCATCAACAACCATACCATTTGCCGAAACAACACGGAACGCCGGTTTATCAAACAGCGCGACCGCTATTACCATTAGAGAATAAAACCATCCACGTGTTTGGTCTTGACCTTCGATAATATAATCCGCCGGGAAAGTTTTTTCAAATGTATCTTTGTTTTCAAACGGATAGTGCAGGGCCGCAAACGGCATTGAACCCGATTCAAACCAACAATCCAAAACATCGGGTATGCGTTTCCAACCGTCACGCGTTAGTGCATCCAATGTCGGACGATGTAAATCGTCAATCTTTACACCAAAGAATTCTTCCAGTTCCGCAATTGAACCAAAGATTTTATATTCGCCGTTCCGTTCCCAAATCGGTAATGGCACCCCCCAGAAACGGTTGCGCGAAATTCCCCACGGGCGCACATTTTCAATCCAGGACAAGAACCGATTGCCCGCCGATGTCCATGTTGTGTCGTTTTTGGTTATTTCAACAAGGCGCTCGCGAATTTTCGGAACATCGATATACCAAGCATCGGTCGCACGATAGATAAGTTTTTCCTTGCTGCGTGGGCCAAATGGATAACTGTGCCGGTGCTGGTCTTTTTTGACCAAGATTCCATTTGCCCGCAACCAATCAATAATCTTTGGATTGGCAACAAATATGTTTTCGCCCGTCCATTCGGTGACCGTGTTATCAAAGTTGCCGTAATCGTCAACATTTAATATAACCGGGAATTGCGGGTCAATCGCCTTGGCCACGATATAGTCGTCTTCACCGTACGCCGGCGCAATATGCACGATACCTGTTCCGTCACTGTCCGACACGTAATCGCCGGAAATCACCGTATACAGCCCGTGGCCATCCTTTGCCAAATCGGTATAATATGGGAAAATCGGTTTATAATGCAAACCGACCAAGTTGGCCCCCATAACCGTCCCCAGGTTTTCAGAATTTGCAAAAATCTTGTCATATGCCGAAAGTCGCGATTCCGCCAGAACATAAACATGGCCGTCATCGTGGCGCATACGAACATATTTCATATTGTTATTTACCGCCAACGCCGAATTCGCCGGCAGTGTCCACGGTGTTGTTGTCCACGCAATCGCACGGTCGCCGTTTGAGAGTTCAAACCAAACCGTCACAGTATCATCAACGATGTCTTGATATTCGCTTGACGCTTCGGAATTAGAAAGCACCGTTCCCAATTTCCAATCAAACGGATTCACTTTGAAATCTTTATAGAGCAACCCACGTTCATACATTTGTTTTAATGCCCAAATCACAGATTCCATATAGTTTTTATCCATTGTGCGATAACCATATTCATCGCCACCATCAACCCAACGACCAACGCGTTCAATGAAACGCAACCATTCGTTGGTATATGTTGTCACATCGGAACGGCATAAATCACAGAAATGCGCCATACCGTCAGAACCAACAATATCCTTGGCGGTGCGGCCTTGTTTTTTTTCAACAGATGCCTCCGCCGGCAGGCCATGACAATCCCACCCAAGAACCCGGTCAACGTACCGACCGTGCATAGTTTGAAAGCGCGCAACCATATCTTTGACCGCCGACACACCAAGGTGCCCCCAATGTGGCAATCCATTTCCAAACGGTGGCCCATCGTAAAATGTGAATGGATGCCCAAGTTTCGTTTTATTCAAACTTTTGTGGAAAGTATCGTCCCCGCGCCAAAACTCTATTATTTCATGTTCCAGTTTCGGAAAATCGGCCTTTGGTTCGGTCTTTGGATATGCCATTTTTTACTCCATTATTTGCAATTATCATAAAAAAACGGGCGCATTCGCGCCCGGGCCATCGCCAAAGCGCAAGGCCAGATTATCTTATAATAATGATTGTTTTTTTGTTCATCATGCGCAGTAGTTTATTATACAAAATACAATATTTCAAGTATTTTTTGACAAACCATATATTTAATATAAAATCATAATAAAAAAGGATTTAAAAATGAAAGATGAAAAGATTGAAAGTGTCGCATATTTTGCGGGTCGAATGTTGAAACCATTTGTTATGCTGTGGTTACCATTCGCCGTATCAAAACAGATTCGGCGCGATATCATGGACCCAAATAAAATAAATGAACCACTTCGGCTTGGGAAAAAAATAAGAAAATATACCAAAAGCTTTATGGAATGCAAGGTGCACGCGTTGCCCGATTATTTTTTTAATCGTGCGTGGACTTATAATGAATGGCGCAAACAAAAACATGATAACAAAACGACAGTTTCTTATAACGCACAACCGGAAATAGATAAAAAACAAATTGGCGATATTGTTGCAAAGTTAGAGTTTGCCCCTGTGCTTCGTGTTTCTTATTTTGAAAAAACAAAACATCAACCACTGGCACCGGCATCGTGCGAATTTGGTGACACTGTTATTCAATTTTCGCCCGCCGGAACAAAGTGGTGCGGTGGTATGCGCGGGAATGGGTATATTTCAAAAAAAACACCGGACGGCAAACGGCAACAAATTTGCACAATTTCACCAGATCTTTCTGATTATTTGGCGGAAATTGCACACGGACAGTATGAATTGATGAAAACAAAACTTAGGTAATTAAATCACTGTTCGCATACGCTTGCACTTGTTCTGACATACAAATTTTTAATCGTGCACTTTATTGTGCGCGATAACAGATAATATCTGGAATTTCTGTCCGTCTTCGTGCGTTTCACGCACTCCGCCGCGACACTCAATTTTCTTAACTAAAAATCCCGCAAAATGCGAGATTTTTACTAACGAAAATTGGTGGTGCCGGTGATAAGACTCGAACTTACGACCCCCTCATTACGAATGAGATGCTCTACCAACTGAGCTACACCGGCGTTCCGTGACACATACTTTACATGACAATATTTTGATTTTCAAGTGTTTTAAGTCGAACCATATTTATTTTTTTCCAAACATCGCCAATTTTTCCAACAATAACACCAGTATAAACGCATGTTTGGTCGTTCAAATTAAATATAACGCGCAAATCTGCACTGTATTGTTGCACGATTTTTTTGCCGTCATCGGTCAGAGCCCACTTTGCCCCCGGTGTCATATCATAACCTTGGTAAATACAAAGTTCCCCATCCATAAAATAACCACGCGGACAAATGGTTAGAAAATTCGAAACACTTGTTGTCGAAAGCCCCATATTTTCTAACATTTGCTTATGCGAAATATCAAATTTTTTTTGTGCGACCAACAATCCAACATCGGGCATTATTATAAATGCCCGACGTTTCGTATGAAAAACGGTCGTTTTTTCCGTCATTATATTTGTCTTTGGCGGAAATAGTTTATTTTATCCGCAAGGTCACGCCCGCAATAACGCGCGCCTTCGGCACATTTGCCACGTAATAAACACGGCGGTGTCAGATATTTCATAAGTTTCGCATTTTCACCGATATATTGCGCCAAATCGCGTCGCAGGTCACAAGAGATATGGTAAATCGCCTCTTGCGCGCACCAACACGTGCGTTTTCCTTGCTCGTGTATCAATGCGTTAAGATTCGCAATCTTTTCGTATTGCACCATCGCACCGTACGGTGCAATAGACATCAGCATACTGCGTGACATATTCGGGTCGGCAACCATAGAATAATATTCGCGCATAAATTTATCAGCCGAATCTTTCAACACAGCCATATTCAATAGCGGCGGCAAATAAAAATATCCTGTAAATACCGGTTCCGAACGTTTAATAGTGCGGTGACGTTGATCTTGGCCCATTGTTGCGCCCGCATCAATATGAATTTGTGTGTGAACATAGCTTACTGAATTATTCATAGATTCTGGGCGAAATTGCAATGTATCAACCATATCGCGCGATTTATCTTCGCCAAATGTTTTATCATCGTATTTATAATCTATCAATTTGAATTCAGGTTTTGTTTTTACGCCCATGTATTCATTTGGCATCTTTGGATACCAAAACCCGATATTGTCGCGGGAATTTTGTTCAAACATATATGAAATATCCGGATATTTTGCCTTTATTGTGTTTGCAATTTTATCCATTGTATCACACATAAACGGTGTCCAAGCCGTACGATACAGCGCCGCAATCGTCACAAGGTCGACCGTCCAATCAAGTGCCGTTGGCGCAATCATTGATATAAACATACGCAATTGTTCCTGGGCAAGTTTTGGTGCCTGTTTTGTAATGTATTCATCATTTGCCTTTGGGCGTTCGTGATGTATCGCATTTGCCGCAATTTCGGTCGCACGTGCTTTGTTTTTTGCATATATATCCAAACCTTGCTCAATCCAACCAGTTGCACGATTGATATTATGTGACGACACGTATGGATAATATGTTTCCAATGTTTTCTTTATCGCATTCATATCAGGTTCATCATACATTTTGGAAAAACGTCCGGAACGTTGGTCGGTATTATAAAATGGCGCGGTAAGGTGCAGACCAAAAACAACACTGGATACCGGAATACCTTCGATATTAAATGTAAAATAGTTATGTTCCAATGTTGTATGATGTCCAGTATCAAATAAACTTTTTTTAACAAACGATGTGTTCTTTTCATCTATTGTTTTGTCCATTTCCGGAACATCCGCCGAATAACATGTACGCGCCGCGTGTCGTGCAAGTATTGTTGGTGGAACGTTTGTTTCGGCAATTGGGTTAACTTTGATAATATCATTCGTGTTCATGTGTATCTCCTTTTTTTGGATTTCAGTATAAAGACAATTCAGTGGTTTTCAAGAAAAAAATTCATATTTTTTATCGTGAAAAATTTTATATTTGTGGGTATGTTTCCCGGCTTTTTTGCAATTTTTTTACAAAAAAGCCGGCGATGCCGGCCTAAATGATAAAAATGTTTAAAAATGCCGGTATTATTTATCACGCACATGGGCGGGACACTTTTTTTCCACCGCCGCGATTATGTCGGCATGCAATTTTGCTAAATCGGATTCCGACATTTTTTCGCGCGGTGTAAATGTAATTGTGAAAGCAACGGACTTTTTACCATCCGGCATTTCAAACGAATCAAACACAACCGCACTTGATATCGGGTTTGTGGCATGTCGCGCCGCCGCAACCAACCGGTCAGCCGGAAAATCGGACGGCACAACGAACGCAAAATCACGCGTTATTGGTTGAAAATCGCCCATAACAATTGGCCCATGCGGCAAAACCCGACGCGGCAGGTTTTCCGTATCGCCGACAATACCGATAATAACATTTGTTTTTATCTTTAACGCGCGCGCAACCGATGGATGCAATTCGCCAAATTCCGCCAAAACCTTTTTACCCTGCATTATTCGACCATAACGATACGGGTGCGCCCAAAGTGGTGGATTTTCGGTGTCTATTGTAAAGTTTTGACCGTTTAACAGCGAAACAATATCCGCCTTGACATCATATATATCAACGGCGCGATTACGTTTTTGCCAATGCCGCGGTGATGTTGCACCGGTGCGAACAATACAAATTTCGGTGTGTTGTTCGCCCGGCATATCGCCGTCGAAAACCGTTCCCATTTCAAACAAATTCAAATCGGGATATCCGCGTTTTTCATTTTCCAAAACCGCATTCAACAAAATTCCAAGCAACGAATTCCGCGCCGTATCAAAGTCCGCAATAATAGGATTTGCAACGCATACAGACGGTTTGTTGGACAAAATCTTTTCAATACGCGAATTACCAAAACCATACGAACGGCATTCATTCAACCCACGCGCGGCAAGTTTTTGCTTTGTGTGCAATTCAAAATTATCGCCACGAACCGCGTCACCAGTGGTGTGCGCGTCGTTTTGTGCAATTTTATCGTATCCATAAATACGGATTAAATCTGCGACTATTGTTTCCGGAATTTTAACATCCGTGCGCGAATTGGGCGCGGTCACTTTCCATTTCTTTCCGGCAAAATTTCCCGTATAGCCAAGTTTTGTTAAAATATCTTTCATTTCATCAGCGGACATTTCAATCCCGGTTTTTTGAACAAATGTTTCGGGCAAAAATTCAATTTCTGGGTTTGTTGGTGTGTCCGTTCCCGCGGCGGAAAAACCGACAATATCGCCACCACATACATCCGTAATTATCTTTACAGCGGACATTAATGCGGTGCCTGTTATTGTTGGGTCAATGCCGCGTTCATAGCGATACGATGCGTCGGTTGACATCGACAGCCGCTTTGATGTTTTACGAATACACACCGGGTCAAAGTACGCACTTTCCAAAATTATATTTTTTGTTTTATCATGTGTACAACCGCGTGCGCCACCAACAACACCGGCCAGTGCAAGGACCCCCGCGTCATCGGCAACAACAATATCGGTATTTTTTAATTCGTGTTTTGTTCCGAATAAATCTGTAAATTCTTCGCCGTCCGTTGCCATGCGCACCGTGATATTACCAACAATTTCATCCGCATCAAAACAATGCATTGGTTGCACCATGTCATAGCAAATATAGTTTGTTGCATCGATTGGCGCGTTCTTTGGGTTTATCCCAATTGCACGCAGACGCGACGCAATTTTTGCCGAACTGGGCGACATTTTTATATTATGAATTTCTGCAAGTTTATATGCGCGACACTTATCGGTTTTTATGTTCACACCGCGCGCCTTGCCGGACACCGCGAAAATATCATCGTGCGGTTCGATATATTCGCCCGCGCCCGCTGCAGAAAGGTCACGCGCAACACCGCGCACCGCCAAATAATCGGGGCGGTTCGGTGTTATACCCGCGTCAAAGACCGTTGGGCAATCAACAACAGGTGTACCGATTTTTGTATCATCCGGCAATTCGATAATACCACTGTGGTCATCGTTTATGCCAAGTTCGCGGCCACTGCACATCATGCCGTCGGATACAACGCCGCGCAATTTACCGCTTTGAATCTCGTGGCCTTCGATAACACAACCCGGCCGCGCAAGTGCGGATATCATACCAACACGCACATTGGGTGCACCACAGACAACCTGGCGCAAATCTTTGCCGCCGTCATCAACCATTAAAACATGCAAATGGTCGCTGTTTTCATGTGGTTTGCATTCAACAATACGCGCCGCAATCGGGGGCAGGGGGGCAATTAAATCTTCAACCTCTAACCCAGAACGCGTTAAAACATCGGCGATTTGTTCCGCGTTCAAATCTGTTTTTAAATAATCTTTTAACCAATCAAAAGTCCATTTCATATTTCACACCCTTTTATTAAAAACCACATGTTTTTAGCCAACGAACATCATTGCCATACAAATCACGCAAATCCGGTAGGTTATATTTCAACATTGCAAGTCGGTCAAGACCGAAACCAAATGCGAAACCTTGGTATTTATCGGGGTCAACACCACAATTACGCAACACATTTGGATGAACCATACCCGCGCCCATCATTTCCAACCAACGGTCGCCGTTCCATTTCATGTCAACCTCTATACTGGGGTCGGTGAAAGGAAAATATGACGGCCGAATACGCAATTCAACATTACTAAGTCCAAAGAAACGCTTAAAAAACGCGCGGATATCGCCAATCAAATCGGAAAGTGTGACATTTTTATCTATATAAAGTCCTTCGATTTGACCAAACATTGGGCCGTGGGTCGCGTCCATTTCTTTGCGGTATGTTGAACCGGTCGCAAACATTTTAATTGGCACGCCTTCGGATTCCATCGCACGAATTTGAATCGCCGATGTTTGTGTGCGCATAACGTTGCCATTGTTCAAGAAAAATGTGTCCTGCATATCACGGGCGGGGTGATGCGCGGGTGTATTTAGCGCGGTAAAATTATGCCAATCATCTTCTATTTCCGGGCCCGTATGACGCGTATAACCAAAAGATTCCAAAATTTCAGATATTTCCGACAACGCCTTGGTCAACGGGTGAATTGTTCCGCGGTTTTCCGGTTCCGCGTCCAATGTCACATCAAGTTTTTGTGTGGCAAGTGCGGCGTTTAATTCAGCCGTTTCGATTTCCGATTGGCGCGATTTGAACAATTCGCGCAATTCGGTATTTTCACGGTTTAATTCCGCACGCGCATCATTATCCAAATTCTTCATTTCGCGCAATTTTGCGGTCATTGTGCCATTTTTACCAAACACGGACGCATACAGTTCCTGTAATTCATTTAATGTTTTGGTATTTTTAATTTGTTCTTTTAGCATAATTTTACCTTTTAATAAATACGGGGTCGCTGTTGCGGCCCCATAATCTTAGAATAAAAACAATTCGCCGCCAAGGTTTTTTTATTTATCCCCGGCAATAAATCGTTTTGCGGTTTCAATCAGTTTTGCGAAATTCGCATCACCCATATACGCCATTTCCGCCAAAACCTTGCGGTCAAGTTCAATTCCCGCCTTGTGCAGGCCGTTCATAAACTGGCTGTATGTGATTCCGGATGGACGGACCGCCGCATTGATACGAACAATCCACAGTGACCGAAAATCGCGCTTTTTGGTGCGACGGTCGCGGTATGCATACTGACCCGCCTTTTCTGATTTTTCACGCGCGGCACGGTATGTGCTACTGTGTCGGCCAAGAAATCCCTTGGCACGTTCAAGAATTTTATTGTGTTTTTGACGAACCGTTGTTCCACGTTTTACCCTTGCCATTTTCGCCCCCTTGCTTTATTTCAAACCATACGGCGCCAGGATTTTAGCCTGAGCCACCATGTTTTCGTTTAGATATTGCGGTTTTGACCCGGCGTTATTTGCACGCGCGGATTTTTTACGCAAAAGTTTCTTGTGGGCGTTCCGGCGAACGTTGATTTTACCGGTCGCGGTCATTCTTGCACGCTTTTTCAAGTATGACTTTGTTTTCAATTTTGGCATTTTTTACCTCTTTTGTTTATACATCCTTATGGCAATGCCTTTGCCATTTCGGACCGTTTGCTGTGGGATTATGACACAATTTCTGCAAAAATCAAGTTTTTATTGAATAATAATTTTTTTCTGTTTAAACTTGCCCCGACATGAGTTCCAAAAAAGCATCTTCCAGATTGCGCATAATAATAAAGGCGATTATTTTCGGGTGTTTGGTCCCGGCGGTTGTCATATATATTATTGTCGCAAAACCAAATTTCCGGTTCGCAAACGGTGTCGCGCACACAATTTTCCCGGTATTTAATGCCGTTGGTGATGCAATTACATGGCCGTTTCGGGCGGGCGGAAAAATAGTAAAACGAATTCATAGAATTGCGATTTTGGAAGAAGAAAACGAAGAATTGCGTGCAAAACTTGCCGTGGCATTGGCGAAACAGACCGATTGTGATGTGGCGATTCTTGAAAACAAAAAACTTATTCGCGAATTGGGGGTGGCGCGAAATACGGACTATGAAACCGTCATTGCCGATGTTATGTATGACAATTCCGCGGCACATCATGAAACATTTATGATAAATCGGGGCGCGGCCGATGGTGTTGAACCGGGTATGGTTGTCGTTTCTTTTGACAACAAAATGGTTGGCACGGTTATAGATTCAGGAATGCATTTTGCACGTGTGCGGTCACTGATTGATTCTTCAACAAACATTGCGGTTCGTATCGCGGGGTCCGAAGTTCATGGATTCCTGCGCGGGGACGGTTCATCGATACCGACGGTTGGATTTTTTAGTGACCACAGTTTCAAAGGCGCAAAGGGCATCAAATTGTTGACCAGTAATATAAGTGGTGTTTTACCCCCAGAAATATATGTTGGTGAAATGAAAAATGAATCAGAGGTTGATGTTGCGTTGCCTTGGAATGTGTCGCGCGTGATTGTGTTGAAATTTACCGGGGAAAATGGCGATTACCAATGAAGCAAAAAATTATAAGATATTTACAAATTGCTTTTCCGTTCTTGCTAACGATTGTATTGTGGCGGCTGTCTTGTCCGTGGGTGAATCCGGCGGGGATTTTGTCGGTTATACCAATTTTTTATTGCTCTTTTATAAAACCTGTGCCTTATTTTGCACCGTTTGCGTTACTGATGTGTTTTTTATTAGATTATAAGTTCGGCGGTGATTTTATGTGGACAATATATTATTGCCTGTGTTATATGATTATGAATTTACAAACGGCGATTGATTTGACGCATACCAAGAAATCCGGCGTATACGCGTTTATGACCTTTTTGGGAATCGTTATTTTATTTATGTTTTTGCAACATATTGGTTTTATCAATTTATTGCATTTGGTTATTATGTTTGCAATTACAAGTGTGTTATATATTCCAACAATTGTGACTATTCAGGCGGTGCAAAATGATTGACAGTGAAATATCAAAACAATTTGACCGGCGAAGCGCATTGTTTTTAACAGGTGGCGCGATTCTTACATCTGTGTTGATTTTGCGAATGTTGCAGATGCAGGTTTTTAACTATAAAAATTACAAACAAAAAAGTGAAAATAATTCTTTCCGTATTCAAATAAATATGCCGCAGCGTGGAAAAATTTTATCACGCAATGGCGCACCAATATCATACGACGCGCCGATTTACAGGTTATATGTCATTCCCGAAGAAACCGATGATTTAGAAGGTTTGGTAAATACCGTTGCACGCGAATTAAATTTACCAGAAAAACGTGTGAAAAACATTTGGAAACATATAAGAAAACAACCAAAATTTCAACCCGTGTTGATAAGTGAAAATACAGATTGGAATGTTCTTGCGGAGATTCAGGCAAAAAATCTTGATGGATTGCACATCCAAGACGGTTTTGCGCGACACTATGAATTGGGACCCGCCGGCGCACAGATTTTTGGATATGTTGGCGCACCGGACAAAGCCGTGGCAAATACACCGTTTTATACACATGGTATCACGGGATTGGAAAAGGTTTTTAATGAAAGCCTTGCGGGGATTCCGGGGAAAACGGTTATGATAACAAATGCGGTCGGACGCATCACCGGCGAAGATAAAACAAAATTTGAACAACCGATACCCGGTCAAAATGTTCATACAACAATTGATATATCCGCACAACGCGCATTGTATGATTCGCTTACGCTTTATAAATCGGGATGTGGGGTTGCGTTGGATATAGAAACCGGTGATATATTGGCGTTGGCATCCACCCCAAGTTTTGACCCGAATAACTTTTCAGGCGACGATGCCGAAGAATATATTGCCGGTCTGCGTAATAATTTTGCAAAACCATTTATGAACAAAGTTTTCGAAGGACTTTATCCGCCCGGGTCAACATTCAAAATTGTTGTTGCACTTGCCGGTTTGGAATCGGGCGCGATAACACCGAACGAGACTATTTTTTGTCCAGGATATTGGGACTATGGCGACCGGCGTTATCATTGCTGGGAACATCGGGGGCATGGGCGCGTCAATGTTGTTGGTGCACTTAAACATTCGTGTGATATTTATTTCTATCAAATGGCGTTGCGCATCGGAATCGATGCGATAAAGCATATGGCCGTGCGATTAGGCATGACCGAAAAATATATTGAAGATATTATTTCTAAACAAATGACCGGCATTATCCCCGATAGAAAGTGGAAGGAAACAAACCGGGGCGCAACTTGGGTACATGGTGACACGGTGATTTCAGGTATTGGCCAAGGATTCACATTGGTAAACTGTATGCAATTGGCGGTTATGATGGCGCGCGTTGCGTCAAACAAACGCGTAATTCCACGGTTTATAAAATCAAATAAAAAACCAAAATTTGAAAATTTGGGTTTGCAAAAAAAGAATCTTGATTACGTCCTTGACGGATTAGAAGAAGTGTTAAAGCCGGGTGGTACGGCGGCGGGCAGTGCGATAAATGTTGACGGCGCCAAGATGGGTGGAAAAACCGGAACATCCCAAGTGCGCAGCATTTCCAAGGCCGAACGCGCATCGGGGGTTTTAACAAATGAACAACTTGAATGGCATATGCGTAATCACGGTCTTTTCGTTGGATACGCACCGATAAACAACCCAAAATACGCCGTATGCGTGATAACCGAACATTCCGGGTCCAGTGGTTCTGCCGCACGCAGCGTTGCAAGTGTAATGAAGGAATTGTTGAAAAAATGAGCAGACAAACACGCGTTTCAAATGCAAATATGATGAGTTTTTCAGAAAAACTTAGTCGTTTTTCGTGGGCGATGTTTGTTCCGATGTGTTTGGTGTTGGTGTTTTCCGAACTTATTCTTTATTCGGCGGGTGGCGGGGCGTGGAAACCGTTTGCACTGTCACAATTGATAAAAATTTTTCTTGGGTTTGGGCTTTTTTTCTTTGCGGCGTTTACGAATATAAAACTTTGGATAAAGTCCGCGTATGGAATTTATGCGATTGCGGCGATACTTATTATATTGGTCACTTTTGTTGGGCATACGGGTATGGGTGCGCAACGGTGGTTAAACCTTGGGTTCATGCATATTCAACCATCAGAACCGTTTAAAATGGCACTGGTGTTGGTGTTGGCGCGATATTTTGCGTGGATGAATTCGGTGGAATTAAATCAGATTAAAAATTATGTTGTGCCGTTTTTGCTTATGCTGTTTCCGTTTGGATTGATTGTAATGCAACCGGACCTTGGGACCGCGCTTTCCATTGCAATGATTACGATTGGTATGTTTTACATTGTTGGCGCAAATAAAAAATGGTTTGTTATTGGTATAATTTTGGCGGTAATGTCAATGCCCGTTGTTTGGTTTGGGGGATTGCACCAATATCAACGCGAAAGAATTATAACATTTTTGAATCCTGACCATGATGTCCAAGGCGCGGGTTATCAAATAACCCAGGCAAAAATTGCATTCGGCAGTGGCGGTATTATCGGTAAAGGTTATATGAAAGGTTCACAATCGCAACAATCTTTCTTGCCCGAAAAACAGACCGATTTTATATTCACAATGCTTGGTGAAGAATTTGGTTTCTTGGGCGCGATGACGATAATTATGATTTATACTTTTATCATTATCATATTGTTTTGGGCCGCAAAAACATGCCGAAATCGGTTTGGGCAATTGGTGTGTTTTGGTTTTATGTTGAACTTTTTCATTTATTACTTTATAAATATATCCATGGTTTTGGGACTTATGCCGACCGTTGGTGTGCCGTTGCCCCTGATGTCATTCGGCGGCAGCAGTTTATTATCACTGATGTTCGGGTTCGGATTATGCGAAAACGCACACATACACAAAGACCAACAATTATCTGCAAAAGGGAACTGATATGAACTTACTTATTGTTGAATCACCATCAAAGGCAAAAACGATTGAAAAATACCTTGGGCGCGGGTGGCGTGTGATTGCGTCCGTTGGGCATGTGCGCGATTTGGTGCCTGAAAACGGCAGTGTTGATACCGAACACGATTTTGCAATGCGGTGGCAAATTATGCCTGGCAAAGAAAAACAAATAAAACTTATCACGGACGAGGTTAAAAAGGCCGATGCGGTTTACTTGGCGTCCGATCCTGACCGCGAAGGTGAAGCGATTGCGTGGCATATTTTGGACATATTAAATTCAAAAAAATTACTTGGTAAAACGCCGGTGTATCGTGTCGCGTTTCATGAAATTACAAAAAATGCCGTGGCGGATGCAATCAAAAATCCGCGTGAAATTGATTCAGATTTGGTTGATGCTTACCTTGTGCGGCGTGCACTTGATTACCTTATTGGGTTTGAAATATCGCCGTTGCTTTGGCGGCGCAATCTTGGGAAATCCGCGGGGCGTGTGCAATCGGTTGCGGTGAAATTGGTTGTTGACCGTGAACGCGAAATAGAAGATTTTGTGCCAACGGAATACTGGTCTATGAAAGCAAAATGTGAATTTAACAAAAAATCTTTTAATGCGGTACTTTCGTATTTTAACGGTGGAAAAATTGAAAAGATGACACTTAAAAATTCATCTGATGTGGATGGGGTTTTATCAAAACTAAAAACGCCGCTATACGCCGGAATTAGCCGTATAGACAAGAAAAAAGTATCACACAAACCGTATGCACCATTCACCACAAGTACATTACAACAGGAAGCCGCGCGCAAACTTTATTTTTCATCAAAACGCACAATGTCGGTGGCACAGAAACTTTATGAAAATGGGTTTATTACATATATGCGAACCGATGCGACAAATTTATCAGCCGAAGCGGTCGGTGAAATTCGAAACTTTATTGCAAAAAATTATGGTGATAAATTTTTACCCGCGTCCCCTAATGTTTATGTGACGAAATCAAAGAACGCCCAAGAAGCGCACGAAGCAATTCGTCCAACACACTTTGATAGTGCGGCACACGAATTGGACGGCGATGAAAAGAAACTTTATGAATTGATTTGGAAACGCACGATTGCGTGTCAGATGACAAATGCGGAATTTGATTCGGTTGCGGTTGATATTTTAACTGATGATAAAATTGCAACTTTTCATACCGTTGGCACAACGCGGACTTTCGATGGTTTTATGGCGGTTTATGTCGAAGATAAAGATGATACTGATGACGAAGAAAATGAAAAATTACCCGCTATGGCCGTTGGTGATAAAATTAAAATTTCCGAAATAAAACCGGAACAACATTTCACGCAACCCCCCGCACGATATACCGAAGCATCACTTGTTAAAAAATTAGAAGAACTTGGTATCGGCCGGCCGTCAACATATGCAACGATTATGTCAACGATTGTTGACCGCAATTATGTTGAACAAGATAAGCAACGGCGGTTTCATCCAACATCCGGCGGGTGGGTGATTGCGGCGTATTTGGCGAAATATTTTGCGGACTTGGTTGATGTGAATTTCACCGCAAAAACCGAAGATACACTGGACGATGTGTCAAATGGAAATATGGATAAATTGGTTGCGCTAAATGAATTTTGGGGCGATACAAAGCAAATGATTTCCGGCGCGCGCGATGTTAAAACAACCGATATCATCGATGAAATAAATAAATTTATGACGAAACATATGTTTGCCGATGGTAATAACAAATGTCCAAAATGTGGCGGTAAACTTGGAATAAAACTTTCGAAGTTTGGACCGTTTATTGGTTGCGAAAATTACCCAACATGTGATTATACCGCGCGCATGACACCAAATGATACAACGGAAAAAACACAAACAAAAACCGAACCAAAAGATTTGGGTGATGGAATTTCTTTCCGTATCGGGCGGTTTGGGCCGTATGTGACGGATGGTAATAAAAATGCGGCGGCAAAAAAATATACATCTGATACAATCACACTTGATATTGCAAAAGAATTGTTGGCGGGCGGAAAGCAAAAGGCGGAACCAATTGAAATTGGGAAAAATCCCGCAACGGATAAAATGATTTATTTCTATCCAACCGGGCGTTATGGCGCATATATTTCAAGCAACAAGGTAAATGTTAGTGTCAAAGATAGGCCCGATTTAGAAACCGCAATTGATTTGATAAACAACAAAAAACCGACAAAAAGGTTTCGCAAAAAATAATGGCAAAATACGACAATAATTTTACCGACCAATTACGTGAACGACTTTCAATTGTCGATATTGTGTCGCGGCGTGTGCCTTTGAAAAAAAAAGGTCAAAATTATTGGGGTTGTTGTCCTTTTCATAATGAAAAAACACCGTCTTTTTCCGTCAATGAAGACAAGGGTTTTTTTCACTGTTTCGGTTGTGGAAAGCATGGCGATATTATTTCGTTCACAATGGAAACAGAACATATCGATTTTCGTACGGCGATTACGGAACTTGCCGATATGGCGGGATTAAAGTTGCCGGATTATAAACCAAAATCACAACAACAAATTGACGCGGAAGAATCATATATTTCAATCACGACGGCGGCGGCGAAAATGTATGCGGAAAAACTTTTTACGCCCGATGGTGCGCATGCACTTTCGTATATTCGCGGCCGCGGGTTTAGTGATGAAATGATAAAAAAATATGGTATTGGTTATGCGCCAAAAAACAATGCCATTTCAAATAAATTTGTAAATGTAAAACAAGATAAACTTATTGCGACCGGCCTTGTGCGGCGTGGCGAATATGGTATGTATGATTTTTTCCGTGATAAATTGATGTTTCCAATTTTTAACGCGCGTGGACAAATTGTTGCTTTTTCGGGGCGGTCATTGGACGGGTCGGAACCAAAGTATATCAACACAACCGATACAGAAATGTTTCACAAACGACAAACACTGTTCGGGTTTAATTTTGCACGCGAAGCAATTCATCGTGCAAATCGCGCAATTATTGTAGAGGGGCAAATTGACGCGATTCAAATGCAATGTCACGGTTTTGGTGAAACGGTTGCGCCACTTGGGACGGCACTTACCGAAGACCATATTGCGATTTTATGCAAGGCGAACAGAAATATAATTTTTTGTTTTGATGGCGACGGGGCAGGGCAAAAAGCCGCCGCCCGCGCATGCGGGATAATTATGCCTTTTTTGCGCGATAATTCTGATGTACGGTTTGCATTTGTGACCGGTGGCAAAGACCCCGATGAAATTTTACGCAAGGGAAACACGGATGATATGAAAAAAATTATTGATTCCGCCACACCACTGGTTGATTTTTTATGGAACATTGCAAATAAAAACTTTTTAACAAATACGCCGGCGGGACGGACCCAGGCGGAAAAGTTTTTACGCGGCGAATTACAAAAAATAACCGATAAAATGTTGCGTGCGGAATATGAACACGAATACGAATCACGCAAATTTAATAATTGGCATAAATGGAAAAAAACGGCGGAAACCGTGCGTATAGAAGTTCCAGAAATTGATACAATTGTGAAAAATACAATTATTTCTATTATAAATAAATATCCGACACTTGCCGAAAGATACGGTGATTTTATTAGTAAATTTAATCTTGATTTTTCCGAAAATGTTGCGGATGCGGGGCTGTCGTTTGATGCGGCGGAAAAGTATTTGGTGTCATTAAAATTACAAAAATATATTGAAAGTTTGGAAAAACAAAAACACGATTTGACGGTGCGCGGGCTTTCGGGTGAAAATGATGTAAGCGAAGAAATCCGCCGTATAGACGATGAACTGAACCGTATGAGAGAGAAGTTTGAATTGTTAGTGTAATCCGTCTTCGCTATCGCTACGCCGCGACTGCGCAAGTGCTTCGCATTTGCTTGGTGTTAGTGGTTAGTGTTAGTGAACCGCCGGCGATACCGGCGGTTTTGATTTTTATACACGACCTTTATCTGGTGTAAAACCTGAAAGAAAACTTAAAGTTTTATTTTGCTGTTGTTCTATTTTGTCTTCTTCTGTTTGTTTCTTTTTTTCGTCTTTTTGATGTTCTCTTGACCACCATTCTTTATCGGCCACTGTATATAAATCTTTATATGTTGCCGATTGCAAACTCTGTCTTTCACCATCTATTGTTAATTCACTGTGTAGCGGAACTATTTCAAGATTTTGATCTTTGTATATGCGAAGTTTAAAAATTTCTTTATTTCCTTGTTTTGCTGTATAAATATAAAAATTATCACCAGCGCCATTATGCTGATAATTTAATTCAATATCAGGATTTGATAGAATTTTCTTTAATGCTTCTATTAATCCTTTTTCAAATTTATTTTGCTGCATTGTTTTTCCTTTTTGTTTTTTATTAAAAAAACCACAAGAAATTATTTTCATGTGGTTGGAGTTCAGAAAACAATGCAGCATTGTCGTGCTTATTCAATATATTCACACACTCCAACCGATGGTTGGAGATTTAACGCAATCTTTTGCGGCTGCACGGGCTTTCTGAAACCCATCCACGGAACACCCGCGGACAATGTCACATTAGCAAAAATTTAGACAAAAATCAATTAGGAAAAATATTTAGAAAAAATCAAAATAATTTCACGCTATTCGTCATGGATTTTATAGACCCTATGGCGGACCAAGCCCGCCATGACAAAAAATACTAACACCACTAACCACTTACACCCGTCGCGGCACGCCGCGCCGCGGTCGTGACGGACTAACACTAATCGCACATTTTTAATTCGTAATTATCTTCGTCTTGGTCAATGCGTTTATTACGGATTTCTTGGGCGGCGTTTATTTTTTGATGAAGCAAAACTATCTCTGGATGTTTTTCAAGTTTTTTATACATATCATCAAGTAATGAATCTATGCTTTCCATGTCCGGCGCGTATATTGGCATTACCGAATTCATCGCATTAAAAATAGAATTTTTTATATCGGGTGCCAAATCTATTAAAATTGATAAATATGCATCGATGTGTTTTTCTTCGTGTTTCAAAACCGCATTATATGAACAAGAATCTTTTTTATGTGACCGGTCGATTTTAACTAAAAAATTTTCATAACCAACCGTCGCGTCAACACCATTTACAATTACACAATATCCATCGCGTTCGGGAATAACATTAAAATCGATATTATATTTTTCTATAAAACTTGTTTCCGTGATTCCATGCAGTTTAAAAGAAAAATATTTTCCGTTATATTCATCCATCGGGTCATCTGATAATTCAACCGTCTTGGTCCATTCGGGGTTTTTTATATTTACAAATGGTGTTTTTTTATATTGAACACAATCGTCCGCAAATGTCGCAAATGGTAATAAAATAAAAAACAGAATTTTTTTCAACATATTAAATATCGCCCGCACCTTGTTTTCGCAGATATTCTGCAACAAACGCCGAACCGAATTGGCGATAAAGTTCTTCGGCGAGCAGCACCGACGAACGACCAGATTCAAATAATTTTAACAAACTGCCCAATCCCCCAAGTTCGGTATTCAAAATTACCGATTCATTATTTACCGGTCGTGACAATAACACCGCGCGTTTAAGGTTCGGATAGGCCTTGCCTTGGATAAACGCCATTTCAAGTGGATTCAAATTCCAATGTTCATAGTCCGCCGCGTCCGCCGCCGGATTGCGGAAAAACATTATCGTTTGTGCCTGGCCACGGACAACATCACCGATACCAAGTTTATCCAAAACATTTGCGCGTTGGAACGCAACCATATACGCCTGGCGATTTTTGCGTCCTTCTTGGAGGCCGGCAATAAAATTATCACGGAACATTTGGTTTTCAAGCATCGGCGCGGTTTCGTCAATCATAATAAGTGACGGATTTCCACCGGCAACCGTTGTATTATTTATTCGGTGTAATATATATGAAATAACCGCGGGGGCAAGGACGGGGTCTTGCAAAATTTCGGTAAAATCGAAAGTGGTCAGGCGCGATTGCAGGTCCAGCGTATCGCTTTCTTCATTAAATATGTCGCCGTATTGTAATGGGTCAACCCACTTTTTCAACGCGGCGCGCATTTTGCCGGATGACGAAAAACAACTTTCCCATAAATTTTTCAACATTCTATCTTTATTAACCAAATAATCAAAATTCACCGATACCGCACGGGCGATTTCATCTTCGGAAAGTGGGTCGGATTGTTCGGATATCATTGAAAGCCAACGACGCAAAAATCCGCGGTTTGCCGCCGTATCCGACATTTTTAGTGGGTTCAGGTGCGCAAGGAAATTTGTTTCATTTTTTTCCTTGCCCTGCATTGTTATATATTTTCCACCGGTCGCAAGTGTAAAGATTTCCGCACCTTTGTTCCGGTCAAAGAAAAACGCCTTTAATTTCGGATGCCGCATAGATTGCGCAATAAGGAACGAAAACAGTGTTGTTTTACCACCGCCGGTTGGTCCGATGGTAAGTGTGTGTCCAACCGCCGCCGGTTTATCCGATACATGAAATTGGAATTGATACGGTGTGCCTTGGGCCGTTGGGAATATAACAAGTGGCCCCGGACCCCAATCGGAATTTGATATTCCGCGCGGGGCAGACGACATTGGAACACTTATTGCCGCGGCGCGCGATAACATTTTAAAGGTGCGCGGGAATGTATCAAACCCGGGGATAATTGAAAACCATGAAACCTTGGTTGCAAAACTTTCTTGGATTGGTGACACGCCAAATGATGCAGAAATTTTTTTGAATTCATCAACATGTTCTTTTAATTCAGATTCACTTTTTGCAAAAACAATAAACAATGGATAATAATTCACAAGTGTTTGATTGCCGGAAACATTTTCATCCATTACCGATTCCGCGTTTGAAATTTGTTCTTCGGTGGAATCGTTTTCTTTGTTTGCGACACTGCGGCGTTGGCGCATTACGGCCTCTACATCCGATGCGCCCATAATTTTAAAGCCGTTCATACAAATCATTTCTGTTTGAATTGTGTTTATCGAATCAAAAAAATCTTCGTCCAAATAATCCGGTGCAGCACGGAAAGATATAAGCGCCGCAAAATATTCATAATTACCACTTGTATATTTAACAGTTCCGTTTGGTAAAAATTCGACATCATCAACCGTTGCGTTTTCTGTGATTTTATCATCACACACCGCCGGCGCGGGTTTTGTTATTGGTGATAATATTCGGCCAAAAAACTTTGCCATATTGTCGCGCGATTTGTTTTCGAGCATTTGCGGTTTATACGGCGCAAGTATTGATTCGATATAATTTCCATACTGATTTAGTTTGTCGCGCGCATGCGCCCCACGAACCGATAACACAATATAATAGTTGTTCAAAAATATCTTTAAACCTTGGGAATGCCATTTATCATAAATCTTTTGTAATACCGGTTGGTCAAATTCATAGTCAGTATTTTCCGCAACCGCATCACGGGTCGTAAAAAACCGCAAGATAACATTTGGGTCGTGAATTTGGTTGAATAATTGCGCACGCAGGTCAAGGAACTTTTCACGCTGTTCATCGGTTTGCATACTGGTTTGGACACCGGCAATCGAATAGACACGAATTAAACAACCGTCACTTAATTCAATAGAATTATCGGTATAAACCGTGTTAAATGGTATATATTCCGCATAATGTTTATAACCAAACTTTGGAAATACATGTTTCACAATCATTGGAACATACATCAGTAAAACAATAAAAACGAATATAACCGCAACCGCCATAATTGTTAGTGTTATGGTGTTTGAAAATCCATTGCCGGCAAAATATTTGAAAAATTCAGGTATCATGCGGCAATTCTCCGTGGAATTTTATTTCTTATCATCTTGATTTTTGCAATTAAAATTTGGCCCAGTTGCGGGTCGCGCCGTGAATATCGTGCCAAAATAATATGAACCAAGCAGACCGATAATATGAAATACAGCGGATTTAGATAATCATTTAATTTATCGCCAAGGAAAAACATACCCACAATATATAATGTTATAAAAATCATAAACTGAACCATAAAATTCAACACTGCCAAAGTATATGGCACATAAAACAGATGTGACGGATTCGCCAAAGCTTTTAGGACTTGTTGTTTCATTTTGTGTCGATTTTCCCCCCACGGATATTTTTATTATACCAATTTCCACATTTTTCAACAAGCACAAAAAATAAAAATCTTTGATTGTGGAAAATGTTGAAAACTTATGACTTTTTCAACAGGTTTTCCACAGGGGGTATTTTTCCACATTTTTGCCAAAATTCCCAAAAAACCGCCAAAAAATTGTTGAAAACTTTGTTAAAAACGATTTTTCCACATTTTCAACAGCCCCAATAACAACAACAAAATATAATATATTATTTGATTTTTGTAAAAAACCGTTTATAATACTTGCGCAAAAAGGATTAGATATGAAGTTTTTGAGTTCTTTGAAAGCATGGAAAAAACGCGGGAACATTAAACAGGTTCGTCGTGGTAAACAGGTTATTTTGATGGACCCTGATAACCCAAAGTTTAAGGCAAAACAGGGTTTCAAACGTAAATAATCCATTGTTTTATGCTATTTTTCGGCGTTTCTGTGGTTTCAGAAATGCCGATTTTATTTAGAATAAATTAAAATCTTTTGTAAATGCTTCTATCATCGCATCTTTGACTTCGGCGCCCGATAAGCCGGCGGTGCGCAGGTAATTTTCTTGTGGTCCAGTCACATGCATCATGTGTGCACTGTGTTCGGCAAAATTTGGAACAGATTTTATACGCTGTTTCGGGGTAAAGCGAATTTTTGCACTTTTATCCGTTGTATGACCCGCAAGGCGAATATCAGATTTAGTATTCGGACAATTCGAATTTATAATCGCCGTGGCGGAAACGGTTGAATAACTGTTTTTATAACCGATTATTTTTGTTTGAATTAAAATTCCGGTATCGGGTGCGGCGTGTTCGGCAACGATTTTTCCGCCAAAATCAGAATAATTTTTTACCATTATATGGCCGCGTAATTCAGAATTTTTCCCGGCATTTTTGATAAAAATGTTCAAAAAACCCGGGAAATTGTTTTCTAAATCAATGGTCAAAAATATGGATTGGTTTTCGGCGGTTATATTTATATTTAATGTAATTTCGCGGTCTATTTTTCCTATATATATAATATGTATGGGTAAATCGTATTTTGTTGCAAAGTTTTCAGTTTCGGGAAGTGTTGAAATATCGGACTGAAAAACACCGTCGACATAAACAAGCGTTTCGGACGGAAAGGTTTTTATATTGAATTTGTTCCACATGTATGACATATTATATATTATAAAGGATTTTGTTATGGGTTTCAATTGTGGAATTGTTGGATTGCCAAATGTTGGAAAATCGACACTGTTTAATGCATTGACGCAAAGTGCCGCGGCGGACGCGCAAAATTATCCTTTTTGCACCATAGAACCGAATACCGGCCGCGTTGTTGTGCCGGATGAAACACTGCATAAATTGGCGGCGGTGGATAATTCGGCGAAGATTATACCGACGCAACTTGAAATTGTTGATATTGCGGGGTTGGTGCGCGGGGCGTCAAACGGCGAAGGTTTGGGAAATAAGTTTCTTGGTAATATATTGGAAACAGACGCGATTATTCATGTTGTGCGTTGCTTTGAAAACGATGATATTGTGCATGTAGATGGGCGGATTGACCCAATTGCCGATATTGATACGATTGAAACGGAACTTATGCTGGCGGATTTGGAAAGTTTGAATAAACAGATAAAAAATCTTGAAAAAAAGGCGCATGGGCTGGATAAAGTTGCGATAAAATTATTGGCGGATGCGAATGTAATAAAAGAAAGTCTGGAAAAATCTGTGCCGGCGCGGGATGTGGATATTGATGCCAAGCCGTTTAATTTACTAACATCAAAACCGGTGATTTATGTGTGTAATGTTGAAGAGGCCGCCGCCGCAAACGGAAATAAGTTTTCGGACGCGGTTAAACAAAAGTTTGGTGCGAAAAATCCTGTATTGGTTATATCCGGCAAGATAGAAATGGAAATCGCACAAATTGTTGACCCGGACGAAAGAAAAATGTTTTTAGATGATTTGGGGCTTAAACAATCGGGGCTAGAGCAGGTGATAAAAACCGGGTATGAAACGCTTGGACTGCAAACTTTCTATACGGTCGGGCCAAAAGAAGCGCATGCGTGGACAATAACCCGTGGTATGACCGCACCCCAGGCCGCCGGTAAAATTCATACTGATTTTGAGCGGGGATTTATAAGGGTGGAAATAATTTCACCGGCGGATTATATCGCGCTTGGCGGCGAAGTCGCGGTGAAAGAGGCGGGCAAAATGCGCCTTGTTGGTCGTGACTATGTTATGCAAGAAGGCGACATTTGCCATTTCTTGTTTAATAATTAGTGGGTAGTGTTAGTCCGTCACGACCGCGGCGCGGCGTGCCGCGACGGGTGTAAGTGGTTAGTGGGGGTAATTTTATGGAAACGGCGTTAAAATTATTTGAAGATAAAAAAATTAGAACCCATTGGGATGAATCCCAAGAAAAATGGTATTTTTCTGTGGTTGATGTTGTCGCGGCGTTGACAGGGACAGAACGTCCACGAAAATATTGGAACGATTTGAAAATAAAATTACGTCAAGAAGGAAGTGAGTTGTCCGAAAAAATCGGACAACTGAAAATGCAATCGTCTGACGGTAAATTTTATAATACCGATGTTGCGGATACCGAACAAATTTTGCGCCTAATTCAATCTGTGCCATCAAAGAAGGCCGAACCTTTTAAAATATGGTTGGCAAAAGTTGGGTCTGAAAGAATTGATGAAATTGCCGACCCTGAAATTGCGATTCAACGTGCGTTGCGGTATTATCAACGTATGGGATATTCCAACGAATGGATTGCCCAAAGATTAAAATCTATTGAAATTCGCAAGGATTTAACCAATGAATGGGACCGTGGCGGCGTTAAACATGGGTTAGAATACGCATTACTTACCGATGAAATAACGCGTGCGTGGTCGGGGATGAATACGCGTGATTATAAAAAAATAAAGGGGTTAAAAAAAGAATCTTTGCGCGATAATATGACGAATGCAGAATTGGTTTTGAATATGTTGGCCGAACTGTCCGCTACTGAAATATCAAAAAAAGAAAATCCAAAGGGTTTTCGTGAAAATATGCGTGTTGCATCCCGTGGTGGTGGCGTTGCGCGTGCGGCAAAATTGCAATTAGAAAAAGAAACCGGTAAAAAAATAATAACCGGCCGAAATGCTAAATTATTAAAAAAAGATTGATTAGTGGTGTTTAGTTTTTAAAAATATTGAAAAAACTTGCCCCGATGGGCAAGTTTTTGATACAGCCCGCCTTCGCGTAACGCTACGGCGCGGCACTGAATTTTTTAAACAAAAATACCGCAAACGCGGTATTTTTAGAAAATTCGTGGTTGTGCTCGGTGTGCGGTCCTCGAACTAATAACTATGTGGATTTAATAGCTATCGGTCATGAAATACAACTTTTTAAAGATAAATTAGGTTCACAGAATTTGCACTGAATATTATCAAACATATTGATTTTTGCGGTTTTTATTGTATAATTTTCTGTGAAACAAAAGGAAAAATATGAGTAAAACAGAAGTTATGTTAGTATATGATAGAAAAGATGGAAAACCTGCTATAAATCCACAATTTTTTAATAACAATATGTGGATGACAACAAAACAAATTGCAGATTTATTTGAAACCACAACGCAAAATGTAGATTATCATAGAAATAATATATATAAAGATGGGGAATTGGCAGAAAATACGACAACCAAGGATTTTTTGGGTGTCGTAAATCGTGGTTTTCGCGGACAAGTACAAGATAGTGTACAGCACTATAGTTTGGATATGGTTATTGCTATCGGATACAGAATAAATTCTAAGAAAGCAACAGATTTTCGTATTTGGGCAACAAATGTATTGCATGAATATATACAAAAAGGTTTTGCTTTGGATGACGAAAGGTTTAAGCAAGGTTATCCTGATGATAAGCAATATTTTAAAGAATTGCGCGAAAGAATCAAAGAAATTCGTGCAAGCGAGCGTATGTTGTATCAACAAATCAAAGATATTTATGCGCTGTCTGCGGATTATGATAATGACCGTCAGCAGACAATGTTATTTTTTGCCAAGGTTCAAAATAAACTTTTATTCGCGATATCTGGAAAAACGGGGCCAGAAATAATTCATAGCAGGGTTGATTCAAATAAAGAAAATGTTGGGCTTACATCATTTAAAAACTCACCGGATGGCAGAGTCACAAAACAAGATGTTGAAATAGCAAAAAATTATCTGCAAGAGCCAGAAATGAAAGAATTGCGATATATAGTAAATCTTTTCCTTGATTATGCAGAACACAAGGCGGAATCCGAAGAAAAGATTTTTATGCGTGAATGGGAAATTTTGTTGGATGACTTTTTGGCATTTAATAGAAAAGAAATACTGCCACGGGCTGGTTCGATTTCTTTGGAAAAAGCATTAGAAAAAGCCCACAATGAATATTTTAAGTATCGTGAAAATTTAAAAATATCAGAAAGGAAAGAATCGGAAATAGAGCACAAAGAAGATATAAAAGAATTGGAAAAATTATTAAAAACGGTGGAATAAATGCAGAATATTATTGAAATAATAAAAGAAAAATTGTGCGATTATTCAAAAAAATCTTTTGAAAAAGATGGGTATGATTTTTGGAATAATCATATCAAATATGTATTTAAACATTCTCACGATATGGCAATTAAACGAGGTGCAGATATCGAAGTTTGTGAACTGGCTGCGTTGTTTCATGATATGGCCATGGTCGCTGATTTTGGTCCAAGGGATGAACATGAAATTTATGGCGCACAAATGGCACGTTCTATGCTAACAGAATTAAATTATCCAAAAGACAAGATAGATTTAATAGAACAATGTGTATTGCATCACAGGGGCAGTAAAAACGATGTTCGAACCACAAAAGAAGAACAAATTTTGGCAGATGCAGATTGTGTTGCACATTTTGATAGTATCCCCTCATTGTTTAGTTTGGCTTACAATAAGATAGGTTTGCCAATGGAAGAAGGTAAAGAGTTTGTAAAAAACAAGTTAACAAGAAGTTATCAAAAGTTAAGTCGTGAGGGTCAAAAAGAATTAAAAGAACGGTTTAATACAATTATGAACGTATTATTTGTAGAATAAAATATTAGAAAAATGGTTCGAAAGTGGCGAAAAATCGCCACTTTTTTAATTTTTAACTTTCGAACTTTTTGTAGGTATTGAAACAGTCCGCCTTCGCGTAACGCTACGGCGCGGCACTGAATTTTCTAAATAAAAATATCGCCAAGGCGATATTTTTAGAAAATTCGTGGTTGCGGGGGATGGATTTATTCCGCTGCGCTCCATTGGCTACGGATTTTTGCGCGTTGCGCAAACCGGCGCTTTCCAATCGCCTAATCCTTGCACTGAACCACCTTTACTCGGTGGTTCAAACCCAACACAACACACATATTTAACAAAAAAACATCCGCAAGGGATGTCTTTTGTTAAATCTTGGTTGTGCTCGGTGTGCAGTTCTCGAACTAATTACTATATGGATTTAATAGCTATCGGTCATGAAATACAACTTTTTAAAGATAAATTAGGTTTACCGAATTTACATTAAATAATTTTTTAATAAGTTTGTGTCCTTATGGGCAAGAAGTTAAAAGTCTGTAAAACGCAAAAAAACGCGCTTTAGGGACTTTTTTTATATATGCAAAACGATTAAATTCAGTAAAATAATTTTTTGGCTCAAGTGCAAATAATGTATCTTTTTCAACCATAAAAACTTGATTTCTACGGAATTATATCATAAAATCCCCTTGAATTTAAGGAGATTATTATGAAATTACTTATATGTTATGATATAGCCGAATCAGATGAAGAAAAAAGAAATAATATAGAAACAACTCTAATGAGTGAAAAAAACGCCACTGATTGGGTTAGACAAAACAAATCTGGTTGGGTTATTTTGACCGATAAATCAACTGATTCATGGCAAAACTATTTTGATTTAAATTTAACAGATAAAAATAGCAAATATGAGATAATATCTATTACAAACATTGATATTAAGTATAAAGGTTATGACAATAAGAAAAATGAAGATAGTTTAAAAATTATGACAGCTTCATATTAGTTATTTTTTATATGGGTTATGTTTATTGGTTCCAAATTTTACATTATTTACTTCAAAATAGACCCCAAACAATATTGCCAATAAATCTAATACAATAAAACGCCAAAAAAATTTCTTATGATATTTGGTATTTGGACAATGTATTCTGTATTTTCGTTTAATATGTTTGATAAGCATACTACTAACTCCTTTTTATAATTATTTATCTATAATATAGAACTCAAAAATTTTACTTTTTTGAGATTAAATTTTTCCTTGTTTTTACAATCTTAAAAAATCGTATAACTCTTTGATTTTTGGTGATTTTTTGCTTTACAAATCTAAAATTTATGTTATAATATTTATGTCAATAAAAAGGTTATGAAAGATGTATAACATTGAAGAATTTGTAAGCAGATTGAGCAGAGAAGAAAAGAAGCATTTGATTCAATTATTATCTGTTGATGATATGAACGAATCAGGCAGATTTGAAAATGGTAATTATTGTCCATATTGCCATACTAAACACGTGATTAAAAAGGGTATAATTCGCAAACATCAAAGATTTTATTGTTTGGAATGTAAGAAATATTATACCGTATATGCTAAAACTATCTTAAATTATACCAAGAAAGATATAGTTATCTGGAAAAACTATATCAAAATGATGTTCGCACCTAAACCAAAGACATTGAAACAAATCGCACAAGAATTATCAATTTGTTATAGAACAGCATTTAATTGGCGGCATAAAATCTTGAAAATGCTGAATGATAAATTTATGAACGATAATTTGAAAGGTATTGTAGAAGCAGACGAAACTTTTATTTTGACATCTCACAAAGGGCAACATATCACAGGTATCAAAGCAAGAAAGCGTGGTGGTGCATCAAAATATCGTGGTTTATCACACGAACAAACAGGTGTATTAGTTGCTGTTGATAGAAACAAAGACATTGTAAGTGAAGTATATGGCACAGGTAAAATAAGTGATACGCAGGTTGTAAAAGTATTATCAAATCGTATTGATAAAGAATCTTTGTTGATTACTGACGGTTGTATTGCGTATAAAAACTTTGCGTGGTGTGAAAATTTGAAACTTAAACAACTAAAAGCAGGAAAATCACAAGGAAATGGAATACATTTGAATACTGTAAATTCATATCATTCAAGATTAAAAAGATTCTTGTATGGATTCAATGGTATATCAACCAAATATTTGAATCATTATCTTGCTTGGTTCAAATTCACACAACAAAAAAATAATGATTGTGGGTTCCTTTTCAATAACTTGATTTTACAATAAATCATGTTAAAGTTGTGAAAAAGGAGTATAGATGATAAAATGTAAAGTACCAAGACCTAGTAAAAAAGATATAACGATAGAAATACAAAAAATTACAATACAAGTTTTGGAAGAACATTGTTCCATCCCATTGTCTCAGGTGTCGGCCGAAGTAAAACAGCGGATTGGAACAGAAAGATATGAAAGATTAACGAAAATCCTTGCCACAACACAACCAAAAAAGAAAACCAAAAAAATTCGTTAATTTGTTGTAATTCATTGATAATTTTTTGCCTGTTATAATTTCTTGTTCTGCTAAATATACTGCTTTTGTATTTAGATATTTATCATATAACGTCCATCGTGGCATTTACAATCCTTTTCTAAATAGAACTGAAATATAAAACTAAAAGAAAGTTGATTTTATTTAATTAATGTGATATAAAACCCAAGACGGCGATAAAAAGTCGTTGAGGCTTCTAACCTCTCAATCTACGCGTCTGGGATAAGACGATAATTATCTCCAAGCCTATTATGGTTTGGAGTTGTGCGAATATATTGAATAAACACAGCAATCTCGTAGATATTGTTAGAAGCTCCAAACCACCTAGATAAAATGTCTTGGTGGTTATGAATTTATAAAAAACAAAGGAGCTAAAATTGGATGATGCAGATATGTTTGCAGGCTTGATTGTCTTGCTAATTCTTATTAGTATTTATTTAATTCCTACAATTATTGCTATTTGTCGCAAAGCATATTATACAGCTGCGGCAATTACTATAAATATTCTATTGGGTTGGACTTTTTTAGGGTGGGTAATTGCGCTTATCTTATCTCTATTAAATAAACCTGATAGAACACCACAGCAGATTGTAATAAATCAAGTTGTGGGCGATAAAAACACTCTATCAAAATCAAAAACTACAACAGAAAAGGATTAAATATGACAACAAAAGAATTAACCAACGAACAAAAACAACAATCATTGAATATGCTTGGATGGTTTTGTGCATTTGCCGGCGTAATTGGTGGAATTTTACAAGCATTTTTTGGACAATTTGCAATATTTTCGGAAATGATTATTTGCTTTGTGGATAGAAAATATGTGAAAGAATACACAAATAAATCTATTCCTTGGGGTTATTGTTTAATCACTCCATTATATCTTTATCAAAGGGCAACGCAACTAAAAGAAAATAAAACCAAATTTATTATCAGTTTGATTATTTTTATAATTGGAACTTTGGCAACATTGCTTTCGATTGCGGCAATGCAATAACAAAACAGAGTGTTTTTATCAAAAAGCCTCAAATATTAGGGGCATTTTTATTTTTGTTAAAAAAAGATACATTATTTGCACTTGAGCCAATTTTTTTTGCTTTACAAAATATTTTTTTGATGATACACTGAAAGTACATAATGAAAAGCAATTAGTAAATTACTTTAATTATGTTATCATGATGAAAAACAAATAGTAATTCGTTTTAATCATGTTTCTGGTGTCTTTTTGACGGGGTTTTTGTACCCTATTTTTTTTACTTTTTTTCTCAAATAAACTTCCCAACAAACATTGTAGATAACTTGTGATATAATGGCACTTTTTTGTGCCTTTTTTATACAATGGGGATTTTTTTGCTTTTTCTTTAAAAAACCAAACAACCAAAGGAGAAACAAATGACTTAGAATAAATCCCAATAAACTTTCTAAAACTAATTTAAATCATAAAAAGCACCCTCTGGCCTTTTGGCCAAGGGTGTTTTTTTTATCCAAAAACATATAAAGGAGTTAAAAATGGATATATTTGCAAAACAATCAGGTCTTGAACAATCAGATTTAAATGAAGTAATTCAAGATATAGAAACATCTTTAAATGTTGAAACAACAAGTAAAGATGAAATACAAGAACCAACAACAGAAGTAGAAATTGTATCCGAGCAGGCAGATATAAAATTGCCTGCTTTATTGTTGGATACAAATGCTGATGTTGTTATACCAACAGACCCAGAGCAATTACAAAAATTTGTGATGGTGCAACAGACATGTGTTAATTTAGGTAAAGCTCTGTTGAAACGGCCTGATTTGCCAAAGGATATGTATATAAAAGTATTGGCAAACACACAGCAAAGTGCTGAAAGTTTGTTATATGCAGAATTAGAAATATCCAAGCAGTTAAACAATTTACCAAAATCACCAGGTGTCCGTAAAGATTCTGGTGTTAAAACCAAAGCAGATTTAATTGCTGAAATGGGGCTGACACCGAAACAAGCTCGTGCAATAGGTCAATTAGATGAAGCTTGCGTAGAAAGAGCTATCAACATGGCACGTGATTATAACGATATTGTATCAAGAAATTGGGCAATACGTATGAAACGCAAGGATAAACAGAGTGGTATAATTACTGACGTTGAATATTCTGGTGAATTTGCAGAATGTTCATCAGATGAATTTGTTGAAAAATATGATGCGTCTGAACCGTTATATTATACACAATTGTTCGCAAATGTTGGTATTGGTGAATATTACCTGCACGAACTAAACGTGATAAATGCGGTTGCAAACGAAATTATATCTGACCGTGTGCGCTGGTATAAAGAATTGTATCCACATTGTAATATGATTGAAGGTGATTTCACAAACGACGATGTCTTTAACGCACTAATTGCTGCACATCATGAAAGTGGATGTAAAATAATTTTAGCAAGTCCACCGTGTCAGTCTTTTAGTCAAGCAGGTAAAAAAGATTATAACTCGGCAGAAGCAGCATTGTTTTTACGCACAGTAGAATTTATACGTGCTGTGAATGACGTGAATCAATATGTCATGATTGAAAATGTTCCGGAGTTTTTGAATGCTTGTCCGGATGTTTTGATTGGTATGAATTATCAAAATATTGCCGATTACATCAAAGGCGAATTAGAATCTTTGGGATATAAAGTAAATATTGATGTATTGGATGCGGCTAATTATGGCACATGCCAAGCCAGGAAAAGAGCAATTATTACAGCTGCTAAATCTGGTCTTTGGAAATTTCCCAGTCCGGACAAGCGTAGACTAATGTTGTGGGAGTGTATCGGCGATTTGCCTTCGATAGAAGCAGGCGAAGATAGTGGCATTAAATATCATGTTGCAGACCCTTTGCCAGAATGCCAGGTTGAAGTGTTAAAACATACCCCAACAGGATGTTCGGCACACGACAATTCACCAGAATGGAAGCCGACAAATGTTGATGGTAGTCTTAGTAATTCATCGTTTAAATCCAGTTTTGAACGTAAATTCTGGGACAGGCCATGCAACACAATAACTATGGCCAATGGCAACATAACAGGACACAGAACAATCCATCCAGGACGTCCTTTGTCTGATGGAACTTATTCTGATGCACGTTGTTTGACTGTTTTGGAATTGTTGCGTGTGACAGGTTTGCCTGACAATTATCCGATACCGGAATGGGCCAGTAATAATTTGACTCGTGAAGTTATCGGCGAATGCTTTTTGCCAAAATTGGTTAAAAGGCTGATTGAAATGTTGCCGGTGGGTGACTAACGACTTCGTGCCCTTCGGGGCACAAGGTTATCTTTAATACATCAATAACAAGCTAATAAATAAGGAGAAAACAATGAAAATTAGCACGTTTTTTAAAAAAATTATGACAAAAGTTATCTACATTAACCGCAAAAACAAGGCTGTAAAACCGTATAATAGAGACCTGTTTGACTTGTATATGTTTGATTTGCCTGATTGGGTGGTAGGTATCGAAAATGTTGAAGTTTTTATGGACATTTTAGGTGGCTGCATAAACACGTATCAGCCATCTTTACCAACGAAGCAATCTTTGTCAAAGGCATCACGGCTTGTTTATAAAAAGAATAAATATACCAGAAATCGCAAAGAACAAGAGATTATGTTGGCATATAATTCGGTATCAAAAGACGTGATGAAAGATGTTTTTGTTGAATATTCACAAATGGATGCTGTTATACCATACGGTAAATGGATGATGTCAAGCTTGCATATACCTGTGTTTAATTTGAAACAAGTTGTTTTTGTTGACTATATGTTGCGACATCCAGAACTGTTTATTGCGATGAAAGAAATTAAAGCATTTGAAATTCAGGTCAAGTCCAGGTAATACACGCCCCATTTTTGGGGCATGTATTTTTTTATTTACTATTTAGAAATTTTTTGGACAAAGTTTCGTAAAAAAATGCGTTCTATTGTTTGAGTCGTATATTTGAATCTTGTGGGCTGTGAATCGCCACAAAAGCGGAATATACCTGAAACAAATAATGTCAGAGTCAATAAAAATTGCTCTGTAATCTTTTATACCTTAAATAAAAATAGGATAATAAAAATGACTACTAATCTAATATTTAATAAAAATAATACTTTGATGTTCAACAATCTTTGATATCTTGGTTTAGTTCTTTTAATCCACAATATTTTATTTCTATCCAATTTCCTAAACATTTACGTAATAATAATTTAGATACAACAAATAAGAAGCTACTGAAGATTATGCGTGCCTTTGAAATAGATCTTTTAGGTAGACATTGGAATCGCAAACATATTCCTTTCGTAGCTATTGCAGAAAAAGGTAAATCAACACATTGGCACTATCATATTTTAATTTATGATTGCCCCTTTAATTTTTTTCAAATTCAACTTACTTTTCATAATATTGTGGACAAGTATAATTTAACCAAAGAAACAATAGATGTGCGGCCTATTATTACATCAGGTGTCAATTCTTATACATCAAAAGAATTCAAAGCAGATATTAACAAACATTTTGATTCAGACCGCATAATAACATCTGAAATCTTATTTAACTTGTCGTCTAAATCAAAAAAACATATCCCATAATCACAGAATCATGTCAAGAACGCACCAATTTAATATTTTAATAACTTATACATCAAATAAATTTGGAGCAAATCTCGGTCAATTCTAATAAAAGTAATTAAAAACCACCAATTTTTATCTTGGTGGTCTTTTTTTTAACAATTTATGATGTTCACACTCATTGCAATGTTGTTATCTTTTAATTTTTGTCTGGCTTGGCATGCTTGGTCGTATCTAAAATATATTTCAGGTAAAGTAATTCCGTTCGCTACTAATTTAAAACATGTACAATTCATTTCTTATCCTTTTGTTTGCGGTATTTTTATTAACTATTAAAATTGAATAGTTATTAATATTCATCTGCACACATAATTGTTAAAACTCTTGTAGTTATATCTTCATTTGACGCATCTTCTGAACCATAGATTAAGTCATTATCGTAATAATCTATTTTAAAGAAATAATTTATACCTTTGTGTTCTATACGACCAAAATCGTGTTCTTTATATGTATCGTTTGCTTTATTAAAGTCATTAAAATCAATAATTTTCTTTAATAAATTCATCCTATCAATAAGTGATAAAGTTGCTACCCCGGATGTAATAACAACTTTATTTTTACCGGGGTTAAATATATTTTTACGCAACTTATCGTTTAATTCAGCAATATTTGACATTTAAGCAGCTCTTGATTCCATAATAAACTTGTTAAATTGACGCAGACCACATCTAACAGCTCTAGATTTCATACGTCCTTTTACACTGCATTCACCCATATCTTCGTATTTTGGATAAATATCAGATATAGATTCAGCAAGTTCATCTATTGTCTTATTTTCCCATTGGCATACATATTTTACACCGGTCAAATAATCGAACACTGTGGAAGGTTGATTATTAGCTGTAAATAATGCATATCCATTGTTAATTAACCAATTTTTAAAGTTTTTTGTCATGATTTATACCTCTTTGTTTATCATTACAGGTATAATCCTACCGTGAAAAAATTGCTTTGCACACAAGTTTTTCAACAAAAAACCGCAGAAATCCGCAATTTTTAATAAAAAACTTACAAATTTATTGATTTTTTATGTATTTTTTGGTATAATGGACGTATAAATATTAGTAATGACTCGGCTTTTTGGGCCGAGTTTTTTATTAATATAATAGGAATAAAACAAATTGTGACAATTTTTTTGTTGCAATTTATTAAAATACTGCTAAAATACTAGAAATTTATCAAATTAAGGGTCAAAAAATGCTTATAGATTTTTCTGTAAAAAATTATAAATCTATCAAAAATTTGTTATCTGTTGATATGAATTTTTCTCAACAGGCTCCAAAGAATTATTTGAAAGAGGATAATTTATATTTTACAGATATTAAAAACAATAGAATTATACCATTTTTAGCTATTTATGGCGCTAATGCATCAGGAAAAACAAATATAATTAGTGCATTAAACGATTTGAGATTGTTTATCGTGTCTGATTTTAATGCAAGAGAACGTCCGTTACCATATACACCATATTTATTATCTGATTCAACAAGAAATGGTGTTATAGAGTTTTATATAACATTAGAAAAAAATTCAAATATCTACAGATATCAACTAGCTTTTACACAAAATGCCGTCGTAGATGAGAGATTGTATAGAATAAAATCTAATAAGTCAGAAGAGTTAATTTTTGATACAAAGAACAAAGAATTCAATATTAATGTTGATTCATCTTATAATTTAACGACCATTTTTGATAATGAATGTAATTATTTTTCAAGTTTTCTTGTAAAGTTGGCTACTCGTTATGTAGGATTTTCAAAAGAAATTAACGAAGTGTACGATTTTATTAAGAATGATTTAGAAATATACCCATCAAATCGTTTTCATGAATCTTTTGCTATAGATAAAGCACAAATAACAAACGATGACGATTTTTCAAAAGCGGTTAGAAAAATATCTAGTATATTGTCTAATATGGATATTAATCTTGAAGGTGTTAATTGTAACCGTTCTATAAACACAATAGAAAATAATACAACAGTTAATGTACAACAATCACCAAACCAAAGAATATCTTGGAAAGTGGAAAATCCAAACAAAATTCAAATGAGATTAGATTCTTTCAAATCATATCATAAAGATGACCAAGGAAACGATGTGGAATTTGATTTTCTTACACAAGAATCTTACGGCACAATTACATTATTTGGTTTGTTAGGTGTGATTATAGATGTACTTGCTAGAGGAAAGACATTAGTTATTGATGAAATAGAAAGAAGTTTACATTCTGATATTGTTAGATACATTATGAGAATGTTTAGAAATAAAAAGATAAACAAAAATCATGCTCAATTAATTTGTGCTTCTCATGATTTACATTCAATGGATGATTTAAAGAAAAGTGAAATAGCTATTGTTGATAAAATCAAAAATGCAACAGAATTAAAATATGTTTCGGACTTTGATGTTAGGAATGCTTTGAATTTTCAAAAAAATTATCTGTCTGGAAGGTTTGGCGGTCGTCCACGAATGGTGTTTGATACTAATGTAATGGAGGACTAGTGTTATGGTTAGGGCAGCAAGAAAAACAAATCCGATAATATTTTATCATGTTGTTTGTGAAGGCGAGTCCGAAGTGTTTTATATGGAAAAACTTGTGCAATTTTTCAAAAATAATGGTATACATCCAGAAAAAGAAATAAAACCTTATAGGCCGCATGTAACAAATAATAATTTTACATTGACTGACCCTATGCATTTATTGGACCGGGCAAAGAAGATAAAAAGTGATAAAATAAGATTTCAGCATCCTGATAAAATGTATGTTTTATTGGACAACGATGTGTTTTTAACGGGACAATATGATAAAAATACATTCATAAGAGCTTGTAACGCAGAAGGTATAATTCCTTTGTTTCAGCAGAATAATTTTGAAGATTTTGTTATATGCCATTTGAATGATGAATCTGTAACAAAATGGAAAGCTATCGTAAGCACATATGATGCGCCACTAACAAGCGAACAAGTGAAACAAGAAATTGTAAGCATTATACCAAAATATAAAAAAGGTTCTATTCCTGCAGACATACAACACGTTGTTTTCTCTTTTGAAGCATTAAATAGAGCGATTCTGCATTCAAATGATGTTAATATACCGTTCAAATCTGATTTAGTAACATTATTGCGAGAGTTTTTATGTAGTTAATAATAAACCATTAAATCTATATAGTTTATAACGCTTTCTATGCCAATATGATATAGATTACGCCCCATGGGGCATGATGTTCAATAAAACATACAAAAACAATCCATTTTTAAGCCGTAGCACCCGTTTAATTCAAAAAACAAATCCCAGTATTTGAATGCTGGGATTGTTTAATTAACAAAGATAAATCATTAAAATCTATTAAAACAATTTAAATTTGTAATTTGTACCGGCACGGAATGCAACCTGTGTTTTATCACCGCTTGCAATACCAGCACCTGCATTGATAGACCAGTTATCAGACAAGCCCATTGCTGCACCAAATGCCATTGCAGATTGGCTGTTATAATAACCATATCCACCACCTACAGATACTTCACCTTTCTTTACATTAGATACTTCTACTGAAGATAATGCTGTAGCTGCTGCAACACCACCAGATACATTCTTTTCAAGTGTGTTCACGCGGCTGTCTGTGTAAGAGTTCGCTTTTGACAATGTCAAAGCATCAGCAGCGGCAATTTCACCACGGATAGCAGCTTCTTGTGCTGTAGCGCGAGCAACTTCGTTATCAATATTGTTCTGCAGGGTTGTATCCGCATTAGCACGAGCCAAAGCTTCAGCATCAATATTGTTCTGCAAAGTCGTATCAGCAGCTGCAAATTCACTACGGATAGCAGCTTCTTCACCTTGTGCACGTGTCTTTTCGGCATCAGCTGAACCCGCTGCATCATAGTTAGACGCTAAACCATCAGCATATGCTTGAGCATTTGCTAACACTGTTTCATCCTTTGCATCTATACTTTTACCTAAAGAATTTTCATAGTTATTATATGCAGTTGCAACCGGAGTATATATTGCTAAATCAGCAGCATAAGCCCCTTGTGCTTCTGATAAGTTTCCAGCAGCAGCAGTTTGATTCGCCTGTGCTTCTGCAAAGCTTGTTTCATAATTACCATAATTAGTATTTAATGTGCTTTGAGTATTTGTATCAGATTCATAAACACCATGAACAGTATTATAATGGCCAACTGCACTGTTATAATTGGTTGTGTTTGTCGCAACAGCATTATTGAACAATGTTGTGTCAGCAATTAAATTTGCAGATTGTGATGAAACTTGTGCATCCGCAGCTGCAATATCTGCTGCATCCAATACAACATCGCCATCATAATTATAAGAATACAAGTGTGTAGATTCATTATAAACCAAATCAAAGTTTCCTGTGCTACCATCATGTAAATCAACAGTAAAACCGTATTGGTCGATACTTGGTTTGTTTGTTTCATCATTACCGTTAACTGTGATTGCACCTGTTGTCAAAGTGACATCGTTATGAAATGAAGCCAATTCTGGTGCATCTGCTGTCAAGGCTGTCAATGCATCACCAGAGTTATCAAAGTTTGCCATATATTGATAATTTCCTAAATCAACGGTTGTTGTGTTAGCTTCTAATGTTGTCAAATCAGTTGTACCATCAGCAACATCTATTGTTCCGGCCGCACCTGTAAAATCACTTGTTGTAAATCCAGTTGCATTATCACCTAAGTTAGTTGTTGCACCAGTATTGTCTGTATATGTGAATACTGCATTATCTAATGTTTCAGTACCATTGTTTGTAGTTAATGCAATTTCAGCTGTTTCTGGATTATTATCATGGTCGTATGTATATAACCCATATCCAGCTTCGGTGCTATAATCTGTTGTTCCTGCATTAAAATCACCCATGCTAGTTGTATAATTTCCATCCGATTGCACCATATTGATACTATCGTTAATGGCACTAATATCACTAGGCGTAATTGTTGCGTTCGCACTATTAGCGGTTGCGACAGCCATAACACCAGCAATAAAAGCACGTTTTAACACGCTACGATATTGAGCGGTTAATTCTTTTAAAGTTGTTTTTGATTGTCTCATTTTTTTTCCTTTTATTTTTAATATTAAAAACTGTGAATACTTCTTTTTATCCACGAATAGGACTATAAAACAAACCAACGATTGTTTATTAAACCGGTTAACCAGAACATCTAAACAATATCAAAATCTTGTATATGTTGCTTTTCTAAGGTTTTTTGACTGTCGTAATTTTTGTAATAACTAATTCAAATTAGGAAAAAACATGTTGATTTTATCGTTCTATTAAATTGAAGCATTTTATCAACAAAAGGATTAAAAAAATGGCAGTTATTGGATATATTCGCGTATCATCAAATAAACAAACATGTGAACATCAACATTTTGAAATTGAACAATTTGCAGAACATAACAACATCAATGTAGACAAGTGGGTTGAAGAAACAATCACATCACGCAAACCATTAAATAAAAGAAAACTTGGGCAATTATTGGATGACCTGCAACCTAATGACATTTTAATTGCTGCCGAAATATCCAGATTGGGTCGTTCTTTGTTAGAAGTTATGCATATTCTGGAATACTGTTTGAATAAAAATTGTCAGGTCTGGACCATCAAAGAAAATTATCGTCTCGGCAACGACATTCAAAGTAAAGTTATGGCATTTGCATTTGGTTTATCTGCTGAAATCGAACGTAATTTAATATCACAACGCACCAAAGCATCATTGGAAAGCGTTCGTGCAACCGGCAAACGTCTGGGGCGACCATTTTCGGCACAATCAAAGAAATTAAAGTTATCCCGCAACACCAAAAAAGTTAAAGAATTGTTGGATATGGGTTTAACCATATATCGAATTGCAAAAATCATGCAGGTCAAACAAACAACAGTATCAAGATTCATAAATCGTATGGGTTGGTAATAATTTTTTCTGCGCTGGATTTAACATCCTGCCCCTGTGGGCAGGATGTTTTTTCACTATTTAGAAATTTTTTTATCTGAAGTTTTTGGCTCTTTCACATTCTAAACAACGTCGGTAGGTCAGCTATCGGCAAAAATAAAGGACGGCTGCAAATGACTAATTTTGAAATATTGCGACAGGAAATTCAATCTTGGTATCCAGATTACCAATTTACAGATGTTGAATTAAATGAAGCAACACAAGATTTAATTAAGTTTTTTGCAGAAGGAGCACTAGAAATATATAGGCAAAAAAAAGCAGAAAATAAAAATAAAGGTCTGCAAAACGAAAAAAACACGGTAGAATCAAATAGAAAACAAGAGGACAAAGATGAATCAAGTAAATCAAATGATTAATTTTAGACAAGTAAGTCCGTGTTATCAAGCGGTAGCTTTTGCACGTGTATCTTGTCGTGAACAAGAACAGGGCGCTTCACATGATGCTCAACTTGACGCAATTCGTCGTTATTGTGATGCTCATAATTTAAATATTATAAAAGAAGTAAGATTGACTGAAAGTTCGACTAAAGGTGGACGTGTCGAATTTCATAAGATGTTAGAATTTGTTAAAAAACAGAAAAACAAAACGGCTATTGTTGTTCATTGTGTCGATAGATTTCAACGTAGTTTTCATGAATCTGTTGAAATAGACTCTTTATTAAAAGATGATAGAATAGAAGTGCATTTTTATAAGGAAGGATTGATTTTAAATAGATATAGCACATCTGCTGATATATTGCGCTGGGATATGGGGATATTGTCGGCAAAAATGTATGTTGGTGCTTTAAGAGACAATGTAAATAGAAGTATGGAATATAATTGGTCATTAGGAAAATGGCAGGGTTTTGCACCAACAGGATACTTAAATACACGTGATGCTAATAATCAAAAGACAGTTATTATAGACCCAGAACGTGGACCTTTGGTCAAGAAAATGTTTGAAGAATACGCAACGGGTCTGTATTCATTACAAGATATGGCTGTCTGGACAAGAATTCATGGACTTACATCATTACTTTCAAAAGAACCTTTGTCTCGTGCTGCAATCCATAAAATGTTTCAAAATCCATTTTATTATGGTGTTATGCGTGTCAAAGGCAATTATATAAGACATATCTATACACCTTTAATAGATAAGGAATTATTTGATAAAGTTCAGGATATTTTAAATGGCAAAAATAAGATTCATGCAAAGACAGAATATGGAAGCATTGATTTTGCTATGCGTGGATTGTTTCATTGTGGTGAATGTGGATGTGCTATTACATCTGAATTACATACAAAAAAAAGTGGCAAACAATATATTTATTTAAGATGTACACATGGTCGTGGTAATTGCTGTCAAAAACCAGTACCAGAAAAAGAAATTATTGAACAAATTGAATCTGAATTAACAGAAAGCTTTAATTTTTCACCAAAAGCACTGTCGGCATTAAAAGCAAGTGTTCGTGAACATATAAATAAAGAAGATGTTTTTAATCAGAGTCAACAAAAACAGCTGCAAACACGTCTATCAAATGCAAGAAATCGTCTAGATAATGCAATTAACTTATTATTAGATGGTGTAATAACAAAGGATGTTTATGAAGCTAAAAAAGTGCAATTAGATAAAGAAATTGCAGAAATTGAGTCAGAATTAGCAAAATATACTGATGATTATGATGAAATTGGCAATATTCTTGAAAATATTGTTGAATTGGCCGGAAATGCTAAGTTTTTATTAAAGAGTTCAAAAGTTGAGCAAAAACGAGCATTTTTGAAACTTGTACTTTTGAACTCGAGCATCACTGACAAAAAAGCTTGGATTTCTCTGAAAAAACCGTTCGATTTTTTTAGTAAATCGAACGGTTGTAAACAGTGGTTGCGGGAGCAAGATTTGAACTTGCGACCTTCAGGTTATGAGCCTGACGAGCTACCGGACTGCTCTACCCCGCGATAAACGGGAATTATTATATATCATATTTTGTTATTGTCAAACAAAATGTGATTTTTAGTATGATGGATGCGACATATTTAACATTTGTTGTGTTAAAATATCACTTGGTTGCTGTGGTATAGTGATGTCACTGTCTGAATTACCGGTATTAGAAAAATCTTTATTTATTAAAGTTTCGATATCTATATACCCCTTGGCGTCTAATTCTTGTTGTGTGTATGTTTGTTTTTTATATGCATTATCCCGTAAATCACGGTATTTATTACTTGCTTTCTTTGTGTTATGATGTTCGATATAACCTATGGATATAATAATCAGTCCATCGGGGCCATCGGCAATACCCCAAACAATACGTTTTGAATCAGTATGGTTGGAACTATCGATACTTTGGACCAAACAACAACCAGATTCACGTGTGACTGTGGCGGATACGGTTTCTTTGTTGTCTTTTATTATATGAACCGCACCTTGGAGTTGCATTTCCAATGGATCAAGGTTTATTTCATTTATTGCCTGTAATACGGTATTCACATTTTGTTTTGAAGATTTTTCAATCTTTTTTAACAAGTCTGTTGTTATATATTTTTTTATTTTTATTGGTTTGCGTTTAACAGGTTCTGTTTTTAAAAATTCGTTCGTTTTTGTTGGAATATATTCTGTTATAGTTTTTTCTTCCTTTATGCGTTCATTTATAACGTTTTGTAAATCTTGTTTAACAAGTTCAATCTGAGATTTATTTATGCATATAACATTTACACCATCCGCACGGCGCATAGTTTTCTTTTGTATTCCATTTTTACGTTGGTCAGATAAGACCAATCTTATAAAACGGTCTAATTCTCCGTCTGTGTATATATTATATTGTGGTAATGTGCGTAAAATGGTTAATATTTCTTTGACTTCCAAATGTTGGCCTTGGATTTTTTCTTCAAATGTTTTTTCAGATGGTGTTGTTGTAATTTCAATAACAGTTGGTTCTTGGGTTACTTTTTTATCGCGACATTTTTCAACCAACATATCCAATAAATTATTGCCCTTGGTATCAAGAACAGTAACATATGGGTAATGTTCGATAAAATTTAATACATTTGTAAAATGTTCTTTATTTTGTGATAAAAATTCTTTTTTTATCAATTTTGGTTCAACAATCAATGTTTTTACATGTGTTGTATCAAATTCATCATAATTATTATCGTATCGTTTTGGCATTATGTTCATAAGGACATCAAAGTCGGTGATACTGTATGCGCAATTGATTTTATGTGTTATTGGTAAAACTGTATCTTTGGTGATATAATCTTTACCAAGCCCGGAACAATCAAAAGTTCCATCAACCCGGTGCGGAAAAATTTTATTATATTTTGACGGATAAAAATCACCAGAAACAATAATATCCCTTAAATAAGAATAATCAGTTTTGTCTTTCTTGTTAACTGTATTTCTTAAATCTAAATCGCCGTTGATTTTTATATAACATCCTGGATATTCTGATAAAAAGTTTTCGTGTACATTTGATAATGTTTCAAAAGGGCATTCACCACCAGAATTGATAATATTACCTTTGAAATCAACGATATTAAAATTTAATAAATTACGTTGGGTGACACCTTTTCGACGATATGCCGCGTTTGTAATAATGTCCATGATTTCGGGGGTTGTGCCACGGTTAAAATTTAATTTTAACGCAATCATACCATTTATTTTTTCTTCGGATATCGTCATTTTCTTTAATGCATCGATAATATCAAAAACGTTTATTTTTGGTGGAATTTTTTTAATTGATGTTAAGATATTTAGTCTAAAATTATCCAGTTCAAGAAGTTCGTTCTTGATATCTTCTTCGGTTTTTGAAATTTCCGTTTGTAACGCATTTGGTAAATCGTGCATTTTTGTTCCTTTTTTGTGTTATATAACACAAAATAAAACAATTGTCAAGTTTTTTATTCTTTTATTTTTTTGTGGTTTTGTGTAAAATACTAAACAGAGAGAGTTCAAATGCGGTATTTATTCCAATTTATGATTATTTTGATATTTGTATTCCTTGGTGAATTATGTGAGTTTTTAATTCCTTTGCCAATCGCGGGCAGTATTTATGGACTTTTGTTGTTATTTATTGCGCTTTGCACAAAAATTGTAAAGTTAGATTGGGTGGCAGATGTCGCAGATTGGTTCCATTCAGTGATGGCGTTGTTCTTTGTTGCGCCGGCGGTGGCGGTTATTGATATTTGGTCGGAAATTTCAGATATTTGGCCGTATTTGGTTTTTATGTTGGTGTTGGCGTATTTTGTGACGATGGTTATAACCGGGAAAACCGCAGATTTCTTTTTGAATCGCAAGGATAAAAAATGATGGAAATGGTGACGAATTCGACATATTTTGGTGTTGTTTTGACGGTTGGTGCGTTTGTTGTCGCGACATTTATCAATAAAAAATTTCCAAATCCATTTACAACACCGCTGTTTTTGGCGACCATTATGGTTATCGTGGTTTTGTTGTTATTCAAAATTCCGTATGAAAATTACAACACCGGGGCAAAGTATTTAACATATTTCTTGGTTCCGGTTACGGTTTGCTTTGCGGTGCCGATGTATCGGCAATTACCGTTGTTAAAACGACATATTTGGACTATACTTTTTGCGGTTTTTGTTGGGTGTGTTGCGTCGGTTGCATCGATTTGTATCGTTGTTATTTTGGTTGGTTTGGCGGATGTGATTGCGCGGTCTTTGGTTTCGATTTCGGTGACAACGGCATTGGCGGTTGGAATTACGCGAAAACTTGGTGGAATTGTGTCTTTGACTGTGTCGGCGGTGATTGTGACCGGTATTTTGGGGGCGTCGGTTAGTGATAAACTGTGTCGATGGATGCGGTTAAAAAGCCCGATATCACGTGGAATTTCAATTGGAAATGCGTCGCATGCCGCCGGTACAGTCAAGGCGATGGAAATGGGTGCAATAGAAGGTTCATTTAGTAGTTTGGCGATTGTTTTATCTGGGTTGATGACCGCGGTTTTGGCGCCGGTTGCAATTTGGATTTATTTTGGTGGATAAGGACGGTATTCCCAATGTATGCTTGAAATATGATTTTTTTGTTGGTAAAATTGCGGTGTTATGTTCAGAAAAGTTTGGAAAAAATTTTGGGAACCGATTTTGGGGCTGTCGATTTTTCAATGGATTATCGCCGGAATTATGGCTGTGATAATTTGGTTTGTGTATTTTACATGTCGGAAAAAAATTGTAAATTACGAAACTTTTAAGAAATTTCGGCACCGGCCCGCGATTTTTGTGTTCTGGCACGGGCGCAGTTTTATGTTGTCACCGATTGTGTGTTTGGGTGGTATGAAGTCCTATGCGGTGGCAAGCAAACACAAAGACGGCCGTATGATGGCAAAATTGCAACATTTATTCGGTTTGCGTGCGATTTATGGCAGTTCGCATAATGGTGGTTTGTCGGTGTTGCGCGATGGGGTACGGGTGTTGCGACGCGGCGACCATTCACTTTGTATTTCCCCTGATGGGCCGGGCGGGCCGTCGTTGCGTGTCCAAGAAGGTGCGCTTTATTTTGCAAAAATGACCGGGGCGCCGATTATTCCGGTTTGCTTTTCGGCGCGGCATGTTTGGATTCAACGCCGGTGGGATAGGTATTTATTGGTATATCCTTTTACCCATGTAAAGTGTATTGTTGGGGAACCGATGTATATTGATTCAAAAATTTCTGATTCCGAATTTAAATCGCGGCGCAAAGAATTGGAAGATATTATGGTCGGACAACTTCGCGAATTGGATGCGGAATTTAATTTGCCGGTCATCGAACAAGATTTGAATTCGGCGGATTTTAAAAAAGCAAAAAGAGAGGGCAGGGAACCAAAACTTATAAAAAGGTATAGATAAAATGAAGACACCTTGGTGGTTTTTACATAAAACACCGCTTAGTTTTTTATTGTTGCCGATTGCGTTTGTTTACTATGGCATTGGGCGTGTTGTTTATGGATGGCGGAAAATGTTCGCGTATAAATCGCGGCGCAAGATAATTTGTATTGGTGGAATTTTTGCCGGCGGTGTCGGAAAAACGCCGATAGTGCGCATAATTGCAAACTTTTTGGATGCACCAGTTGTTATGCGCGGATATAAACGGACGGCAAATACAAATAATATCGGGGACGAGGCCGCAATGCTTATGTCCGATGGAATTGCGGTGCATGTTGGACATCGGAAAAGTAATATATTGTTATTAAATCGGCAAAAAGATAATACGCCGATTGTTATGGATGATGGTTTACAAAATCCGTCGATTAAAAAAGATATTTCAATTTATGTCTTTGACGAAGGTTTGGGGTTTGGTAATGGATTTTTATTGCCGGCGGGGCCGTTAAGGGAAACAAAGTCACATATTCAAAATGCCGATGCGATTATTGTTATAAAAAATAAAAAACCACGGAAAAAGTTTTCTTTACCGATGGGAATTCCAATCTTTTACGCGGAAAATAAAACCGTATCGCCGTATGGGCGCGGGGAACGGTTGTTTGCGTTTGCGGGAATTGGATATCCGAAAAAGTTCTTTAATTCATTGACGGGGGTTGTCGCAAAACGTGGATTTGGTGACCATTATCAATATACGGAAAAAGATATTGCGGATTTAATCGAAAGCGCACGACGCAAAAAAGCAAAACTTGTCACGACGGAAAAAGATTGGGTGCGACTTCCCATCGATGTGCGTGAAAAAATAAAGTTCGCGCGGTTGGAAACAAAAATAGATGAAAGATTCTTTGATTGGTTAAAGGGGAAATTAAATTGCGGACAATAAAAAATAATGTTGTTTGTTCGGGTGTTGGTATTCATTCGGGTGACCCGATAAATATGATTGTGCGCCCGTTTGATAGGCCGGGAATTTTCTTTCGCCGCGTTGATTTGGATGATAAAAATTTAATTCCCGCGACATATGATAATGTGTGTGATACAAAAATGCGTAATACGACGATTGGTAATCTTGGTGGTGCGCATGTTAAAACAATTGAACATTTGATGGCGGCGCTTTTTATTGCGGGTGTGGATAGTGCATTGGTTGATGTTGATGGGGCCGAAGTGCCAATTATGAACGGCAGTGCAAGTTTGTTTTATCGCCGAATAATAGAGGCCGGTGTCACAAAGGGTAAATATAAAAAGATTATTGTGAAAAAGCCCGTCGTTGTCACCGCGCGGGAAATGTTGCGGGCGTTGCCTTTGCGTGAACGCGTTGTGGGTTTTATTTCGGGATTGTTTTACCGGCGGCGTGGGTTGGACGGATATGTTAAACTTTCGCCATCAAAAGACAAGGCGTTGAATATAAAGGCGACATTGATTTACCCCGAACCGATTATTGGAAAACAAAGTTTTGTTTATTCTTTTGATGAAACAAAATGGTCGATTGATAATTTTATAAAAAATATCGCGTCGGCGCGGACATTTGGAAAATATGCGGAATGGGGTTATTTAAAGGCGCACGGTATGGCGCGTGGGGCGGATGAAAAAAATGTTATTGTGTTGGACTATGGTGGGGAAAAAACACTAAACCGAATTTATTGGCCGGACGAGTTTGTGCGTCATAAAATTATCGATGCGATTGGTGATATGTTTACATCTGGCGGGTTTATTGTTGGAAATTTGGAATCGTACAAGGGCAGTCATGCGTTAAATAATGCGGTGCTTAAAAAATTGTTTAGTAATCCTGATAATTATGATATAATAGATGCCGAATAAAACAAAAGAGGGAAGTATATGAAAAAATATCTTGGATTATTTTTGGGTTTGTTCGCACTTTGTGGTTGTGGTGGATATATTAAAAATGAAAACGGCAGTGAATATATCAAACAATTAGATGGTGAACCGATTGGGTGTGTTTTCCTGTATAAACTGGAATCCGAAGTTTCGGTTTACGATGCAGATGATGCGCGCCGTTATTTGGAAAATCGTATCGCCGACCAGGCGCGGCCCGGTAATGCGTATTGGTTGGTAAGTCAACGGACACGACCGAACGAATGGGTTTTGTTTGGACCGGAACGCGCGTTTGTTTTGGCGGCCAATGTTTATGAATGTCCGAATTTGCATGCGGTAAAGACCGCACGCACCGATAAACCGTTCCCGGACTATGATGCGAAACCATCATGTGCAAACGGTTCGTTTTACGGTATCGGTGGTGGTGGGTGCGGACAATAGAATAGTGTTAGTGGATAGTGTAAGTGGTTAGTCGTTTCTGGAATAAACCCGTAATTACAAGATAATTCCAGAAACAACTAACCACTAATCACTAACACAAAACACGGGCGCATCCGCGCCCGCACTAACCACTTACACTAGCCACTAACACTTGTCACTAATTTACACTGGAATTAGATATTCGATTTGTGTTATAATCTTGCAAAGCGAGAGAGATTTTGTCAGGTCAATATGTCCATATTAAACGGAAAAAATACGCGTCGGGATTGGTGTGGCAACCGATGGTGGCGGGTTTTACAACGCGCGCGTATGCACAAAAATTGGCAAATGGTATTGACCGGCGGTTAAACCTTTATGTGCGTTATAACGAAATGGTTGGCCTTGGGGCGCGGTCAAATGGTTTGCATTCCGGGATGCCGTCAATAGCCATTGAAATTATAAATGCTTTGCCGGGGTATTCATCGTTGCTGGCGGCGTTCAAAGTTGAAGATAAATTCGTTTTGGTTGCGGTTAGAAACGGCGTTATTTTACAAGATTTATTATTCAATGATGAAAATGCGGCGCGTGAAAAGTATGCGGAATTAAATGAAATTCCGGATTGGAATGCAACATTTGCGCCGGCGGCGTGGGGTATTCCGCGTGCGGTTGATAGAAGTATATTTGATTTGATTTCGGGTCGTGTTCATGCGGTTTTGCGCCCCGTTAGTCGTTTGGCGTCGGGTATGATATCTTTGATTTTGTTGGTGATTTTTGCGGTGGTGTTTTTGTATTTCTTTCGCGAACCGATAAACAAAGTTTTTGCGCCAAAACCACAAATATCAAAAATAAATCCGGAATTGGCCGAAGAATATAAAAGAAAAATTGAAGAAAAAGATAAAGAATTGGATGCGCAATTTGAAATACGCCAAGAACCAGAATATCAGCCGATTGAAATGCCGTATGATTCTTTGCCGGACCCATATGAACGCGCGGATTTGTGCTATCGCGCGATTGGGTTTTTAATGCAACAAGTTATCGGATGGAATCAAACCGTGGTTGAATGTGATAAAACATACGCAAGTGCAACATTTCGGCGGTCTTTTGGAACATTGGACGATTTTTATGTTATTGCCAGTGATATAATGCCGGGTGTGTTTGTTCAAGAATTAAATGATGATGAAATTTTGGTGCGTGCAAAATTGCCAGAACGTGTGGTTTCGTCGTCGTATGATTTGCGTGATGTTGATACGATTGTTCGTGAATTGACAAGTCGTTTTCAATCGATAAATTTGGATGCGTCCGTTGTTCCGGTTGCAGATGTTATTTCAAATGGCTTTCAATCGGCGGATGTTTATTTTGTTGGAATTACGGTGGATACAAAACTTATACCCGAACAATTTATAAAAATTTTTGAAGATTTTGGTGGTGTGTATATGACCAAAGTGTCGTGGAATGCCACCAGAAAAATGTGGAACTATGAGGTGATAATCTATGCAAAACAAAATTAAACTTTTATTATGTGTGTGTGCGTTTGGGATAACACAGGCGTGTTATGCCGAAGAAATTGATATAAATATTGATGACGCGGCGGCAAACGAACAATTTTCCGCGGATGCAATTGAAGAATACAATGTCGATGGGTCGCTGTTTCAACAAATTACAGATTTGGAACAGGAAAAAGTATTGATGCAACTGGAAAAAGAACGCGCGCAATTAAACCTTGATTTGGATAGATTGGCCGCGGAAAAAATAAAACTGCATATGGAAATTGATACTTTGTCGGGACGTGCAGAGCAACAACAACAGGAATTTGAAACAGAGCGTGCACGGTTGCAAAACGAAGCAAAGCGTTTGGAAAACGAACGCGAAGCGTTGAATAATAAACAACAGGTCGCACCAACACCGTCATATGCGCCATCGCAACCGGTGTATTCGGAACAGGCGCAACCAAAACCGGAAACAGATATAACAAAAAAATATAAACTTTTGAATGTGTTTGGTGCCGGGTCACAATTACAGGCGACAATTCAAGATTTGGCGAATGGTCAAAATAAAAAGTTAAGTGTCGGTAAAGATTTGGACGGATACACGGTAAAATCTATATCATTGGACGAAGGTGTCGTGTTTTCAAAAGATGGTGAAATTCAAACACTGAATGTTGCAAATGGTAATTAAAGATGAAAGATTTTTCAAACAATATAGTCTTTGAAAAAAAACCGAGTGTCCCGGTGGGGATGGAACGGTCGGATGCGGACGATATTGTTGAATATCTTTTTTCTGAAAACAATAAATTACTTACCGCAAATGGCGCAGAATTTGAATTGCCAAAAGAAACCCAAGGGTTGTTGGCGTATTTTTCAGGTGGAAATTTGGTTATATCGCGGACACATCGGTATGATGGGCGGGTGCTTGCGTTTTTAGATTTATTGCGTAAAAAAAATCGGTCAATGCTTTTGCCTTTTTATGCGGATTTGGGTTTGATTTCGTCGATATATAAACATTATGAAAACAAAGTCGGTGGCGCGCGCGCGCGGGTTGATTACAACAACCAAATGCAAAAAGATTTTGTTGATATCGTTGCCAAGGCCGCCGCACAAAAAGTTTCTGATATTCATATAGAGGTTGCAGACCAAACAACAATTTATTTTCGTATAGATGGCAGTATGCAACCGGTGTTGGAATTTAATTCGGGATGGGGTGAATCTTTTGTTCGCGCCGCGTTTGCGTCCGCCGATATTTCAAATTCAAACTATGCACAAAACGAATATCAATCGGCACAGAAAGATGGGCGCACACCGCTTCGCGGGACCAAAGATTTGTATTTGCCCGAAGGCGTGCTTAGTATTCGTATGCAATTTAATCCGGTGGCGTTTGGGTCGCGGTATGTTGTGATGCGGTTGCTGTATGATAATCCGTCGGAAAGCATAACAACCGAACAAGAATTTGGACCTTATGAACAAAAATTATTGCATAGACTTCGTTCGTTTCCAACGGGATTGGTTGTTGTTGCGGGACCCACCAGTTCGGGTAAATCAACAACACTTGTTCGTAATATGGTTTTGATGTTAAAGGAACATCATTATGAAATAAACCTTATTACGGTCGAAGACCCGGTCGAACAAAAAATTTTTGGTGCACACCAAATTCCGGTTATAAACACAACTAACGAAGAACAACGCGAAAATGAATATACCGAAGCGTTGGCGGCGGCATTGCGCAGTGACCCCGATACGTTGATGGTTGGTGAAATTCGAACATTGGCGGCGGCGCAATTGACCGTCAAAGGTGCGCTTTCGGGGCATAATGTTTGGACAACATTGCATGCAAATTCTGCGATGGCGGCGTTGGTGCGTTTGTTGGATATGGGGGTCGAAGCGTTTAAGTTAAAAGAAGAAACGATGATGCGCGGACTTATTTCTATGCGTTTATTCAAACGTCTTTGTCCGCATTGTCGGGAACGGTTGATGAGTCATCCAGAAAGGTCAGAGTATGCCCGTGTTAAAGATGCGTTCGGTGATTTGGGTTTGAATCAGGTTTATGTTCGTGGCGGTGGGTGTGAACATTGCAACGGAACTGGAACAATGGGGCGTATCAAGGCGGGTGAAATTATTATCACAAACAGTGATTTTCTTAAACTTGCACTTGCGGGTGATACAGATGCGGCGGTCAAATACTGGTTGGAAGAAATGGACGGGCGCACATTAAAAGAAGCGGCGTGTTCGTTGATGTTGCAAGGTATAATCGGTGTTGATGAATTGGAACGTTGGGTTGGTTTGTTAGATAGGCCGGGGGTATATTAAAAATGACAAGTATTGAAATTTTTTACGCAAAAATGGTTTGTCGGTTTAGTACGAACAAACGTGTTGCGATGTGGCGCAAATTGGTGTCGTTGCTTAAAAACGATTTTACATTGGTGAATGCACTAAACCGGTTGCAGATGACAGAATCGCGTGGTGGTGCAAAACCAAACGAACCTTTTGCAATATGTTTGCGTGAATGGGAAAGAAACCTTGAACGCGGGTACAGTTTTTCCGAGGCCACACGTGGTTGGATTCCAACCGAAGAAACATTACTGCTTACATCCAGTAATATGTCAAGTTTGATTGTCGCACTTGAAAATGTTAGTCGTATGGTTGTTGCAAACAAAAGGATTGGGCGTGCGGTGTTTGGTGCGATTGCATATCCGCTGTTATTATTGGTGTTGGTGTTCGGTATAATTATTATGGTCGGAATTTATCTTGTGCCGCCGTTGGCCGAAGTTGCCGGTGATGGTATGGTTTGGTCCGGTGGTGCGGCGTCACTTATATGGTTATCGGAATGGGCGGGACGGTATTGGAAATTTATCGCGTTTGTGTTTGTTTTGATAATTGTTTTTGCGTGGCTTTCGTTGCCAAATTGGTCCGGGCGGTTGCGTGCAATGTTTGATAAATTGCCACCATGGAATATATATAAAATTCGTGTTTCGGTTGGTTGGATGATGTCAATGGCGGCGATGGTTTCGTCGGGTGTTTCGGTACCGGACGCGATGCGTGTGATTGCCGATAATGCGAATAATTATTTGCGGAATATTTTGGATAAAACACTGCGACATATTGCGAATGGTGATAACCTTGGGAACGCATTGCAAAATACGGGGATGGATTTTCCAAGTGAAGAATTGATTGGTGATTTAGCGGTCTATTCAGATATGAACGATTTTGATGAAAATTTGAATCATATCGCGAATGAGTATTTGGAAGAATCGGTGCGAAAAATCGAATCTTTGTCAGATGCGCTGAACACGGTTGGTATTTTGTTGATATCGGGCGTGATTGCGTGGGTCGTCCTTGGGACATTCCAAATGCAAGACCAAATTACGGCGTTCTTTAGTTAAACAGTCAAAAGGATAAAAAATGGAAACACCGTTATATGCCGCGATTTTGGAATTTTTTGTAAAAAATCCAGGATATAAAATATCGCCCGATGAATTTGTCGGTTTGGTTAATATGCTATCCAAAGAGGCATTAAAACACTAAACCATAAACGGCAGGTTTTCCAAAGTTCCTTCGGCAACACGCAGGTTTACGTCAATCATCATAAATACACAATCCGGACTTGACGTTGCTAGTTCTGGGTCGAATATATGATTTGACAGCAGGTGGCTTGTGTTCACGGATACCTTGGTAATCAAATGGTCGTCGTCAAGAAGTGTATAAATTGGTCCGGCATCACGTGGGATATTTTGTCCGATTTCGTGTTCGTTTTGCGGACAACGCAGGCCGTCAAACAATGTCTTCATGCGGTTATCAATGTCCGAACGCGGGACACCGATGATTTCCGGATGCAACATTTGAATATCTAATTCCGCAATAAGTTTTAGTTTTGGTGTAATAATCGGATTCCAATCTATGCCACCGACATGGCGGGTTATAATCGGGCTTTTTTGTGCATTTGGCCCCATATATTGGGTCAGGTTATTCCACGGTTGGTGTTCCAATAGTTTTTTAAGTTGTGGGTGAAATTGCATGCGGATATCAGAAACATGCTGGGCCCGTTTTTTAGGATTGATTAAAATTTCACCAAAATATAGCAGTTTGAATTTCATTTTTGTTGTCCTTGGATTTGTGTGATAATTGTGTTTAGCTTTTCGTGTGCCGCCGGTTCCGGACGGATATGACGCTTGCCGTCTTTGCTTATGATAATTTCGCGTTTTTGACCGCCGTGGTTCCCATTTATGCTGGCGTGGTCGCGCCATGCTTTTTCAACAGCGGCTTTTACAACGTCCGCGGGTACACCGTATGTATCCGCATACTTTGTCGGGGTTAAATAGTCATTTTTTTTGTATGTTTCTGTCATAATTTTTTCCTTTATTTTTTGCCTTTTTCTTTGACAATTATACCATAATTTGCTATGTTTTTGGTATAAAAAAATAAACAAAAGAGAAAGGATTTGTCAATGACAGTAAATAATGAATATACCGGTGATTCAATTAAGGTCTTAAAAGGGTTAGAGGCGGTTAAAAAACGCCCCGGGATGTATATCGGTGACGTGGGCGAGGGCGGTTCCGGTTTGCACCATATGATTTATGAAGTGGTGAACAACTCTATCGACGAAGCGATGGCGGGATATGCCGATACGGTCTATGTTTCGTTGAACCCGGACGGCAGTGTGACCATCCGTGATAACGGGCGTGGTATGCCGTTTGATATCAACCATGAAACAGGGCGCAGTGCATTGGAACTTATTATGTGCGAATTGCATGCGGGTGGTAAATTTGATAACGAAGGCAACGGTGCGTACAAGGTTTCCGGCGGTTTGCACGGTGTTGGTGTGTCGGTTGTGAATGCGCTTTCAACCTGGTTAAATGTGCGGGTTTGGCGTGGTGAAAAACAGGCGGAAATGTCCTTTGCCGACGGTGTGCCAACGATGGATTTGAAAATTACGGAAAATAAAACCGGTTATGAACATGGGACCGAAGTGACATTTTTGCCGTCACCGGAAACATTTGCATCGACCGAGTTTAATTTTGATACACTTGAAAATTGGTTGCGTGAACAATCTTATTTGAACGCCAATGTGCGGATTATTTTGGAAGATTTGCGTGGTGGGGAAAAGAAGGAACGCGAATTTCATTCGACCGACGGGCTTGCGGGGTTTGCAACATATTTGGATAAATCAAAGGAACTTTTGAATCGCGACCCAATTCAGATGATAAAGACAATTGATGATTCATATATTGAAATCGTTTTACAATGGACGACCGCATATACCGAAACATCACTTTGCTTTACAAATAATATACCGAATCGCGACGGGGGAACACACTTGGCGGGGTTCCGTGCGGGCCTTACACGGGCAATCAATAAATATATCGCGGAACAAAACACCAAGAAAGATATCAACCTTTCGGGCGAAGATTTTCGCGAAGGGCTTACCAGTATAATTAGTGTGAAAATTCCCGACCCAAAATTTGGTTCCCAAACCAAGGATAAATTGGTATCAAGTGAGGTTCGCCCGATTGTTGAAAATACTACATCGGAATTGTTGTATCAATATTTGGAAGAAAACCCGGCAACCGCGAAACTTATTATCGATAAAATTTTAGAGGCCGCCACCGCGCGTGAGGCCGCACGCAAGGCGCGTGAACTTTCGCGGAAAAAGACCGGGCCGGAATTGGGCGGACTGCCCGGGAAACTTGCGGGGTGCAGTGAACGCGACCCGGCAAAATGCGAATTGTTCATCGTCGAAGGGGATTCGGCGGGTGGTACCGCAAAGCAGGGCCGTGACCGTAAGACCCAGGCGATTTTGCCGTTGCGTGGGAAAATTTTGAATGTTGAACGCGTGCGGTTTGATAAAATGTTGTCATCTGATACGATTGGCGCGCTTATTACCACAATGGGTGCGGGTATCGGTAAAGATGATTTTGATGTGGAAAAAATGCGCTATCATAAAATTATCATTATGACCGATGCTGATGTCGACGGACAACATATTCAAACATTGCTTATGACATTTTTCTATCGGCATATGCCGGCGGCGATAGAACGTGGATATATTTATGTTGCGAAACCGCCGCTATACGGTGTGACGCGTGGCAAACAACAGATTTATTTGCAAAATCAGCGCGAAATGGACGACTATTTAATGGACCAATTGGCGACCGACGGTGTTGTGCAAATTGCAAGCGGAACTCAGATTTCCGGTGCGGATATGAAACGGCTTTTGGATTTGGTGCTTGATATGCGTAATGTTTTGCAACCACTAAATCACATTATGCCACTAAGGTTTGTTGAGGCATTGGCATTGAACCGTGTATTCGATGAAGAATCAACGGAAAACTGTGAAAAGGCCGCAAAAATGCTGGATGCCCAGGAATTAGAGTTTGAACGCGGGTGGCATGTGACCGCGAATGATGCGGGAATTACAATTACGCGGACATTACGCAGTGTGACGGAAAGTTATTTACTGTCGCGGGAAAAATTGAATTCGCCGGAAATCAACGCGTGGCGGCGGATGGCGGGCCGCGAAGAATTGATGGAAACATTTTCGGCGCCGACCGTGCTTATGGTTAAATCAAAGTCACAAAAAATTTGGGGTGCGTTTAATTTGCTAAATACCGCGTTTGAATATGCGAAAAATGGGTTAAAGATTCAACGGTACAAGGGGCTTGGGGAAATGAACGCGGAACAATTGTGGGAAACAACAATGGACCCGAATCATCGGTCGCTGTTCCAAGTGACGGTGAACGACGCGTCTCAGGCGGATGCGGTGGTTTCCATGCTGATGGGTGATGTTGTTGAACCGCGCCGCGACTTTATCGTTGAAAATGCACTGGATGCAAATTTGGATGTGTAAATGTTCACGGCGGATTGGTTCTTTGATTTAGAGAAAAAAATAAAAGATTTGGGCGCGGCATCTGACGCCCAATCTTTTGATGAAATTCGTGAAATGTTGTCGCGGCCGCGGCGGTTTTCATCGGATGAATTTGCGACCATGTGTGCCTATGTGATTTTGGCGGGTGGTTTTTCACAAAAAACCGCAAAACGAATTCATAAAGATATTATGGAATACATTTATAAAAATGGCGCGAATTATGATGCGATTTTTCAAATGTTTCATAATAAAAACAAGGTAAGTGCAATTTGTAAAATCTGGGAAAATAGGGCGGATTTTTGCGATGGTTTTTATAATTGTGTGACGGATTCGGAAAAGTTGAAATATCTATCGACATTGCCGCATATTGGAAAAATAACCGCAAATCATTTGGCGCGAAATTTGGGCGTTGATGTTGTGAAATATGATGTTTGGATTCGACGCTTGGGGGCGCTATACGCCGGAATCCGCCGCATAGACGAAAATGGTAAATTGACGCCGGAAATAAAACGGGCGTGTGATGATATGTTTTCGCATTTGGTTTCGGTGACGGGATTACCACGTGGGTATATAGATGTGGTGTTGTGGAAAGCGTGTCAGTTAAAAATTATTTCTATGGATGCATGCTTGTGTTGATTTCGGTCATGTATGTTTTATACACTCCCTTAATCAACACGGCGCAATCATATAAATAATTTTTAATAAGTGTTAGTGTTAGTGTTAGTGGTTAGTAGTATCTAGAATAATTTCGCAATTATGAACTAATTCCAGAGTTTACTAACCACTTACACTTGCACTAACCACTAAGTGAACGGAGTGAACGATGGTGCAAGTAAAAATCGAAGAATCTTGGAAACGAGTGTTGGCGGATGAATTTGATAAAGATTATTTTATTAAACTTACTGATTTTGTGCGCGGGGAATATATGGCGGGGAAAAAAATTTACCCGGCGGCAAAAAATATATTTAATGCGTTCAATTTGTGTCCGTTTGATTCTGTGCGGGTTGTGATTATTGGTCAAGACCCGTATCATGAACCGGGTCAGGCGCATGGCCTTTGTTTTTCTGTGCCGGACGGGATTACGCCACCGCCGTCGTTGGTTAATATCTATAAAGAAATTGAATCGGATTTGGGGCGGGCAAGTGCAACACATGGTGATTTAACATCGTGGGCGCGTGCGGGGGTATTATTGCTAAATTCCACACTTACCGTGGCGGCGCATTTGGCGGCATCGCATGCGGGGCGCGGGTGGGAACAATTTACCGATGCGGTGATTCGGGCGTTGTCCGCGCGCGATGGGTTGGTTTATATGCTGTGGGGAAGTTATGCGCAACGCAAGGCGGAATTTGTAGATGGAACAAAAAATCTAGTTTTGAAAAGTGCACATCCATCGCCGCTTTCGGCGTATCGCGGTTTTTTCGGTTGTCGGCATTTTAGCAAGGCAAATGAATATATTGTTGCGCACGGTGGTCGGCCGATTGAGTGGTGAGGTTATCCGTCTCCGCACGTCACCGCGAAGCGGTGCTGTGACTACGCCGAGACTGCGCTGGGGTTTTGCCCCAGCTTGGTGTTAGTGTAAGTGGGTAGTGGTTAGTTCGTCGCGGCACGCCGCGCCGCGGTCGTGACGGACTAATCACTTACACTAGCCACTGACACTAAAAACTATATGTCACGCCAAGGCCATAAAATGCATAGGAATAATTTTGGGGTGCGGTATTGCCGTTTGAAAAGTGGTGCATAAATGCCTCTATGCCCCAATTGTTATTTATATGATATCCGACGGTTATTTTGAATTGGAATAATAATTTTGCACCAAGACGTTCGTTTTGTTGCGCCTGCATTCCGACACCCGCGCCCGCCGCAACATAAAGGTTTTTATATTCCGAAAGGCGCACATCGCCCGAAAGCATTACCATTGGAATTGTGTATTTGTCCCAATCCCAGCCATACTTTGAACCAAACCCCAGTGTTTGTCCGACACTAAGTGACTGGCGCGCGGGTAGGCTAAAAAAAGTTGTTGGTTGCGAATATTGCAGGTTGAACAGGTAAAACGGAACGGGCTTTAATGGTGGCGGCAGCAAAAATCCACTATCGATACCCTGGCCGAAATACAAAGAAAATTGATTCTTGTAATACCCGGTAAAGGCATTGCGGGTCACATCAGCAAATGCCGAACCACCCGTCGCTATTACAGCAAGTGAAATAATCGCAATTTTTTTCATGACAGATTATTATACACTATTTTTGGCCTATGTTCAAATGGTAAAATTTATTGAGATTTTTGTCTGAATTGTGGGCGCGCATGAAATTCTTGCAATTGGGAAAAACTTTGTTATAATGCGCGATGTTATGGCGGCGTAGCTCAGTGGTAGAGCAGAGGAATCATAATCCTTTGGTCAGGGGTCCGAATCCCTTCGCCGCTACCAAAATTTCCCAGGTTTCTGGGATTTTTTATTTTTTATAAAAATTCCGTAAGAGCACGATTTTTTACACGGCGTTTACACGTGAGTTACACGAATATTTATATAAACAAAAAAGCCCAATAAGGATAGGTATTTTTATTGGTTGTGTTTTTTCAAAATTTTTATACGGTTAATCCGTGTAATTGTAGCAAATAAAATATCGTTTCACAATCATTTGCTACAATGCCAAATTCTAGTGCTTTTGGAATAATTTGAAATTGTTCCAAACGTTTTAGAGCTTCATTGTTATATATAGTTCTGTTTGCCTTATCTGGCAATGGATTCTTATCGTATGCTAAAAAGTACTTTGTATTACTGAATCTCTTATCACATCGGTTTACCGCATTCGACAATTGATTATGAATATCAAACATTATAGCATCCAATTTTTTTCCTTTATTAACAAATTTGTAAATATTTTTAAATTCTATAAAATAACCAGTAATAGTATCAAGATCATAAACAGCGTCGCAACTCTCTTCATGATTTGGTAACTTTAGAAAACTAGGAACTTGTCTACAGGATCTCTTTAGGCCGCAACGACAAATTCCCTTATCCCCAGTATCACAACATTCACAATACGTTTTCCTTAATAAAGTGCTCACAATAATACCTTTATTGATTCATGCTTTCCTTCATAATATAATCATACACATTATCCATAGGTATAGATAAGTTTTCTAAAATATCTGCTTCTCTACCTGTTTTGTCAATTATATCGTATTTTGTAATATTCTGTGTTTTTTCACTTTCTTCTGATAAATAAAATTTTGCTTTATCTGTTTCTAATTTTTGTTTATCAGCTTCCACTCTCAACGTTTGTATAAAATCTGGACTATGAGAAGTAATCAATACAGATACCCCGTTTTTAACAAGCTCTATTATTACTTCTGCTAATTTTACTTGCCAGGCGGTATGCAAATGATTTTCTGGTTCGTCCAATACAATTAAATTATTGCCACTGAACAGTTCTAATCTTGCCATTCTTTGAAGAATACCAAATTCTTTTATACCAGAAGCTGCGTTATTGAACGATAATTTCGCAGAGGTGTTATATTTATCAATTGTGAACTCTCTCTCACGTGTGTTGTAAACAAGTTCTCCTCCCATAATCTCTGTGAATAAGGCGTTAATTTCCTTGTTTAATAAACTTGATGTATTGCCTAATTCTGGAGTTATTCTAAGTTTATCAATTAGATCATTCCAGTAGTGCGGTGCAGAACGCAAAGTATTTCTATATTGAAGAATTAAAGGTGATTCTATAAACGTGACATCAGAAAAAGCTATAGCTTGCTTAATAATATCTTCGTCTACATGTTCTATATCAAATTCAGATAATCCCGAAGAAATGGTGTAATTTAGTACATTGTTAATAGAAACTTTTGCGGGTTCATTTGTATAAATATTAGTAACTTGTCCAGAAAAAACGTCTCTATACATTTTTAATAACCCCGAACTAAAAGATTCATAAAAAGTAGGATGTTTTTGTAAACAGTAAATAATCCAATCTATATGTTTTACAGCAAGGTCTCTGTTGTTTTCTGTTAAATTATTAACTAAAATGTTCTTATAATTATCCGCTAACCTTATGGCTTCAACAAAATTATCTTCCTTTAAACAATTTAAAAATTCATCTGGTATATCATCTGTTGCCATAATGATTTTGTATAATAATTCTCCTAATTGTGTTCTTTTGTGTGATTCGCCGGAAAATAAACCTATGCTATCAAATGTTGCAGCTCCACTTTTTCTTATTATGGCCGAAATTTCAATGAAACTTTGTCTAATATTACGAATTTTTTCTTGATATGCCATTAAATTGTGTTCTTTCAGTGCTTTAATAGCGGCATATAACGTCTTACCAACAGTAGTTTTTCCGCTTTCATTTGGACCAGCAATGACAGCCAGCCCATTTAAACTAACAGTGGCTGAACGTATAGCACCAACATTTTTTAAAGTTATTTGCATGTGTAAATACCTTATTTTTATAAGAAATATACTATATAAATAGTGTTTCTCAAGTTTATTCTATCGTTTTTTAATAAAAAAAACCACCAAAAAACGATGGTCTTAGTTGCTAGCAAATTTTCTTTGCTTTTATGCTAGCAACTTTATCACAAAAAAATGAAAAAATCAACAAAAAACACATTATGTACAAATGTTAAAATTGTTGACAAATTTTTATCTGCTAAAACGAATCGTTTTGAAAAGCAAAATACTTGGTATTATATATAGTGTGTTATATGCAAACAAAAGAGGTAACAATGCCGGATATAACGATGTGTGATAATAAAAAATGTGTTCTTAGGAATATATGTTATAGATACCGTGCGGTACCGGATTGCTATCAATCATATTCTGTGTTTGAACCCAAATTCACCAAAGGTAAATATGTTTGTGATTCTTTTTGGAATTGTGAAAAAACAGGATACAAACTGCGTGATACAAAAGTAGTGGATAATCAAAAACCAGTATTTGATGAATAAAAAATAATTTTTTTATTGTGCCGACCAGTACGTGCCGGCACATATGATAAAAATATCATTTTCCAACTATTGCCAGCGCAATTTTATCGGCTGTTTCTCGTCTTGTTTTATCCGAAATGTGTGAATATATTGCTGTTGTTGCTATGTCTGCGTGGCCGATTGCTTTTGATACTGCCTGTATCGGCATTCCCAGGGTGTCGGTTCCTATGCTGATGAATGAATGTCTGAAGTCGTGTTTACGCATCTTTGGCAGTCCGGCACGTTCTAACGCCCATTCGTGTGCTTTACGCAGGTCCAGTAATGCATTTGGTCCGCCTCGTGTGGCAGGGAATACATAGTCGCTGTCTGCTGGTGCCTCTTGCAGGGCAATTCGTAATTCGTCTATTGCCGGTTGACCCAGTGGGTGTTTTTCTTCGTTGTTCTTGCTTTCGTTCAAATATATAAATCCGTTGTCCAGGTCCACACAGTCTTTTTTCAATCGTGTGATTTCGGTTGTTCTGCATCCGGTAAGCATCAGCACTTTCAATGCACGAAACATTCTTGGATTGTATTGTGAATGCATAAATCCATCATCGATTGCATCAAGCAGTCTTTTGTATTCGTCCAGTGTCAGTGGTTTCACAACCAGTTTTTTATTTTTGCCCTTTGGTATCTTGTTGCATGGGTTGCTGTTCAACGGCAGGTATTTATATGTTTCGCACCAGTTCCAGAAATTTGATATCAGTGCGATGTAATGGTTCGCTGTTGAAAATGATGTTCTGTCTGCTGTCTTCTGATAAAAATCTATCAGCTTTGGCAGATCCAGGTCTGCTATGAATAATTCGCCCAGTTCTGCTTTTATGTTTTTGATAATGAAAACGTCAGACCGTTGGCTGCTGGTTTTTTTATAAACTTTGCAGTGTTTCTCAAAGTACATATCCAACAGGTCGGTTATCTTTGCTTGTTTTGCACGTTCTTCTTCCTTTCGTTTTTGTTCGGCTATGATATCAGCAAATGGGTCTTTGCCGTCTGATATTTGTTGGCGAAATTTTATTGCTCGTGTGCGGATTTCTTCTAACTTAAAGTCGCAATATTTTCCAATCAATAGGTTGCGTTGTATTTTAGAGTGTCTTACTTTATATGCTAAATAAAAAGATATATGTCCGGTCTTTTGATAAAAACGCAGTTGTAAACCTGGTATACAAGTATCGCTGATACATAGGTTTATATCTGACTTTAATGATTTAATCCACGCATCAGCAAACATTCTTTTATAGCATTTCCAGTGGGTAATTTGATTTCTGCTTTTTTTATATTTCTTGTTACCTGCGGGTTTATTTTTAAGTTCTTTGACCCAGTCATTTATATCGGACATTTGATAACGAACCAAATGTCCTATTTTTATATATCTTGGACCAGTTCCGTTTTTTCTATGTTGGACCAATGCAGTGTATTTTATACCTAAATATTCAGATAATTGTTTTGTGTTTATAAGTCTTTCGTCCATTTTGTGATCCTTTTGGTTTGGTTACAAAAAAATCATAAAAGGCGAATTACAAAAAGTCATTCCCATTTCGTCTCAAAATATCTCACATTTTCTCATTTTTTCTCGCTTTATCTCAAAGTGTTAAGTTTTATTAACTTTTGTGTGGTTTAGTAAATCTTGGATTTAGTTATAAACACATACGGTTTAAGTTGGAATTTTGTTCTACACTATTTCTACACATAAGAATTTTTATAGATAGAAAATCACCGGAAAGCCGCAGAAAAGCGTGTTATGTGGTTTTATATGCAAAGCCATCATAATCCTTTGGTCAGGGGTCCGACAAAATAGCAGTTGAGAACAAGCAAAAGCGCCGTTCGAAACGTTGCGATTTGGAAATGGGCCCACGAATAAAATGAGTGGGAATATACAATCCCTTCGCCGCTACCACGAATTTTCGTTAGTAAAAATCCCGCGTTTGCGGGATTTTTAGTTAAGAAAATTCAGTGTCCCGCCGTAGCCCCGCGTTTTTTGTTGAATATTCATTGATAAAGAACGGCGAAGGCGGACATGTCTTTTTTTGGTGTGTCCCGGTTTTAATTTTTGGTATAGTCGCGATGGATGAGGACCCCAGGGTCCGACACGATAGTTGACGAGAACGAGTAAAACGAAGTTCGAGTCTTACGAGTGGAAAGGGTTCCCGCAAGCGAAGCGCGGTGGGAATGTGCAATCCCTTCGTCGCTACCACGAATTTTTTATACGATTTTCTTGACTTGTTGGGTTTTTGTGCTAGTGTTCAGTTTTAAGAGTCAAAAAGGTAATAAATGGGTCATATAACAAGTAAAGATTATATCGTTATCACACCAACAAAGGTCGCTGTTGGTGGACAAGAAACAGCAAAATTTCTTGGACAAGAGATCGATTTGGTTAAGGAATTGCCGGGTATGTTTGAACATATTCAAGACAAGACGTATAAAGAATGGGGTATTCAACCGATTGAGATGCACATAGTTACTTCAAAAACTAATGGAAATCAGATGATGCTTGGTGAACCGTCCCCAAAACATGGTACACATGCGTGGTCCAGGTTTGTTTTTGAACATGATATTTACTCACGTTGGTTGTATCAGATTTCGCACGATTCTATATCCAGGAATGCGAGGTGGATGGCATACTATTGCGTTGAAGAAATGTTGCATGCTCCTGTTTTGCGGGAGGAACTTGTTCATTCTGCGGCGAAAAAGATTCTAAAAAATCAAAAAGACCTGAAAGAATGCTTTTCTAATTTTAGCAATGATGCTTATTATGATCCTGAGTTTGTTCGGTTTATGGGATGGGAAAAGATTTCAAAAGACCAGAACGCGGAAGTGTTGAAAAAACTGTCAGCTATGGGCTGTTTAACTATAAAGAAAAGATAAAATCGGGCTTGTCCCGATTTTGTTTTTGGTATAGTCGCAAATTTTATTGATGTTTTTTGTTTTGTTTCGATTCATAATAAAAATAAAAGGGGGCGGGCATGCAAAAAATATGTCAGAGTTGCGCGATGCCGATGAACGATGAATCGGTGTTTGGAACGAACAAAGATGGTTCGAAAAATTCGGACTATTGCGCTTATTGTTATAAAAATGGTGAATTTGTGGACGATGTTTCCATGGAAAAATATATCGAAATGATGGTGCCTTTTGCGGCCCAGGCAAATATGACCGGTGATGAAATGCGCGCGTATTGTGAAAATGTTTTTCCGACACTGAAAAGATGGAAAAAGAATTAAAATATCATATTGCAATTGGAAATAATTTTTCGCTATGATTTATCACGGAAGGAAAGGAGGATTTATGAAAATCTTGAAATTTTTGGTTTTCGCGGTGTTTTTCGTCTTTGGGGCGGCGCGTGCGGAAAATTTAATCGTGTATTTTTCTGATTCGGGGAACACTGAACGTGTGGCGAATACTATTTATGAATTGGTTGGTGGGGATGTGGCGCGTATCGTTTCGGTGATGCCGTATCCAAAATCTCAGACCGATAAAACATATGTCGCAAAGCGCGAACAGGAAAGTGACGCACGGCCGGAATATGAAGATTTGGGCGTTGATGTTGCGGATTATGACCTGGTGTTCCTTGGGTATCCGATATGGTGGGGCGGAATGCCGATGGTTGTTTATACTTTCTTGGAAAACAATAATTTTGATGGCAAGATTATTGTTCCGTTTGCGACATATGGAACATCGGGGCTTGGTAATTCGGTTGAAGAAATTAAACGCGTTGCTCCGGGCGCGACCGTGACCGAAGGGTTCGGAATGCCGGGTAAAGAAACAACAAAGGACTACACTAAGGTATTAGCAGAATGGTTGAGTGATGTGGTTGTAACAGAATGGTTGAATAAAATTTCCGGTGATGCAGAGTAAAAATTCAATTCTTGATTCCCTGTATGCGGCGGCGGATGCCGTATACAGGGATTTTAGTTTAAAAATTATTCCAACGGTAAATGTAAAAAAAATCATTGGTGTGCGGACACCGGTATTGCGTGCAATGGCGCGCAATATGGCTAAATCCGGCGTATACAAAGATTTTATTCATAAATTTCCACATAAATATTTCGAAGAAAACCAATTGCATGCGTTTATGATTTCGGGGTTTCGCGATTTTGATTCTGCGGTGCGTGCGGTGGACGAATTCTTGGTATGCGTTGATAACTGGGCAACTTGTGACCAAATGTCGCCAAAGGTTTTTGCAAAAAATGCTGATAAACTTTTGCCGTATATCAAAAAATGGTTGCGGGCAAAACACGTCTATACGGTGCGTTTCGCGGTGCTTTGCCTGATGCGTTATTATATGGATGCGAATTTTGATACAAAGTATGCCGATATGGTTTTGGGTATAAAATCAGATGAATACTATGTAAATATGATGCGGGCATGGTATTTCGCAACCGCCGCCGCAAAGCACTTTGATTTGGTTTATCCATATTTTGAACGACTTGATTCCTGGACGCGGGCGCGCGCAATTCAAAAGGCCATAGAATCCTATCGTGTTTTGCCGGAACATAAGGTAAAATTACGGGCGTTAAGAGGGAAATTATGATGGATTTTATAAGTATGCTTAAAAATCGCCGGTCGGTTTATTCATTGGATAAAACTTTGCCGGTTGCGGAAAACGCGGTTGCCGACCTGGTGCGCGCCGCGGTACAGTATGTGCCGGACGCATTCAATATGAAGAGTCAGCGTGTCGTTCTTGTTATGGGAGAAAAGCACGACAAATTTTGGAATGCGGTTTATGATGAAATGGTGAAATTTACCGGCGGGCGGTTTTCGCGCGATAAAATCGATTCGTTTGCGGCGGCGTATGGAACGGTTCTTTATTTCTATGATACGGCGGCGGTCGAAGAAACCCGGCGGGCGTATCCGGGATATGCTGAAAATTTTCATGATTGGGTTATGCAGTCGAATGCGATGCTGCAATTTGCGATTTGGGTCGGGTTTGCTGATATGAATATCGGTGCGAATTTGCAACACTATAACCCAGTTATCGATAATATGGTGCGGGAAATGTTTGGTTTGCCGGACGGGTGGACATTGGTCGCCCAGATGCCGTTTGGTGGAATTGCCGGCGCACCGAGGCCGAGGTCAAATACGGATATGGCCGGGCGGGTTAGGGTGGTGGGGTAAAAAAAGACCACTACCCCACCGCGTTCCGCGGTCCCCCCTTCGCCAGCGAAGGGGAACGTTTTTCCTTGATTTTTTTGTGGGCGGCCGTATAATCAACGAGTGTTTTTGCGAATTGCCCTAATAGTCTAGTGGTAAAACACGTCCTTGGTAAGGACGAGTCGCAAGTCCGATTCTTGCTTAGGGCACCATCCGTCTGCGCTTGCGCTGCGCCGAGACAAGCAAAAGCGTCATCTATTTTGCGTTTGTTCGTTTTTGTGATATAATATCGCTGTTGTAATGAGGAGTTTGCCATGGAAAAATCTAAGGAGTTTTATCCTATATCTGACAGAGTTTGGAATATAATAAAATCTATGCCACGTTTAAAGCGCGACCCAAAAAGAGATTCTCTTGCGAGTATTCAGAATCCACTTTCACCAGATGGATATCCGCCAGTAAAGGCTTTGGTTGGGGTGTTTACATGGACACATAATAGAATTTTTGCTAAAGAAATTTTAGAGTTGTTAAATACCGAAGAGGAACGTGCGGGTCTTTTGTCCGAAGCGGTTAGGTATTACAAGTTGCATCATGGTGATGAAGATGCATCTTTTTTCAACGAATGGATATGGCGTGATTTATTGGCGCTTGTAGATGGTGGTACAATATCTTTGGAGACGGCTTCTAAATTAAAAGACCAAGCTAATAGGGCTGATTCAAATGTACCGGTTTTTGTTATGTCAGGGCAATCAAGGCAAATGTAACAAAAATCGTTGCAAACTGTAAAATTTGTTTATAAAATACGAAAGACTTTTGAACCTTAGACAATGATGTGACCAACAACCACGGAGTCGGATTCAAAAACAAAAAAGTGATAAATTCGGGTGGCACCGCGCATAGCCAAATATGCGCCCCGAAAAAAATTGTTTAACCAATGGGTGCCAAAATTCAGTTTGTTTTTTGTCGCCCCACAAAGTAAAAGGCAAAAAAATGTTATCACTTCAATCAAAATATAGAACGCATACTTGCGGGGAATTGTCCGCAAAAAACGTTGGTGAAACCGTGACGCTTTCGGGCTGGGTTCATCGGAAACGCGACCATGGGTCGTTGCTGTTTATTGACCTGCGCGATAATTATGGAATTACACAGATTGTCATTGACGGCGGAAATGACGAATTGGAACGCGTGCGGCCGGAATCTGTATTACAGGTGACCGGCAAAGTTGTTGCGCGTGACGCGTCCCAGGTGAATGAAAAAATTCCAACCGGCGCAATTGAAATAAGTGTTGAATCTTGGAAAGTTTTGACGAACGCGGAAACTTTACCCTTCCAGGTGTTTGGTGATGATGAAACAAGTGAAGAATTGCGGTATAAATATCGATTTTTGGATTTGCGGCGCGAACGGTTGCACTATAACATTTTGATGCGTAATAAAATGATGAAGTGGTTACGTGATAAAATGTGGGATTTGGGTTTTTCGGAATTTCAAACGCCATTGCTAACCGCAGATTCGCCCGAAGGTGCGCGCAGTTTCCTTGTCCCGTCGCGTTTGCATCATGGTAAATTCTATGCGTTGCCCCAGGCACCACAAATGTTCAAACAATTATTACAAGTTGCGGGCTTTGACCGGTATTTTCAAATTGCACCGTGTTTCCGCGATGAAGATTTGCGCGCCGACAGGCTGTTGGAATTTTATCAATTAGATTTGGAAATGTCGTTTGTTGATTTGCCAGATATTCAGGCGGTTGGCGAAGCGGTTTTGCCGGAAATGGTTAAAACCTTTGCGCCGGATGCAAATGTGTATCCGGAAATTCCGCATATTTCGTTCGATGATGCGATGTTAAAGTATGGGTCGGATAAGCCCGATTTGCGTAATCCGATTCTTATTTCAGATGTGACGGAAATTTTCCGCGGGTCGGATTTTGGAATCTTTGCGAACGCGATTGAAAATGGCGCGGTGGTGCGTGCGATTCCGGCACCAAACAGTGCGGACAAACCGCGGTCTTGGTTTGATAAACTTGGCGAATACGCGGTCAAGGAACTTGGACTTGGGGGACTTGGGTATATTGTTTTTGCGGACGAAGCCAAAGGGCCAGTTGCAAAAAAATTGGATGCGGACCGTATTGCAAAGTTGCATGAAATCGCCGGTGATAATTCGTCGCTGTTCTTTGTGTGCGATATGGTGGATACGGCGGCCAAAGCGGCGGGCAAATTGCGTAATAAACTTGGCGAAGATTTGGGATTGGTTAAACCGCGTGATTTTGCATTTTGTTGGGTTGATAATTTTCCGTTCTTTGAACCGGATGAAAACAGGGGCGGTGCGCCGATGTTCACACACAACCCGTTTTCATATCCACTTGCAACACTGGAAGAATTGTCCACGCGTGACCCGTTCACGATTAAGGCGGCGCAATTTGATATGGTGTTAAATGGAATTGAAATTTGCAGTGGTGGATTGCGAAACTATAACCCAGATGTTATGAAAAAATGTTTTGAAATCGCCGGATATCCGATAGAGGCGGTTGAAAAGAACTTTTCGGGGTTATATACCGCGTTCCAATATGGTGCGCCACCACATGGTGGATGTGCGTTTGGTATTGAACGCGTTGTGTCGGAAATTTTGGGCAACGGCGACAGTTTGCGCGAAATCGTTGCGTTCCCGGCGAATCAACGCGGGCAAGATTTGCTGATGGGGTCGCCAAACGAAGTGACCGAACAGCAGTTGCGTGATGTTCATATTCAGGTTAGAAAGAAGAATTAAAAAGACCACCCCGGCCTTCGGCCACCCCTCCACAGGAGGGGAACTTGTCGCCCGCGGTTGCGGGCGATTTTTTTATTGACGTTTGGGATTTTTGTGGTAATTGTGTAGAAACATAAGTATTAATTTAACCAAGAACAAAGGTGTGTGTTTATGTCTGACAATCAGCAGTTATTGTGTGGTGATACAGGTATTCATATGGTCTATAATCGAATCGGTGTATGTGGGGATTTTGGCCCGAATAAAAAAAATTATGATTTGGGGGTGACACAGCCGATTGGTTCGAAGATTTGGAAGCTGAAGGGTGACTTGGACAGAGATGGTTTTAAAAAATTACCCGTAGCCAAGGCGCAACAAATTATGCTGATAACGTTATTTCAAATATTGGTTAATTTGAATGAGCGCGCGAAACAGGATGCACTTTTTGAATCCGTGGTAGGAAGTAAAGAGTATCGTGACGCTGTTCAGGCATTACGGGGTGAGGTCGATTTTATGCAAGAACGCATCGCTGAAATATTACCAAAGTTTGATTCAGATGATTTGGATACTGTTTTTGCACAGTATAAAGGGTTGAGACACAGATATGCTTATTATATTTCGGGAGATAGACCGTGGGATAGTAAGCGTGAATATGAAATCAGGGCTGTAAACCGTTATTGTGGGAACAGAGTTCAATATGATGGGTCTTTTATGTATAATTATGCGAAAATGGTATATAGACATACCGAATTCGGAAATTATAAACTGTTGCGTAAAAATGAAATTAGGTATGGATTGGGCTGCGATGCGCGCCGAAGCATTTATGATACACGAAGTGGGCGGTGCACAATTGAAATGTGTAAACTTATAGAAGCCGTAAAAATGCCTGGATATGGGGCGGATTTATATGCAAATGCACTTTTGCATGCTATTCGTGAAAGACAACAATCGTATTCCAAACTAGTGAATAGTGTGTCGCATTAAAATTTTTCATGCGTTTTTATAAATTCGCGCATGTATGCCGGGTCAAAGTATCGAATCATTTCGCCCATTGAATAACCACGCCGGCCGTTTGGTGCGATGCCGACGGATACCGTCACTGGGTCGGGGGCGGTGCCGCGCATTGTGATATTTAATTCGGTTGTCATTGCGCCGTTTGTGATATTCATTTTTCCAACCGCGTCCGCATGGCGCATTGATATTTCCATTGGATTGGTCGTTTCAAATGTTCCGTGGTCATATTTACCAATTATGCGTATACTTTTAATTTTTGTGACACCGGATTCAAGTGCCGTCATAAGGCGGTCTTCGATATTCAATCGGGTTAAATCATCGTATGCGATATAAAATGCGTCAAGACCAATGCCGTCAATATATCCGCCATCAAATGTTAAATCAATATCGCCCGTCATGTTATACCAAATGTCATGTGCAATGTGGCCGGATGTGTTTAGTGAAAGTTCCGCAGTTATGGCTGTGTTCATTATGTTTAATGGAAAGTTTTTGGTCAGCAACGCGCCGTTTATCACGAAATTATTTAACTGAATAAATATGTCATAATTCGAACGTTCTTTGATAATTGTCGCAAGCAGGTTTCCGCGTGCGCGGTCGGTGATTGAAAATGTTTGCGTGCCGGACTTTAACGAATACACAAAATTTTTGTATGCGTTGTCGTCATAAACAAGTGTGTTCGCCGAAAGATATAAATTTTTTCCAATGTCGAAAAGTGATACGATTGGGGCGTTTGTTAAAAATTCCATTTCTGCGTAATTGTCAAAGAATTTGTGATTTAGAAAATCGTCAATGCGAAGTGTGTCGGTCTTTAATGTTATGCCGTTTGCATCAACCGCGCCGGTAAATACATGTCCGGCGATTTTTAGGGTCAGGTTTGATATGTCGCCGCGTTCGTTGTATGAACCAGATGCGATGTATTCAAGACCGCGCAGGAATTGTAAATCGAACTTTGGAACCCAATCTTTGATATTTGTTCCGGTCAGGTAGAAAGAATTACCCTGGACAACCAATGACCATGCGTCCGTGTTTGGTATAAATGTTATTGCGTCGCCGTTCCAAACGATGTTGCCGGGTTCGTTTAGCATTGTTTCCGGCAATATATGCAAGTTTGGATTTAATGATGAAAGGGTTTGGTTATATATGTATTCGTATTCCGTATTTGATTCGTGGCCGTTTGATGTATATGTGCCACCGACATTTGCAAATGTGAATTTTATGTTTGCCGGTCGGCCATCAAGTTTTGCAATGTATGATGAAAGCCCGCGCGAATCGATTGTGTCGTTTGATTTTATTTCGGCGGTTATGCGATTATTGTTATTCTTTATGAATCCATAAATGTTGCCGTATTTAAAATTTTTACATTCCCATTTTTCGGGTGTTCCGGAAAACATACATTCGATATCTGTGCCGTCAATGTTTGTGTTTATCATTATGTCGTGTGCGCCGCCGGCATCAATCATACCGCCGGTAAATGTTGTGTTGTCTGCGATAATTTTATCAATTTGGATGTAATCTTCGGTGCCGATGGCATTTATTTTAAGATGCTCAAATTTTTGGTTTTCAAATGTTAAATCTCCATAGAAATCAATGTTTAATCGTGTGTCGCGCAACAGTTTTGTAGAGCGCGCAAGGAAAGAAAAATCAAAAGTGACATTGTTTGATGTTAAATCAATTGTGCGCCATCCGTTTGGGCCAAGTTCTATGTTTCCGTGGACATTATTTGCAACAATATCGTTAAATTTGAATCCATATCCACCGTCCCATATAAAGTCCGTTGATAGTTTTACACGCTTGGTTATTTTTGGTTCGGAAAATTCAAACCAATTGTTTATTTTATCTGTATTAATCGTAAGTGTTCCAAATGCGCCACCCGATGGGTAAAGTTCACCAGTAACATTTAAATCAATATTTTTGTTTGTGATTGTGAATTTTTCATCATGAAATTCGATGTTATATTTATGTTGGCCGGTTCGAACAAGTCCGTTAAATGTTCCGTCATGAAAAACACCTTCGATAATTTGATAATTTTTGCCCATAAATTTTATTACGGAATCTTTGACGGCGATATTGTAATTCCGCATAAACGGTGCAAGTGAATCTATTTTTATTTCGGCGCCGGATATTAACATTGTTCCGGTAAGTGTCGCGTTTTGAATGTCAAATAAATCACGAAACGGGATTTGAACGGAAATTTTGCTGATGTTGCCAAAGGGCGTATAAACATCGTTTGCAAGTATTGTTGTTTTTCCAACAATGCCAAATGTTATGTCGCCTTTGATTTCAACATCCATACCCGTCTGTGTTGCGATTGCCGTTTCAAGACGACCACGAACATTATTCAAATTCATAAACGCGGGCGCAACCAATAACCCCGCCATAATAATCGCGACAATGGTTAAAAATATCCATAAAAATATATGTTTGCTTGGGTTGAATGACATTCTCTCTGGGCCTCTTGTTTTTTCATTATAATTTATTATACTTATGCTTGTGAATAAAAAAATTTTTAATCTTGAAAGCGATTACAAACCGATGGGTGACCAACCATCGGCAATTTCTGATTTGGTGAACGGAATCAATGATGGTCGCCGGTCCCAGGTTTTACTTGGCGTGACGGGTTCGGGAAAAACATTTACAATGGCAAATGTTATTGCGGAATTGGGGCGGCCGGCGTTGCTTATGGCGCCGAATAAAATCTTGGCGGCGCAATTGTTCACGGAAATGAAATCTTTTTTTCCGCATAATCATGTGGAATATTTTGTTTCGTATTATGATTATTATCAACCCGAAGCGTACTTGCCAACGACCGATACATACATTGATAAAGATGCGTCGATAAATGACCAATTGGACCGTATGCGGCACAGTGCGACGCGTGCAATGTTAGAAGAACGCGATGTTATTGTTGTGTCTTCGGTGTCGTCGATATATGGACTTGGGACGCCGGAACAGTATTCAAGTATGAAGGTTGTGTTGCATGTTAGTGATGTTATGGGAATTGCCGATGTGATGCGCGAATTGGTGGATATACAATATAAGCGAAACGATGTTGCGTTTGAACGCGGAAATTTTCGTGTGCGTGGTGACACATTGGATATATTTCCATCACACAGTCAAGATATCGGTTGGAAAATTTCTTTTTGGGGTGATGAAATCGAAGAAATTTGGGAATTTGATGCACTGACCGGGGCAAAGTTGCGAAAAATCGATAGAATCGCGGTTTATCCGAATACTCACTATGCGACCCCTATGCCGTCGGTATTACAGGCCATTGGCAACATTCGCGCGGATTTGGACGAACGGTTAAAATACTTTCATGATAATATGAAATATATCGAAGAACAACGTTTGCGCGAACGCGTGAATATGGATATTGAAATGATGGAATCGACCGGAACATGTCGCGGAATTGAAAACTATTCGCGATATTTATCCGGGCGTATGCCGGGGCAACCGCCACCGACACTGTTTGAATATCTGCCGCGTGATGCAATTTTGTTTATTGATGAAAGTCATGTGACCGTACCGCAAATTGCCGCGATGTCGCGTGGGGATAGGGCGCGCAAAGAAACACTTGCACAATATGGTTTTCGGTTGCCGTCGTGTATCGATAACCGGCCGTTGACCTTTGATGAATGGGATGCGATGCGGCCACAAACGATTTTTGTTTCCGCAACGCCCGCCGAATGGGAAATGAAACAATCAAACGGAATAGTGGCAGAGCAGGTGATACGGCCGACGGGGCTGCTGGACCCGGAATGTATTGTGCGACCGATAAAAAATCAAGTTGATGATTTGCTTGGTGAAGTGAAATCAATTAAGGGTCGCGTGTTGGTGACGACACTTACCAAAAAAATGGCGGAACAATTGACGGACTATTTCGTGGAAAACGGTGTTCGGGCGCGATATTTGCACAGTGATATCGAAACATTGGAACGTATTGAATTGTTACGCGATTTGCGAATCGGAAAATTTGATGTGCTGGTTGGAATAAATTTGCTGCGTGAAGGTTTGGATGTTCCCGAATGTGAATTGGTTGCAATTATGGATGCTGATAAAGAAGGGTTCTTGCGGTCGACGCGGTCACTGATTCAAACGATTGGGCGGGCGGCACGAAATGCAAATGGGCGTGTGATACTTTATGCCGATGTTATAACAGAATCTATGCGGGCGGCACTGGATGAAACAAATCGTCGCCGTCAAAAACAAATGGCGTATAATGCCGAACATGGAATCGTGCCGAAAACCGTGACCAAGGCGGTGTTTGATAATGTTGCCGATACAAATGAAAAGACCGATAAAAAACGCCGGTTTGTTTATACCAAAGATGGTGTGTGGGACGCGGAAAGTTTGCAACGTGAAATAAAGAAGTTAAATAAAAAAATGCGCGATGCGGCGGAAAATTTGGACTTTGAAACCGCGGCGGAAATTCGTGACGCAATTCGAAAAATGGAAGATGATTTATTGTTATTGGAGTAATAAATGAAAATATATATAACAAAAGATATAAATGAAACACGCCGGTGGGCGGCGGATTTTGCGAAAATTCTGCGTGCGCCGGTGACGGTTGCGTTGCATGGTGATTTGGGTGTTGGAAAATCGGAAATTGCACGAACAATTATTCAAACACTTTGTGGGGCGGATACGGTTGTCCCAAGTCCGACATTTACAATCGTGCAATCGTACGAAAATGAAAAGGGGCGAATATCACATTTTGATTTGTATCGTGTGTCGGACGCGTTCGAATTGGTTGAAATTGGTTTGCCGTATGCGGTGCAAAATGATATCACACTAATTGAATGGCCGGATATTGCGAAAAATTTCTTGCCGAAAGATACGATTCATTTATATATAACCGAATTTGAAAACGGTCGAAAAATAGAAGTTGCTGATTAAATACTTTTTGCCGATGGTAACAGTGACATCACCGCAAGTGGAAAATCCGCAGCGTGTGCAAGGTATGAACCACTGACCAACAAATCGGCACCGGCACCCCAACATAATCTTGCCGTTTCGGGGTTTATTCCGCCATCAACCGATATTGTAAATCGCAGGCCATATTTTTTCCTTGTTCCCGCAAGTACAGATATTTTATTCAACACATTCATATTAAACTTTTGTCCCGCCGCGCCGGGTGCAACACCCATTACCATAATTTCATCAATGTCACGCAAAATTGTTTTAAGTAACGATACCGAAGATTCCGGATTTAATGCGATACCAACACGTTTTCCGGCGGCACGCACAATTTGAACCGCGCGGCGCAGGCCGACCGTGTTTGTTGAAAGTATTACCGTGTCCGCGCCGGCGTTTATTGCATCGGTTGCCCATGATGATGGCGCATCGGTCATTAAATGAACATGCAAATGCCCCGGCCATGCGGCGCGTATTTTTCGTAATTCTTCGATACCGCCAGTTATTTTATCAACGTAAAGTCCGTCCATAATATCAACATGTATTACTGATATTCCGCCCGCGCGAAACATTGTGTATGTTTCGGGGCGTGACATATCAAAGCAAAGTGTGCTTGGCATAATCGGAACGGCGGTTTGGCGTTTTTTCTTTCGTTTTTTGCGATGGAAAATGCCAAAAATTTTGTCGGTTGTTCTTTGCCATTTTTTAAGACGTGCAATGTATGCGCGCCGATATGGGCGCGCCGATTCCCATATATATTTTGCAAGTGCGCGAACATTTGTGTCGGGGCCGGTTTGTGTTATTTCAATGCCAAATGTTTGCGAAAGTAATTCGACAATTCCATTTAACCTTGCGCCGCCGCCGGTTATGATTATTTCAGTTGGGTTATATCTTTGGATGTATCGCGCCGAATCATTTTTTATTTGTTCAATCAAATTATAAAAAAACGGAACAACGATTTCGTTTACATCGGCGCACGAAAAAGCGTACGCGGTGTCCGCCGGACTAAATCGTGCCATTTCATTTGAATAGAGATTTGCCACGCCACGTTTTATCCTTTCCGCTTCGGAAAAACCTATATCAAGTTTTGTTGATATTTCATTTGTTAAATCATTTCCGCCGATAAAGTGGCCGTCATACCATACTGGGCCACGGTCGGTCCAAATTGATGCAGTTGTGTGTTCGGCACCAAAGTCAATAAACATTACATTTTTTTTCTTTTGACGCAGAACACATGATGTTAAAAATTGCGGTGCATAAAATGCCGATGGTTGTATGTGTGATTGACGCAATAAACTTAAAATTTTTTGCATACGTTCGTTTTCAAAAAAAATTCCAGAAATCGTAGATGTAAGTTTTGTGTCAATTTGGCCAATTGGGGTCAACAGATTCCGCCCCATTGGCGTATCGTATCGCAGTGGTATAATGTGCATAGGGTAAAAACCATCGGGGCTATCGATTTTTGCAATTTGTGATTTTACATCAGATGGGGTGATTTTATGTTCACCGTTCCAAACGGTTTCCTTGGTTGATATATTAAAAAATGCGGTGCCAAAATTTCCGGTTATGTATGCCGTGTCGAAATGCGTCCCCATTTGCCGTTCAAGTTCGTCCGCCACAGATTTTAGTGCAAAAACCGTATCAAAATCATCAACCGCATAATATGCCGATTTATCAATCATTGCGTTTCTAACGCGGTGCGCAACCCCACGGACACCGCATGTTCCGATATCAAGACACAAAAAACAAGAATCAATCATATGCATTTTTATTTAACCAAAATTCTTGTGTCATCGCGCATATCGATGATTTTTATATCCTTGGATAAGATATTGTGTTTTTTATCCAAAACAACAATGTTTCCGATTGCGGCGATTGGGTCATTTTCAGGCAACATAATTGTAATTCCACCAAGTGTCACCAAATTCCACCGACGGCCGTCAATCCATTCTAAATAATCAAGATTGCCAACAAGATTGTGCGCCGCCTTGGTAATTTCGCCGATTTCGTTTGGAACATTCCCGCGGAAAACAATTGTTCCAATTCCCCGTGTTTCCGACGGTTTTTTTACGATTGTGCCATCCGCAGATATTGGATAATAAAATGTCCCGTCCGTCCATTCTGCGACCGCGGTGTAAAGTTTTACGCGTATCGCAAGGTTGCCGTTTGATAACCGTCGAACCGTGGATTTGCGAACCCCGGGTGTTTGCGCAATGCGTTCGTTCACAAGTTCAAGATTTATTGCACGCGAATGTGTGCCAGGCGCGATACCTGCCGCCGCAATAATCGGCGTAAGGTCTTTGTCATTTGTGTCGGCGGATATGGATATATGCTGAATCATTGCGGTTGGGCCATATCCCATATGTGCCATAATAATTCGTGCCGCAAAATAAATGCTAAGCAAAATAGCGGCAATAAAATACATCCAAAACCAAAGATTTCGTTTCATTGTGGATATTATAGCATATTTTTGTTTGATATGAAAGTTTTGGGGGTAAATTTTTATGTTGCGCGGAGTAAATAACCGCGTTTGAACATGCATTTGCGATACGAACCGACCGAACGCGAAGTTGTGTTTCGTGGTACCGAAAGCAGGGCGCGTTGACCAACATCCCGATATTCATTTGATTGGAATGTGACCCAAAGGCCGTCCCAATCCGGCATACGAACCGTCTGATTCGGCGAAAGCAATTTTGCAATTCGTGAACGGGGCAGGTAAGACGGCTTTGTTATCCCCAGGCATGATTTATGGTCACGAACAAACTGTTCCATTGTGACAGATTCATTTTCCCAATTTAGGATTGTTGCGTCATCAATGCTGCCCCCGTTGGGGGATGCACAGGCACATAAACCCAGTAATAAAATCACTTTTAATATTTTCATATTTTACATTATAATTTAATTGCGTTTTTGTGGCAATAGTTTTTATAATGTGTAAAACTATATCGGGAGAAAAGAGATGGCAACAAACGTTCAGAATTTTATAAAGTTGGCAAATTTCTATAATCAAATGGCCAAGACCATGTCTGCGATATGTGTTAGCAAAGGCGGAATTCCAATGGAAAAATATGTCGGGCGTTTTTTTGCCGCCGATGTATTAGAATTTGTTGTGGAATATGGGGAACGTTTGCTAAAATCAAAAAAAGATGTGGCACCGGATGTTGTGTCGGTTATCAATATGTTCAAAAAACAGTTGGCGGGTGTTAAAGAATGGGTGACCGGTTCCCAAAAACCGATATATGAAATGTCACTTGAAGAATTCGAACGGGCGATGAATATATAAAGGATGCGGTATGAAAAAATTGATATGTTTTTTGTGTCTTGGGTTTGTGCTTTCGGGGTGTATGGAGGTTCAAGACCCGTATGATATAGAAGAGGTTGAATATAACACCACCCAGGTTATTGATAATTTGGTTATCGATGATAATTCCGTGCCGATTTTCCCGAAAAAGGCGGCACTTACCACAGATACCGCACGGCGGTTTTCGGTTGAATTGCCACGGCGTTGCACCGTGAATTGGGATTCGCAACAGGTTGTATCCGTTGTGCCGGATGAAAAAATCGAAATCGTTCGTTTGAATGTTGGTGACCCCTTGCCAGATTTGACGGTATCAAACTATGATTTTAGAAAGCAGGGTGTGCGTGATACATTGGATAAATTACTTGCAGGGACCGATATTGCCGTTATCGAACAAGAACAGATTTATGAACGTATATCGGGGTCGATTGTTGGTGGAAATTTGGCAGATGCGGTGAATTTAATCACTCATCTTGGGCGTGCGTATTATTCATATGACGAAAAACTTGGTGAATTAAAATTGTTTAGTCGTGGAAAGTGGCTAATTAAAATGCCGAAAAATGAAGATATTGTTATGGCGATTTTGGATGCGATGCATGGTGCCGATGTGCGTAATGTTATCGTTGATTGGGGGGATAATACTGTTGTGTTCGAAGGGAACTATCAGACAGAACGTGAGGTCGCACGTATAATTTCTGATATTGCGTCAAAGAAATATGTGATGGCGTGGGATATGGATGTGTATCGTGTTTATCCGCGGACTGATAATCCGATAATCTGGATGAATATGTTGCCGGCGTTTGGTGAAAAGAATATAAAAATGTCAATTCCGGGCGTTGTGGGGCGTGCGTTGGTTGTTGGACCAGAGGTGAATACGAAAACATTGCAAGAATTTTTGGCGCAACAGGCAAATGTTGTTTTGATATCCCAGGGGCATTTTGTGGTGCCTGATGGATGGCAATCGCGATTCGATATTGGTCAGTGTGGCAAGGAGGAAAGATTGGAAACAGACCTGATTGTTGGTGCAACCGCAAAGTATGGCGATTTTGGGGGCAAGGATAAAATTGATGCAAAAATTGTTCTGCGGACCAGTAATGGCGAACTTTCATCGTTCACAATTCCGTCCAGTGTTGGTGATAACTATGTGATTGTTGGAATTCCGACACATTCGTTTGTGACAACGCCGGAAACATTGATAAGTCCGTTTGCGGAATTGGTTGTGTTTATGTCGCCACGAATTGTTTCAATTGTAAATCCGGCGGATGTTCCGGATGATGCGCCGCTTGTTGGTGATGCGTTGCGCGATTGGTTAAAGGAATAAAGATATGTTTACGAAACTTGAACGAAAAATTGCATTTAGATATTTGGCGGCGCGGCGGCGTGGGTTTGGGTCGGTTGTGTCGTGGGTGTCACTTTTGGGAATTATGTTGGGGGTTGCGACACTTATTGTTGTGATGTCGGTGATGGGCGGTTTTCATGATACATTGCTTGCGCGGATTGTTGGAATGAATGGGCATGTCGTTGTTTATCACCAAGACGGTGCGATTGCGGACTATGATTTCTTGGGCGAAAAAATGATGGAAAATAAAACGGTGGCGCGCTCGGTGTCCGCCATTGTGCCAATTGCCGAAGGCCAGGTTATGGTGACCGCGAACGGAAAAAATTCTGGGGCGATGGTGCGCGGTATTCGTATGGATGATTTGATGACCAAAACCAACAGTGGTGTGCGTATGTATGGGCACGATTTATCTGATATTCGTGATGGGGAACTTATTATTGGGTCAACGCTTTCGCGGAATTTAGGGGTGCATATGGGCGAAAGTGTTTCACTTGTTTCCGCCGATAATGCAACGCCAACGCCGTTTGGAACAATGCCACGGATTATGTCGTACCCGGTAATGACATCTTTCTTTATGGGAATGTATGAATATGATTCGGGGTATATATTTATGCCATTGGAAACCGCGCAAAAATATCTGAACCTTGGTGACGCGGTGACGCATATTGATTTGTTCTTGCGTAATCCCGATGATACCGATGCTGTGCGTGATGCGTTGATTGATGTGTTGCCGGACGGATATATTGTTCGTGATTGGCGCGATTTGAATCGGGGCTTTGTTGGTGCGTTGCAAGTTGAATCTAATGTTATGTTTTTAATTTTGATGTTGATTGTTATTGTCGCAGCGTTTAATATAGTTTCATCGTTGGTTATGCTGGTCAAGGATAAATCCAAAGACATCGCTGTGTTGCGGACATTTGGTGTTTCACGGCGTTCGATGATGCGCATATTTATTTTGTCGGGAACAAGCATTGGTGTCATCGGTGCGGTGTTTGGAACGATATTGGGTGTGGTGGTTGCGATTTATATCGAACCGATACGGCGATTCTTTCAATGGATGACGGGGCGTGACCTGTTTCCGGCGGAATTGTATTATTTGTCGGAATTGCCATCGCGTGTGGAATTTGCAAGTGTTTTGGGAATTGCGTTGATTGCGATTGCACTTGCGTTTTTGGCCACGATATATCCGGCATGGAAAGCGGCAAACACCGACCCGGTAGAGGTTTTAAGGAATGAATAAAGAGAATTAAATGGCGTCGATATTAAATTCTTTGTCACGGGTGAAAAAGGGCGAAGTCGTCCTTTCGGTGCGTGATATCAAAAAGACATTTATCGAAGGTGGGCAACCATTGCATATTCTAACCGGTGGTGGGTTTGATTTGCACCGTGGTGAGATTGTTGCACTGGTTGGGCCATCGGGCAGTGGAAAATCCACACTGTTGCAATGTGTTGGGTTGTTGGATAAACCGTCGGGGGGCAGTATTGTTGTATCGGGAACACCGGTGCATAAAATGAGTGATGAAATGCGGACAATGGTGCGGCGGCGGAAAATGGGATTTGTGTATCAGCGGCATAATTTATTGTCTGATTTTACGGCGATTGAAAATGTTATGTTGCCGATGCTTGCCAATGGGGTGGATGCAAGTGTCGCCGCCGCGCGTGCCAAAAATTTATTAAAGGCGGCAAATGTTGCACATCGTGCATCACACTTGCCGGGGCAAATGTCCGGCGGGGAACAGCAACGAACCGCGGTGGCGCGCGCGCTTGCCAATAATCCCGATATATTGTTGGCGGACGAACCCACGGGCAGTTTGGATCCAAATCATGCGATTGCGGTTTTTGAACTCTTGTTAGATTTGGTGCGCAAAAATAAAATGGCGATGTTATTTGTCACGCATGATATGTCACTCGCTAATCGTGCGGACCGACGCATAACAATTAAGGCTGGAAAAGTTAAATAAAAAATAATAAACTAATAAAAAAAAGGAGAGAGAAAAAATGAAAGACATTAAAAATACAAATTGTGAAAATTGCTATATCTGTTCGCGGAAACAAAAGTTTTGGGCGTGGGTTTTGCTGTTTGGTATATTTGGGTGTGGGGTTATGACGGGGCTTTATCCGTTGGGACATAAATTGACCAATACGCCGGATTCCGCCGTAAAGACGGAATCAAAAGAACCGGATGTTGTTGTTGATTTGTCGGACCCGGAACCACAAAAACCGTGCGAAATAAACGAAAAGGTTTTGAAAACGCGTCTTGCGCGGAACATTGATGATACGCACCCGGGGGCATTTACCGCACACCAAAATAATATGTTGGTTTATAAACGGTTGTTTAATACGGGGTGTTTGGAAAATCGCGATTATTTTTCGGAAATGGCGGCAAATGAACGGATATACATGGATGCACTTGCGGTGGTTGAAAAGAAAAATAACGAATCGGTTGAACGGCCATGTCGTGAAATTGAAAGTGCGTTAAGTCGTCGCATTATTACGGGCTGTGATACGAACCAATATGTTTCAGAATGCCATTTGAATAATGCCGAAGTTTATTCGAAACTTGCCGAAGATGGTTGCCCGGAAAATATCGAACGTTATCGTAAAAATGCGTTGGACGAATTGCAAATTGCGGATGGGGTTCGCATAAATGCAAGTGATATAAATCCGCGCGAAGTGCGTTCCACAATAAACACATATAAAAAATTACAGATGCAAAATGAAGCGCGTCGGTATTTGAACAAGGTTGAAAAAATGCTGGACCCGGGAATTGATTTCATAATGGAATTGCAAAAGGTTATAGAAGAATAAGAAAGGAATACATATGAATATAAAGACAATCGGAATCTTTGCGGTATTGTCGATTTTTATGGCGGTACCGGTGTTGCGTGCCGAAGAAGAATCTTATGAAGAAACCGCCACGGTTGAATACGCGGATTATGAAGATTACGAGGTTTTTGATGATGTGGAAGAATTGATTGACGAAGAATTGAACGAAACGGCGACTGTGGTGGATAATATGGGGCAGGTTGTGGTTGAAAATGTTGAAGAGCCAGAAGTTGCTGATGTCCCCGCACCACGCGCCGTTGCGGATAGGTTATCGTGTGATGAAATAAATACGCGTGTTTCGGAATTGCGAGAAGATGTAAAGGCGTATCCGGAATTAAAGGCAGATTTGGAATATATGCTGTCACGGCAACGCAATCAATGTGCACCGCGTGCCGCACGCCGGCCGGTACATAACTATCGTAACGTGAACCCGGTTACGGAAATCGAAGTTCCCGAAGTATCAGTATCCACGGAGCCACCAGTGCCGGAAAAAACACCGGAAGAAATAGCCGCAGAAGAGGCCGCTGCCGAAGCCGCACTTCAAGCGCGAATAGAAGAAAATCGTTCCAAAGGTTTGTGTGACGATGGTGAAAAACCGAATCAGTATGGATGTTGTGGCGGCGAAGTGTTTAAGCAAGTTGAACATTTAAAGTTTGCATGCTGTGAAAAAGGGAATCCAAACGAATGTCGTGAACCGTTAAAATGATAGTGATGATTTTGCAAAGTACGATAGATTTCATACATAAAAAATATGGCGTAAAACCGGAATACCTTTGGCGGCGGTATCCAACGTTTTGCGTTTTTCGGCATGCGGATAATAATAAATGGTTTGCATTATGCGCAACGCTTTCGCGTGATGTTTTGAAAATTTCGGGTGATGGTGATGTTGATATTATAAATGTTAAAACAGATAACGCGGAATTCTTGCGCGGGGTGCCGGGGATTTTACCGGCATATCATATGAATAAAAATAACTGGGTGACGGTTTTGCTGGATGGAACCGTGCCGATTGGTAATGTTAAAAAGTTGATAGAAATGTCGTATAATGCAACGAAATAGAAAATGTTTGGAAACATGCATGTTTTATGATATAATTCCGTAAAAAGGAGTTAAATATGTCTTCGGATGCAAATACAAATGCTTTTGATATTGTTCGTTGGGTTTTGTTGGTGCCGATGTGGGTTGCGGTGTGGTTCTTTGTGCCGTATGCGTATTACAAGATTTTTGGTGTCGGCGCAAGTTGGTGGACCATTATGGTGGTGCCGTATACACTGACGACGATTTTTGAATTTTTCGTGATGCGTGCGATGGCGCCGTCACACAAGAATGTGTTTGCGATTCTTGGTGTGGTGTGCACGATATTGCTTAGTGTGTATTTGTATTACAGTTTGTCAAATATGGCATATTAGAATCGTGTCATTGAATATGTTTTAACACCTGGTGCTTTTGGCCAGGTGTTTTTTGTTGATATCAATCCCTTTTGGGTTTGTAAACGATTCGGTTTTGGGTCATGTAATCGCGCAGGACCGATTCGCCGTGTTCGGGTTCGATATTGCCGTATACGGTGATATTCCGGCGTTTGAATTCGTTCAACCAATTTGGTTTGAAACCTTCATCAAATCCGGTTATTGATTCGACGACCCCGGATGTGACACCAAAATATACATCCCGAATGCCGGACCACATAATACCGCCCAAACACATAATGCACGGTTCCGCCGTCACATACAGCGACAGGTTATGTCCCGATAAATCGTATGTGTGCAGTAATTCTTCGGCGTCGCGTATGGCGTTCATTTCGGCGTGGTTGTGACTGCAATTCATGGAAACCACGCTGTTTGCGGCGCATGCGATTTGATTGCCGTCCGCGTCATAAATCGCGGCTAAGAACGGCCCGTGCCCGCGTGCGATATAGTTCGGCAATTCGTCGTATAATTCGGTGATGATTTTTTTTGCGCGCCTAAGTTTGCGTGCATCGATTTTTTCGTTCGCAATTATGTTGTCTGTATTTCGCATTTTTTTGCCCCTGTAATCTTTATGATAACTTTACGATTCGGTGCATAAAATCGCAAGTGATTTTGATAAAACCGATTCGGTGATGGGTATTTTTTTATATCAAAAATATGATTTTTTTGTGGGTGATATTTTTTCCTATGATAAAAATTTTCTTTTATACAAAAAAGACAAAAACCCTAGGAAAATCAACGGGTGCGGCGGTTTTTGTGTGTTGTGATTTTTTGTATAATGAAAAAATATGCTTGTGCCCCATGTATCTATTTGTTTTTATGGCGTTTATATAAAATTTTTTGTGTTGGTGTGTCCTTTTTGGGTTATCCGATGCATAAAAATAGGATGACCTAAATTTTCCTGGGAATGAATATAATGTGGGCATGGTTAACAAACAAAAGGAGATTACCATGACTCATCAAGATATATGGCAAGCAATTGATAATTTCGCTTTTCAGCATAACATGTCCTGTTCGGGGTTGGCGAAATTTTCAGGATTAGATGCAACCACATTTAACAAGAGCAAGCGTTGGTCGAAATATGGGCAACCACGGTGGCCTTCTACAAACAGTATTGCCAAGATATTAAATTCCACCGGAAAAACTATTGCGGATTTTATAAAATGTATCGGTGAATAAAATATTTTTGTTTACAAAGGTTTTTGGTCGTGTAGGATACACCATATGTCGACATTAAAAACAAAAATAATTTTATTGAAAGAATTGCTGGCACTAAAAGAGGTTGTTGATAAGGGCAGTATTCAAATCGCCGCAGGTGAAAACGGGATTAAAAATTCCAACATGTCGCAAATGATTCGGGATTTAGAACATAGGTTTCATACTAAACTTATCAACAGGGGCGCGAGTGGCAGTTTACCAACAAATTCTGCGCAACTTATATACAATGATATATGTGCAATAGAAGAAGAAATTGCCAAGATTTCTGAAAATTTTGTGGATATGGACGCACTGTCGGGGTCTATGTCTGTGTGGACCGAAGAAGGTTTGTTCGGAAGTTTTATTTTGAAAGATTTGTCGGAATTTTATGCAAAATATCCAAAGATTCGATTGGAATTGTTAATGCGGCGCGAACCGGACATTTCTGCAATGGATATTTTAATTATTAAACCAAAGTTGCATCCAAATGTTCATGGAACGGTTTTGTTCAAATTCAAAACTCATTTGAAATTTTATACCAGTAAAAAATATCTGGTCGAACATGGGACACCAAAAAATATAAATGATTTATTGGAAAATCATAATTTGTGTATGGTCTATCGTTATATGAATTTGCCGGAATGTCAAAGTATTATAAAACGTGCAAAGCATTTGAATACTACATCGGATTCGTTGGCGTTGATATATCGGTTGGTTAGCGATGGTGACGGTATTACTGTTTTGCCGTCGTGGTTCCAAGAAAGCAGTGAAAAATTAGTTTGTTTGGATAACCTGGATTTTGAATATGAAATGGAAACACAGTGTGTTTGTCGGACGGAAATCGCAGAATCACCAAAGGTTTGTGCATTTGTGAATTTCTTTATGGATTTTTGCAAAGGCCACCAAGTGCCGATTGATATTTATTATTAATCGGGGGCGAGTTGATTTTTGTCAAAATCTGTGATACAAGTGTCTTGTAAGTGTTGGGAGAGTGAGAGCAAAATTATTGCGAGTGTGTTATGTCAGGGCGTCCAGATTGGGAATTAAGTTACAATAATATTTACAAATTGTTGTATTATGTGCAGGATGTAAATAAGCCGGAATCGTTCGGGTTACATTGGAACTCTAATCGTTTACATGGAACCATCGTGAAAAATGAATTGCCGGATGGTAGGAAAAATCATAAAGAGTGGCTTGACCAAAGAATACATGAAGATTACGCATTACGAAAATATTATGAAAAATACTATAACCCCAAGATATATAATAATGGTTTGCCACCGTATCCGTACGAAATAGATGTGTTCCTGGGGTGGAAGTATTATGGGGGTGATATGGCTGCTGAAGATATTACATTACTGCCTTCTGATACATATGAAATGGTGGTAGAACGTGTGTTGAAAAAATTTTCTTGGATGATTTCTTATTACTTGCGACAGGATTGGTTTTGTAAACAAAATCGTGATTATGTATATGGTATAGAAAAAATAAAAAGAGTTCATAGATATAAAGACTGGCAAGAACGTGTTCGGGGAGCATAGTATAAATTGATAAAATCTGTAAATGATTGGCTTAATATTGAGTAATAGCGCCGTTTTTTATTTTGCCGGTAACACACACAATACGTTTTTATTAATTCTCTGGAATGCGCACGAGATCTTGATAAATAAGAAATGGCCCGCCTACGCCGTTTTGTTAAAATTCGGGGCGCACAGGATTCGCTCGGTCGGCTTTGCCGACACTGCGCGCAACCCGTGACGATTTGGCCGCGCTATGCTTGCCAAATCTACTTGGTTTCGAACCCGCAACAAAGTTGCGGACGGTGACCCGTGGCCCCAGAACCAATATTAAAACGCCCGAATGGGCGTTTGAATATTGGTTGGGGCGCACGGATTACAGACATTGTCGAAAATCCGCCTTTTTTAGCCCTTTTTCTGTCTTTTTTGACATAAAAACACTAAATTGCCTGACACTTTGCTTGGCACTTTTGTAATTTACTGTGTTTTCGGTCAAAAGCAAACAAAAAAGTAATAATTATTCAATTCCGTGGCATAATCTATTTACAATCAATCATAATTTGTTTATAGTTATATTGAATGTGAAAGGAAATGTATGAAAAAAATATCCACATATAACGCAGAAGCTTTAAATGGTGTTTTAAGGTTGGCTGAATTGTTTTGTGGCCCTGGTGGTATTGGATTGGGGGCAAAACTTGCTAACGTGGACGGTTTAAAGATTAAACATGTCTGGGCTACGGATTACGATAAAGATACATGTGAAACATATAAAAGGAATTTGAACCCAGAAGCAATAATTTGTGAAGATATTCGCAAAATGGATTTTGCAAAAATTCATTCAAAATATGGCGAGATAGATTGTTTGACTTTTGGTTTCCCTTGCAATGATTTTAGCACGGTTGGCGAACAGAAAGGATTGCACGGGGTTTTTGGTGCTTTGTATCAATATTGTGTAAAAGCATTGGAAGAATTTAAACCGAAATTTTTTATAGCAGAAAACGTGAGTGGTTTGCGTAATGCTAATGATGGAGAAGCTTTTAATAAGATTTTGGAAGCTTTTAAAAATTGTGGATACAACATATACCCCAATTTATATCATTTTGAAGAATATGGTGTTCCACAAAAAAGACATAGAGTCATTATTGTTGGTATACGCAATGATATAAATTTAAAGTTTAAAATACCGTCTACGAAACCATATAAAAAAGTGGATAATTCTGTAAGAACTGCTTTGAAAGACATTCCAGAAAAAGCACCAAACAATGAATTAACTGCTCAATCTGCAATGGTTGTAGAAAGATTGAAATATATAAAGGAAGGTGAAAATGCTTTCACCGCAAAGTTGCCACCACACCTTCAATTAAATGTAAAAGGTGCAAAAATAAGTCAAATTTATAAACGGTTAAAAGCAGATGAACCTTCTTATACGATTACTGGTAGTGGTGGCGGTGGCACACATGTATATCATTATAAAGAAAATCGTGCTTTAACAAACCGTGAACGTGCAAGGATTCAAACCTTTACGGATGATTTTGTGTTTATAGGGTCGAAAGAAAGTGTTCGTAAACAGATAGGTATGGCGGTTCCACCAAGAGGTATGAAAATAATATTTGAAGCACTGTTAAATACAATTCTTGGTAATGATTATGAAACAATGGAAGCAAAAGTGTAAAAGATGTCCGATATCATATTAAAAAACGATTTGTTTGAAAAAATACTGTTAGAACCAGCCAGGGAGTGTGATGAGTTGCGGATTGTGTCCGGTTTTTCAACACCTGCTATGGTAGTGCATAATTTAACCGAAGTAGAAGAGCAATTTGCAAAACCAGATTTAAAAATACAGTTAATTATAGGTATGACCCCCACAATTTCCGGTATTTCTAAAACGCATCATAAAAACTTTACTAAACTTGTTGCCAATCGTCCAAACTTTGTGTGTTCATATATAAAATCAGATGCCAGTCCGATACATACAAAGCTTTATACGTGGCTAAGAAATGGTGTTCCACAAAAAGCATTTCTTGCTTCTGCAAATTATACGATAAACGCATTTAAAAAAGAACAGGATGAAATAGCAACGGAGTGCGACCCTGTTCAAGCTTTGGAATATTTTAATTCCAAAGTTCCGCTGTCTTTATATTGCACTTGTGATGAAGCAGAGGAAATGGTTAGAGAAGATGTTTTACGGCAACGTGTTGCAAGAACGAGAGAAAATTCCGATGAAGAACAACAGGTGCTTGTTGAAAATTCAGGCGTGGAAGGGCAAGACACTGTGTCTTTACCATTATTTGTAGTTAGAGAAAATAGAATTCATACTCATTCTGGTTTGAATTGGGGGCAAAGAGACCGTAGAAATCCGAATCAGGCCTATATACCAATACCGGCAAAAATAGGTAGAAGTGGTTTTTTCCCGCCACGTGGACAGCCTTTTGCTGTATTGACTTCAGACGGATTCCCGTTTGTATGTGTTGTAGCACAGGGCGGGGATAAAGCTATACATACAACAAACAATAATAGTGAATTTGGTGAATATTTTAGACGTAGATTAGGTGTGCCGTTGGGTGCTCCTATAACTTTGGACGATTTAGACCGATTTGGGAATAGATACGTTAAATTCACAAAAATTAACGAAGAAGAATATTATATGGAATTCAATCCAAATTAGAAAGCATGGTTTCTGTGTGGTCAACGTAGCGATTATCGGTATAAACTATAAATAACTTTACCAACCCATACGATTTATGAATCTTGATACGGTTGTTTGTTTTACCTGCATTATTTTTGCAATTCGGTATCTGGTTAAACCCATATCCAATAATTCTTTAACTTTTTTAGTGTTTTTAGACAATTTTAATTTCCTTGATTGTGCCGAAAATGGACGACCTAAGCGTTTGCCTTTTGATTTGACGTTTTCTAATGAAGCCTTGGTGCGTTGTGATATTAAATTACGTTCAATTTCGGCGGATAAACCGAAAGCAAATGCCATAACTTTGGATTGGATGTCGTTTCCCAATCTGTAATTTTCTTTGATGGTCCAAACCTGACAATTTTTATTTAAACAATTTTCTAAAATACGCATAACTTCCAATAATGAACGACCCAATCTTGATATTTCGGCAGCAATTAAGATGTCGTTTGGTTGTAATTCATCTAATAACTGCCCCAACTGTCGTTTATTTAACGCTTTACGCGAAGAGATAGTTTCTTCGACCCATCTGTCCACTACGATATTGTTCAAATGCGCAAATTGTTCGATTTCAAAATGCTGATGTTCACAAGTTTGTTTGTTTGATGATACACGTATATAGCCAATAACCGCCATTTTTTGTCCCTTTGGTTGATAAATTTAGTCCCTTTTAATAGAACGATTGTGTACTAAATGTCGATATTTCGGTTTTTTACGTATTAAAAAATCTTGTATACGCTGTGTTTCTAACCTTTTTTCGTGCTTTAGTATTTTTTTTATAACTAATTCAAATTGGGAAAAAATAGATTGAAAAAATCGTTGGTTTATGAAATAATATTGCTATGATTATATTAGGCGGGAAGTATAAGCTTTTTGTAATATGTTCAATATGTTTTTGGTCTGTGATAGCCAAAGCAGATATTTTACCGTTGAATGATGCATTACGAGCCACGTACACAGCATGCGTTGGAATCGATGACAGTTTGGCTGATTTGAAAAAGATGGCGGGTATAAATACTGCGATAACCGGTGTTGGAACTGGACTTGGCGTTGGTGCAACCGTGGTTGGAATTGTAAAAGAACAGAAAGACCAAGCGGCAGATACACTGAAAATGGAAAAACTTCGTGCTATTGAAGAACGACGAATACAAAACGAAACACCGCCGACGTCAAATGAAGACCTTGATGCTGTTTCACGAGAATTTGATAATTTATGGGGACAAAACACCGAAGATAAGAATAAAGATTCCGAAATCGATAAATTGGACCGTCAATCAAAATCACTTGGTCATTGGCGCACAGGTTTACTTGCCGGAAATACCGCAACCAATGTAGCCGGTGCAATTATTGCGGGTAAAAATACAACCGATGGCGACCTGCAAAATCAGATTGATAATTGCAAAACGGCAATAGGTGAACTTCGTCGTGCAAGGGCACAGGCACGAATAGATGGTGTTGATGTGAGTGAAGCAAATGCGATTGTTTCGGCATGTGAAGGTTTTGAAACTGTTGATATTTCCAAGATAAATACTCGTGCCAAAGGTGCAATGATTTCAGGAATTGTTGGGGCCACGACCGGACTTACCGGAACGATAACCAGTGCTGTTGCGAACAGTGATTCGGTCAGAAACCAAGGTGAAGGCGGAACAAGAACGGATAAAGAAAAGAACCTGAATACTGCATCTAATGTTTTGGCGGGTGCATCCACAGTGGCTTCTGCAACAGCAACGGTATTTAATGCAACACAGATAAAGGCAATCAAAGATGTGGCAAATATTGCTGCGAAATGTACGGAGGCATTAAAATGAAACGAATTTTAATTGCACTCTTTACAGTATTTGCATGTTGTAAAACATTTGCCGAACCAAGTGGTGGATTTATTCCACAATTACCACCTACATATTCTCCACCGGAAGTTGTTGAATACGCCATAGAAAAATATGTGGTTGCGCCATATGACCCAAATGCGGTCAAAGCCGCATATGAAAAGTATATGAATCAAGATGATGGCACAATCATAATGGAAAATCTGCAGCAAAAGGTTTGTCCCGCTGGTGGTATGGATTTTGCAAGGTGTAAAGAATTCACCAATGCATTGATGATACCATATTATGACGTGTGTGATAGTGGCAAAGGGAAATCAGGTGGCAACGAACATTGTGAAAAAAACTTTTTTTATTATGCGGCACCAAAGAATCTGAGTTTTGGAAACGGAACATATGTAAGAACCAAAGAAGCAATTGGTCTTGCTCAAGAATACGCTTTGGTCAAAGATAAACAAAAGGTTGTTTGTGTATCCACCAAGGGAAATTCTAAAAAAAACGATACGATTTGGTGCACCAGTATTGATAAAAAACATTTTTACGAATTCAAATTTAACAATATCAAAGAAACCAAGGATGACTATATAAAACAATCGTTGCTTAGTGCAATATGTAAATTACATAACACAAAATATACCGCAAGTGCCACTGGTGCCGCAACATCAATTGGTGGAACTGCCCCTGGTTATTCTTGGCCGGATTCATGTGAAACTGCAGACAAATTAATATGTGCAAATATAAATCAATCACTGGGGCGCTTTTCATACAAGGCAACGATTGGAACAAGTGATGTTCCACCAATTGGTAAACATTCAACATGTGTAATTGAAAAAGTTGTGAATGATATATCAAACCTGCGTACCACATATGGTATTGACCCAACGGTTTTTAAAACCGTTCAGGCATTGGTAGGTGAAGATATAGATAAGAAAATCAAACAATATGTTAAACAAGAATTACAAAAACAAAAAATAACATTTGATGAAAAATCATTCCATTGTGCCGATTCCACAAATGTTTTGAACGGCGGTGATGTTTTGACATGCTATGTAAATAATAAACCGATTGATTTCTTGTTCAAAGATTTGTCTGAATGGAACGGTGTAAACAAACGTGGTGGTGCCCAGGCAATGGATTGCATTGTATCTGGTGGAACATACACTGGCAAACGTTGCACAAATTTAAATCAAAAACAGTGTGAAATGTTGCGGAGCGCCAATTTAAAAAGTTGTCCAAGTTGTAATATGGTTCGTTGGGATGCAAAGAATAAAGTTTGCACATTACCCAGCAGTGCCGCAGCAACAAATCTGCAGAAAGATATGAAAGTTGTCGCAATTGTTGGTGGTGCGGTTGTGGGTGCTGCTATTACTATCGCAACCGCTGGAACCGCAGGATTGACCGCGGGTGGTTACGTTATACTTGGTGTTGAAACAACCGGTGCAGGTATTGAATGGTGGGCACAGTCAAAGATTGATAAATTGTCTGACGAATTTTTCTTGAAAGCGAATAATTGTAATAATGAAAATTGTGCAGCACAATTGATAGAACAATACTTAACCGACCTTGCGGCAATTGACCGTGATTTAACAGATACCGAAGCCGATGCGGTTGATAAAGAAATGGCGCGTTTGGTTGAATTAATACCAACAAATTCGAATTTATGGATTGATAAATTAAGAAATGAAGATGGCACATCATTTTTAGAAAAAGCCGATAATGGTCATTGGACCGCGGCGCAAGTATGGCGTGCAGTCGGTATAGGTATGCAATTCGCAGGGGTAGCATCGTCAATTACAGGGTGGATTATAAAAAAGACAAAGTATTTGGAAAAAACATTGGATAGAACATCAAGAATATTATTAAACAATGCAAGAATAGCCGAAAAGAACATTGTTAAAGTAGATAAATTAGATGATATTGAAAAAGAGTGGTTTAAGCTGTGGCAAGAATATGCGCCAAAGAACCAAACACTTGAACAATTCAAAGCCATGACAAACGGTAACTTAGATGAGATGAAAGAAATGGCCACCGGATGGCGCGGTGCTCGTAGTTCTCGTCAGGTTGTTAGACCTGAAGTTACACAGCAAATTCAAGATTTAAAATACAAGGAACTGGACCAAATACTGGAAGTAAATACTTTGCAATCCAAATATGGAGTTTTAGATTTGCCCTCGGATCCAGATGAATTGACCAAATTATATAAACAGCATCCTGACTTAAAAAATGCGAAAGACGCATTAGCACACACACGGAGTCAAATAAATGACTTAGAAATAGATTTGCTTGATACACCATATTCAACATATGATCCTGAATTTACCCGTATATCCAAACAATACCAGCAAAAAATCGCTGATGTTGATATTGAAAAAAAGAAAGCATGGCAAGAGTACCAAAAACTGCACCCATCTGCAACGATGGATGACTTTAACAAAACAGATGCATACAAACAATTTGCAGAACAAGAACAAGCCATCAGACGAGATTATCAGTTTGAGGTTGCAGAAAAATTTCCACTTGAAAATCTTGGAAACGTTGTAAATGAACGTGCTGACGATTTTGCTGAAATCATAGCAAATAATCCAGAAATAAAAGCGAAACTGGATCCAGATAATTGGCAAAAACTTGTTGAGGCAGAAAATGGGCAAGCAGATGCTTTAATAGAAAAACTTGCTGAAGATCCAACAATAAAATCTAAATTGAGTCCCGACTGGCAAAAACTTGACCCGGATCAACGTAGACGAGAAATGGCAGAGTTGATAAAAACAGATTCTGATGTACAATGGATTGTAGATTCCATTTATCCAGAGTTGAGGTCTACAAAAACAGAACGTACCGCTATTGTGCAACAAATTGTGGATAAATATTCACAAAAAACATCAACTCAAGCCCCTGATATTTCTAGTGATTACTTAACAACAGCAGGGGGATATTATACGCCAGGCACAAATAATATTGCCTTGAATCCATATGCACAATTTAAAACTTCTGATGGTATGGTTGAAACCATGGCTCACGAACACGGACATTTTATCGATTATACACAACCAAATGAAGGGGCGATGGGTGAACAATTTTCACACTATGCAAAATCACTGTATTCTAGTCGGCCAGAAGATGGGTATCGTATTTCTTTGACAGAACAAAGTTCGTTTAAAATAGGTCCAAATGTTTCACATGAGGCAACAGGCACAACCCATTATAGCCATGGTAAAGAATACGATTTAGAACGTGCGAAAGAATCGGAAAGGATTTTGCAAGAAAACAATAAATATGATAAAGAAGTCTTTGACGAAATAGTTGAAGCACATAGTTCAGAGGCAGCATTGGGTGCCACAGGAATAGGAGTAACAGTTGGTACAACAAAATCAATAATTCAAAAAAAGGAAAAGAAATGATTATACAAGATACACGCAAATATCGTGAATACATAAAAGAAACAGAAGACAAAGTGAATAAGCTGTATAATAATGCTATTGCTAATGTTATACCGGAAACATGCAAGAAAAACATAGAAAGCATCCGTAGCAAAATATTCGGAGAACTCGTCGTTATAAATGGAAAATTAGCAGACAACTATCTTATTACGCCATCAGATTGGGAACAACACACAAAACGAATAGATGGTTTATGCAAAGATTTATCCGATAAAGTGAACGAGGCAATCGCATATTCATCACGCACGCAAGTAAATATACGTTAAAACCGTCTTAATACCTTTACAGTTTTATATAAAAATATGGTATAATATACCTTGTTATAAAAGGTACTAAAATGAAAGAAATAGATACAGAACAAGCGTTCAAACAAATAAAAAAACAAAATGGCGAGGCAGTTGCTAAGGTTTTGCGTAGCGAAGTATTATTAGACATTCCTAACCTTGCGCATATTTTAGAATTTGCCGGTAACGATCCAGAAAAAATAAAAGCCCTGGCACCTGTTATCCGGGAAATTTATAAAACACAAAACACACCAGAATATCAAACAAATAAGACACCTTTGGAATTATTGAGCCAAGCTGGATATGATGCTTTTGTTGTTACAACAGAAAAACAAAAAAATTCAATAAAAAAATACTACAGATCTGGTGAGGAAATATGCACATTTCGTGACCCACATCGCCACGAAAATAATTATATGATTCATGCGGTTAAACGTGGTGCCGATAAGATCCAACCATCAGATCATCCAGAACGTGAAGACGAGTACGGAACATCAGTTATATCGATACAAATTGCCAAGACAGGCGGTTTCATTTCAATCAAAAACCGTTACAACCATACTGTGAACAATCCGGATGCAACGTTTAATAATAACCCAGACAACATTATCCATGGTTTATCAAACTCGTTAAAAAAATATTTTAATGTAGAATTTAACACAACTGAAAATCCACTGCCGGACAATTATCGAATGGTAAATGATCAATTTGTGTATTTTAACCACGAAATAGAAAACACATATTTTGGTCCGGATTATTATTTCTCTGGCAGCACAATCACTAAACTGAATACCGGTTATGAAATTATGCTGGATTATTTCGTTTTAGATACAAGAACAGGCGAAGTAAAAGATGTTGTCGGAGTAAAAGGTTCAACACATAAAATTCTGCAAGGTTTATTAAAAAATAAAAAAATCAGCATTCGTACCAATCCAAACAATAAACATGAACGTATGATATTTGCAGATGATGCACACGTATTAAGTTTTGAGAAAGGCACAATAACAGAATTAAATTTACCAGACATAAAAAGTATTGATGACAGTTTCTTAGCGTATACCCAAAATCTTAGAAAACTTTATGCACCAAAATTAGAAACTGTTGGCAATGAGTTTTTGTCATCAAACAAACAATTAACAGAACTTGATTTACCGTCTTTAAAAGAAGTTGGACATAATTTTGTATCGCGTAATGCGTTCATAAGAAAATTTAACGCACCACTTTTGGAAAAAACGGGGTCTTGTTTTTTGATGGAAAATCAGGGACTAACCAAATTGGAATTGCCATCATTGAAAGAACTTGCTGATTATTGTTTGAAAGACAACATCGCATTATCAAAACTTTATGTACCAAAATTGGAAATCATAGGTCCTATTTCTTTGATGGAAAATGTTATGTTAACTGAATTGGATTTACCAAAAGTACGTGAAATTGGCGGTGGTGTTTTGAAAGCAAATAAAAACTTGGCACATTTACATGCGCCAAAGGTAGAAAAGATTGGCGACCATGTTATGCTTGAAAATCTAGGTTTAATAGAATTGAATCTACCTGCATTGCAGGAAGTCGGAGATAATTTTTTATCTGAAAATAGAAAATTAAAAAAATTTTATGCCCCGAAATTGAAAATAACAAAATGGCGGTTCCTCGCAAAAAATACAGAATTGACCGATTTTGTTGTAGCAAATGATGATATCCTTCATAAATACAACAAGCGATTGGTTATGATTCTTGCAAAAAATAAAATCAAACAGAAACTGAAAAATGGCGTAAACGGTTTAATCAACATGGTTACAGCAGCGCGTAACACTAAAAGCGAACCAGCTAGAATATAGCTAAAGGTGGAATCAAAAAAAAGACCGGTGAAACCCAGTGGTTCAAAAAAATTAAAACTTTTTTTATTTTTTTTCAATTTTGTGCCCTTATGGGCACTTTTTATATCATATTGGGATAAAAACTATTACAGGGATATAGTAAATTATCAAAAAATGGCGGATTTCTGCGTTTTTTGTGTGCAAAGCAGTTTTTACACGGTAGGATTATACCTGGGTTGAGACAAAAAGCCAACCGATAACCAAAAAACAAAAGGATAAAAGATGTTAAAACAATCAAATCTGTTCAAACAGTTTCAGGTTTGGATGGAAAATAAAGGTTATGCAAAAACAACCAAGTCAAATAAGCCAAGCACTATCGCAGATTATTCGTCATCGTTTTTGAGAATCTGCGCTTGGGAATCAAAAACACCTGAACAAGTTGCGGAATCTATTTCAACGATATTACCGCAATATACAATCGGCGAACACAGTGCACGTGGTCGTATGAAAAGTCGTGCGGTTCGGTGCAGTATAGCCGCTTACTCTAGATTTTTACATGAAACACAGGTGGCATAATGACAAAAATTGCTGAATTAAACGATAGGTTGCGTCAAAACATATTCTGTCCCGGTAAGAATAAAGTTGTTATCACATCAGGGGTAGCAACTTTATTACTTGTTGACAGAATGGATCTGTTCAAGAAAATCAGTGAATTTAATAATTTCAATAAAAGCAACGATCCATACCAGGAACACGACTTTGGCCGTATTGAACACAATGGAATAAACTATTTTTTTAAGATAGATTATTACGATACATCAATGGAATATGGATCCAATGATCCAAGTAACCCAGATATCACAACACGTGTTTTGACGATTATGCGTGCCGATGAATACTAAACCAAAAGGACGATGATATGAATTGCACATGTTTTAAATTGGTTGCCAATGGGATTACTTTACCTGAAATATATTTTAGATATGACCAAGCATGCCAAGCCAGACAAAAATTAAAAGATAATAATATTGCGATGTCTGTAAATATAATTAATGCATAAAAAAGACCACCAAGATAAAAATTGGTGGTTTTTAATTACTGTGTTCAAAGTTGACCCAGGATTGCCCCGATTTGAACGGGTGTATCATTTATCACTTTTTGAATTTTCGTGATTCTGGATCTGATTCTGTGATTCTGAATCAGGCTTTTGTAATGGACCAAATTTTTCTTCCAAAGCCGATTTGAATGCCTGTTTTTCTTCTGCACCCCATTGTACTTTGCCTTCTTCCTGTTCGAACTTCTTTTGTCTGGCTTCCTTGGCTTTGCGTTTCTGTTCTGCTATTGCTTCTTTCTTTTTGCGTTTTTTGAAACTGTCCTTATCTTCGATCGTCATGTATTTTGGCCAAATTGGATCTATAGCGTACCAATGATTGTTGCTGATAGGGGAATAATAACAGAAGCCGGACAATTTGGATCGTTCTGCCAATCTCAGCGTTCGGTCATCTGTTATACCCAGATGTTGTTTATACAAATTCTTTATGAACCGGTAAGCAAAGATGTCTACTGGTTGACGACGAACGTCATCAAACAATATTCGGTATAAAGTTTTATATGACAAGTATTTACATACATCCTTTGTGATACAATGTTCCAGCGCAGTTAAGATGCCATAATTAACACCACAATTCGCAGCATTAGTGATAAAATTATCCATCCGTTTTCTCAAATCACGATAAAGCAGATAACCTTTATTTTCTACATCATCAGTGACACGCAGAACATTTTCATGAAGCCTTGCCTGATATTTTTCAGGATTTTCAACAAAGGGTGCCATCCATTCCATGTTAATCGTTTTCATTTCTCAAGCCCCTTTTCCAACAAATATGTTCAAATTCTGGTGTGCCTTCGAAAAAACGTGCTAAACTTTTGCGAAGTCCTTCGTGACTGATTTTTTCGTTTGTCTCATCCTTTGTTCCGACGTCATTGTATCGTTCCAAAATAGCCAAATATTGTTCACCAGTTACTGCAAAATGCCTTGTCGAACAATTGTTATAAAAAATCTCATCGATTAACCCGTCATGCTTGAAAGAATCCAATGCTGTTTTAATCGCGTCTTTGCGTTCCGAAGAAAGAATTTGTTTGCTAAATGTATCTTTGACGCAAGCGTATATATCATGTGGTGCAAATGTTATACGTGCTGTCAAGGTTCTTTCATCTTCCCGATTAACAAACCCCAATTTATCGGTCATAAATGTGATAATGTTTGATATTGCCAGTGGATTCATACGGTTTTCATTATAAATCGAAACAATATCATACAAATCATAATAATGGTCGAAAGTTGGTAACGAATTAAAAATATCGGTAATTATTTTGTTCAGCGTTCCCGGTGCCAATGGACGTCCGTTTAATCTGTCGCCAAATTTAACAACCGATACACGACGCTGTTTCAAACTGATTAGATCGTTTGAAGTAAAGATGTTGTTCGTGTTAACGTAAAAGTTCACCGGTCTCTTGTTCTTTGGGTTAATTTCGACATTGCCACCATTAACGATGGTTAATAACAATTCACGATCAATATCTGTTGGTTTCACTTCATCAAAATAATTCAAATGGCTTTTCCAAACCTGTTCTTCGTGAACCGCTTCCAAAAGCTTTCCTGTTTGGGCTTTAAACACCGTTCCAAACTGGGATTCCACGTCACAAATAGCTTTTGCCGTAGCAGATTTACCGTTACGTGCGATCCCATTGAAAAAGACACAGGTCTTATCATTTTCCAAGATTTCACTGTCACGCGAATACTTCAGCTGCATAAGAAAACAGACCAACGCCAAATAGCTGTTTTCATCGACGATGTTGAGACGATATAGATTATCGACCAATTTATCAAGATCCGGAACTGAATCAACTTTCGCATGTTCAATGTTTCGCTGTATCTGTTCCTGATAAAGCTCGTTCTTTTTGCGCTCAATTTTATCAGCAATACGTTCAATTGCCTTTGGTTTTTGCTCGATATTCCAAGCGACCCTTGCTGTTCCATTACGTTCAGTACCATCATCGTCCTTGTACATAATTGGATCAGATTCAAAGGTTTTCATTATAACATCGTACGCGTTAGCTTGATTAAATTCGATGTTGTTCTTTGCACAATACAAAGCAATAGCTTCTTCATGTTCGTGCCTAGCAGAGACTTTTACGTTTGACATTTTACTTATTTCCTTTCATTAAGTTAAAGCAACCCCCAGAAGTATCGGACGCCGTTTGGAAGGCATACTTTCTGGGGGTTCATTGTTGAAACCTGTAAAAAGTCGAATCCAAACCATCTCCGAACCATGTTAACCAGTGCCTTTTTTTTCAACAATGCCGGTTAAATGGTATAAAATTTCGTCACATCTGCGTTTTGCCGTTTTGTTACATTGCGCCAGGTTGCCCTGACAATATATAGAACTGTTAAAAACGCAAATTCTTTTGAACTTTTTATTACTCCTGGTGATTTTTTTTTGTTAATTTAATTTTTGTCTGGTCCCAGGTCTTACCCCGGGACCGTTTATTAGCCGATTCAAAATCCAACATTCGATTGGCTGCCCAACATGAAGGTGTCACGGATACGTTTGCGTAATGATTTCAATTCTTCCAACACGATGACCAAATCATAATGCCTGCATAAATAATCAGTCACTATGACTTCTTTCATCATTACACCGCTGTTTTCGTACAAATCGGCAAACTCAGTGTTTAGATATTCATCTTTTGCTGCGACAAAGATCCAATCCAAGTCATATTCACTCAAATAGTCACCCCACCAATCCCCATCACGTAATATGTTGAGAATCGTTTGATCTTCTTTGGTTGTTGGAACATAATGGATGTCAACCAATTCCTTTGCATGAGCCAAAGATTCTGTGGTTGGTACAGATGGCTCAAACATGTTTTTGCACCATAAAAAAGTTTCAACAAATTCTTTACGTGCAAATACCGGGATCATATCGAACTGACATTCCCGAAACGGATAAAAATCCTTATCTGTTACGGGTAAACAATCAAGATTTTGAATCATATCCAATGCTGTTTTTGCCGTTACTTGTTTTGTACCTTTCGATACGATTTCAAAATCAAGATAGTCGCCAAATTGATCGTTCAACTTGGTGACTTTTTGATTAAATAAGTCCAGAATCATGTTCGTGAACTTATATTCTTTCTTTTCTTCTGCCATGGTTTTCTCCTTAGGTTGTTTTGATTAATTTTTGTTGCAAAAGGCACCGACGCAAAACGCGATATAGCTGCTCCGAATATCTAATGCTGTTAGTTTTTTTTTGATAACCCAAACAATCGCCAAGATTATCCTTTGACAAAACACAAAAATGATATATGATTAAACTGTATCAAGGTTTCATCACATATTTCTTAATATGTTTTGATTTCGAAAGAGGGGGTGCTGTTTTTTGCGCTCCTTTTTTTATTTGTTTATTCATCATTAATTATAGTGCGCAAAATTGCACCTGTCGAGCTATGGCTACTAATAATTTGGATAGCAAAGATTCAATTCCACAGTGGCTTTGAGGCCGGTTTTTTAAAAAGCCGTAAGGTGCTTTTTTTGAAAATTTTGTATTATAAAATCGTACTTTGGTCTATTATGTTCAAATAAATTCCCTACATATTTATTGATTTCGCGAATCGTGTAGATATTACGACCCCCTTTCTTAATATATCTAGGAAAGTAAACACTGTTTTTGTTGTTGCCTTTCGTTGAACACCAGTCACGCTGTATGCGATTCCAATATTTTATTTCAGATTTTTTGATACCAAAATATTTTATCAATTCATTAGCGTCAATATCTCTGTTTTTGAAGGATTTTTGAAAAACGATAGGTTTATCTTTGCCTTGACGATTCATCTTTAAATAAAAAATAGGTTTTGCTTGTTGGGTGTAACGATAATAATTTTCATAATATATTGTGTTTCTTTCCTTGTCGGACATTTTACATTTCGTATCATCTATAAATTTGCCTGTATAAAACCAACATGAATTATCATTTGTCCAGTGTTTATCTCGTTCATCGGGTGTAAATTCAAAAGATTTATTGCGTAATACATCGGTATGTTGTTTGTGTTTGATACAAAAACGCTGGATATTTTGTGTCAAATTTTTCGCGACATTTTGTTGCAACTCTGATAATAAAAAATGTGGCATATGAATTCTGGTGCGTATTTCGCTAAGATATTCTGGCTTTGTAATAATTATTTTAAAATCATCAATATCATATTGTTCAATTCTGTATGTTATTCGCATATGGTAACCTGTTTTTATCACATATATTTTGCATAATGGTTATTACAAACGCAAGATTTTGTTATCAGAGGGTGGAATTTTGCATTTGTTGATACGTTTTTTTTTATTAGTTGCTATTTTGGCATAGATTATTATTTTTTATTATTTTAGTGGGAAGAAAAAATTAATATTTTATATATAAATCAATAAGTTACGGGATTTTTGGCTTGGGGTTTTTGCAACAATTGAAAGGGGAGGAGACATCGATAGTGGTGAAAAACCTATTGAATTCGGTGTGTGTGGATGATGCAAAATGTCCCTAAAGCGCGTTTTTTTTGTGTTTTTACCAGCGCAGGTTATTTATTCGCCATGATAATTTTCCATTGGTCAAATTCAGGTTGTAAAAAGTCATAACACAGTTTATCGGCTTGGACCTTGATTTTTTGCAAATCGTGGTTGGAATATGATTGTTGACGTGTGCTTCGACCTTCCCAACCGATAATATCGTTGATAAATGTTTCTGGAACCGCTTTTGATTCCAAACACAAATTGGCATTTTTACGCAATGAGTGGAAATCCAATTTATGTGGGTTGTTTTTGGTTATGCCGATGTCGTTGATGTATTTAATAAATCCACGTGTGGTGAACTTATTATTATATTGGCCTGAA